>NZ_SWMA01000075.1:0-3699 GCF_005222685.1 Segeticoccus rhizosphaerae
CGGGCTACCTGGACATGGTCGCCGCCGAGCTCAACGACCGGCCCCGCAAACGCCTCGGCTGGCGCACCCCCGCCGAAGCCCTCGACCAACTACTGTCGGAACAGTCAGATCCACACGGTGTTGCACCCACCGCTTGAATCCGCCGGCGAAGAAACGACGGATGCCGACATCGTCGTCGGCGCAGCGGACCTGCATCACGTCGAGACGCAGCTTCTGACAGCCGCCGCACGCAGTCGTCCCCCTTCGTGGTGGTCCCGGCATGATCCAGGCACTGGAGCTGTACTCGTACTTCTCGGGATCCACGGCACGGTGCCGCAGCTCGCTCACCATTCGCTTTTCTTCACGCGTCACTGGGAAGCACATTTTGATGTGATTCACGGATCCGGTGAGCCGATCCCAGACCCGGCGTCCATCTACGTGAGCCGGTCCACCGCCAGCGACCCGGAGGCGGCACCCGAAGGACACGAAAATCTGTTCATGCTCATTCCCGTGCCCGCCCACACCGGGATGGGACGCGGCGGCGTGGACGGCGATAGTGATCTCGCCGTCGAACGCGTTGCGGATGCGGCCATTCGTCAGGTGGCCAGCTGGGCCGGTGTGCCTGACCTCGCCGACCGGATCGTTGTCCGGCGCACGATCGGCCCACAGGATTTCGCCGACGACGTGAACGCGTGGTCCGGGGGCGCGCTCGGCTTGGCGCACACTGCTCGGCAGTCGGCATTCCTCCGTGGACGCAACACGTCGCGACGGGTCGCCGGTCTCTTCTATGCGGGGCACAGCACCATTCCCGGCATCGGCCTGCCCATGTGCCTCATCAGCGCCGAGATCCTTCTCAAAGCAGTTCGTGGCGACCGCTCCACCGGTCCGTTGCCGACACCACTATCGGTGCGATCACGCGGTGTCGATCACCCTGCGGGGCCCACTCGACCAACGCCGGGCAGCCGGGGATCCCGATGAGTCCGCAGCACCTTTCCTACCTGCCAATGCTGGTGTTCTGTCTGGCAGGCACACTTCCGTTGGACCCCGCATTCCGGTCACAGGTGTTGCGCCAGCCGGCTCACCTCATGGCGACCATTGTCTTGGCTGCCTCGCCCTTTCTGCTGTGGGATGTCTGGGCCACCCACGCCGGACATTGGCGCTTCGACCGCCATCAGACCCTGCCTTGGCGTGTTGCTGGTCTGCCGCTCGAAGAGATCGCCTTCTTCGTCGTGATTCCGATCGCTGCGATCTTGACCTACGAGGCCGTGCGCCGTGTGCACGACCGCCGCCACCAAGACAACAACACGCGGCAGAGTGGAAGGTGCCCATGAGCTATACGGCGCTCGCCGTCACAGCGGCGGCCGTGGCCATCTCCGTCGACCGTTGGCTGTTGCGCACCCGTCTGACCTCGTCGCATACGTGGTGGACGGCGTGTGGGGTCCTCCTGGCCTTCCAGCTGCTGACCAACGCGTGGTTGACCGGCCGCGGCATCGTCCGCTACGACAAGGACGTGATTCTCGGGGGGGCGCGCGCGACCTGGTTTGGCGACGGCCGCGTGTTCTACGCACCGATCGAGGACCTTGCGTTCGGCTTTGCGCTGATCTTGAGCAGTTGTGCCGTGTGGGGTTGGCTGGGGCAGCACGCTCGACGGTGGGGTGGGTCGCCGTGACTGTTTTCAGCGCCAGATTGCTGCAAGGACCGTTGGACGTCGGCGCACCAGGGCCCACGACTCGGGAGATGATGAGGGACTTCTGGTCGATTCGCGCCGACCCGCTCGGTTTCCTGTGTGCGGCTCGTGAGCGGTACGGAGACGTGGTCGCATTCCCGGTGCCGGGCCCTCCGGCGCTGCTGATCAGCGACCCTGTCGATGTCCGCCGGGTGTTGCAGACAGCAGCCCGGACCTGGAGCAAGGACACCATCCAGTACCGCGCTCTCGCCAGGGTGACTGGTCCTGGGTTGCTCGCCTCGGCCGAGCCGGATTGGATCGAGCATCGCCGCCTCGCCGCGCCGGCGTTCCATCATCAGAGGCTGGACAACCTCGGTCTGCACGTGGCGGAAGCGACCGACAGGATGCTGGCGACCGAGGTGCCGCTGATGCGTGGCCCGCAGATCGTCGATGTTGCTGATCTGAGCCTACGCATCGCGCTGAACGTCGTCGGTGACGCGATTCTCTCAGCGGATCTTTCCGAACAGGCGCACCGGCTGCTTGAAGCGTCGAGTGCAGCGGCACGACTCGTGGTACGGCGGGGACAATCAGTCCTCCCTGAGCGGGTCCCGTCTGCTCTGAATCGACGGTTGTCATCGACACGACGTAGACTGGACGTGCTGTGTCTCCAGCTGATCGAAACGCGCCGGGCCGCCGGCTCTCACGGCGACGACTTGCTCGGCCTGCTCATCGAAGGGGGACTGTCCGACCAGGCGATCCGTGACGAACTGGTCACCATGGTCATCGCAGGACACGAAACAGCGGCAGCGGCGCTGGCCTGGACCCTGATGCTGCTCGCCGAGGACCAAGGAGCGCAGGACCGAGTGCGCAACGAAGTCACCCGGCACGCAGGTCCGATTCCGATGACGGGTACGCCAGCGGTGTTGCCATGGACACGTGCGGTCATCGATGAATCCCTGCGCCTGTACCCGCCCGCCTGGGTCATCTCGCGAAAGTCGCGGCAACCCGATGTCATCGGCGGCCTGGATGTCCCGGCCGGAACCGTCGCCATCATCAGCCCTTGGGTACTGCACCGCCGCCCCGACGCGTGGCCTTCTGCCGAACGGTTCCACCCGCAGCGCTTCCTGGATGACCCGGCCCCGCGAAGCAATTACCTGCCGTTCGGCGCGGGACCCCGGCTGTGCATCGGTCGAGACTTCGCGCTCGGCGAAATGACGATCGTACTGAGCCGTATACTCACCAGATACCGGGTCGAAGTCCCACGCCATTGGAGCCGCCCGAGTCCGCAGGCCGACGTTGCCGTACGCCCCAGCGGTGGCATGCCTCTGCAGCTGACACTCCTGGAAGCACCGCAACAGTGATCGCAGCGATACTCCTGGCTCTGTTGCTGCTGGGTGCATCGGTCGGTGCTCGACAACTGGCTGATCTGCGCCGCCTCACTGATGTAGCACCAGTGAGTGCTGCCGACAAGGTTGCCGTGGTGATTCCAGCGCGGAACGAAGCCGCGACCTTGCCGAAACTTCTCGCTTCGTTGCACAGTGCGCCCTCTGCGGTTGCGGAGGTCGTCGTCGTCGATGATGGCTCCACGGACGGCACCTTCGAGGCCGCGTTGTCCGGCGGAGCCGAGCCGATCGTGGTGACGAAGGTCCCGGCCGGTTGGACCGGCAAGGCGTGGGCCTGTCACGTTGGTGCCGACGCGACGCGAGCCGATCTTCTCCTGTTCCTCGACGCGGACACTGTGCTTGCGCCAGACGCCATCCCGCGCCTGCGTGCTGCGCACGAGGAGTATGGCGGTTTGGTGTCGGTCCAGCCGTATCACGAGGCTCACGCGCCGTACGAGCAGTTGTCGGCCTACTTCAACGCCTTGTCCCTGATGGGTAGCGGAGAGTTCGCTCGTCGCAGTGCCCATCGGCCGATGGCCTACGGGCCCTGCCTCCTGACCTCTCGCGCCGACTATGAGGGCGTCGGTGGGCATACGGGGCCTGACCCTGAATCTTGGACACGCTGATTCCAGCCTTGGGCTGGGGAAGCGAGATGATCAGGACCATGGCCCG
>NZ_SWMA01000076.1:0-3531 GCF_005222685.1 Segeticoccus rhizosphaerae
CGGCAGACTAGAACTCAACAAACCGGTGGCCTCGTTTCCGAGCGTCGCATCGGCCTCATTTTCGAGCGTTGCCGACACACCTCGCGACACTGACGACATTGACAGCTGACGGCCGGCCCCACACCGTGCCAGTCGCGCCGGTGCTTGACCCGGAAAACGGGACAGTTCGGATTCTCGCCTCTCGCCGATCGCGGAAGGTACGCAACGTCATCGCCTCAACCGATGTCGCTTGGGCGTCGGTTTGTCAGGTCGATGGTCGCCGTTGGTGCACGGTGGAAGGGACGACTCGGGTGCTGACGGATCACGAGTCCGTCCGCGACGCGGAAGAAGTCTATGCGCAACGGTTTCGTGTCCCTCGACCGAATCTGGACCGCGTAGTGCTGTTCATTACCGTCCAACACGCCATGGGGAGTTTGTCATGAGGGAAGGGCAGCTCCCGAGCGGCGCGTCTGGAAGACTGCACGAGCCGGAGAGAGGCGAAGCAGCGAACCGATTCCCTGGGAGGCGTGCCGCCGAGATGGCAACCACCTACCGCGGCGGGCTCCGCGACGAGTTGGACCGCTTCGTCGGAGAGGGACTGCGCCGAGCGGTTGGCCAAAGCGCTGACGCTCAGGAGCTGTGGCGCCAACTGGGTCACGCGGGACGTGGTGGCAAGAAGCTGCGGCCCGCACTACTTTTCGCGTCGTACGACTGCTTCGGCGGAAAGGATATGGAGCTCGTATGCGAGGTGGGGGCGGCTTTGGAGTTGTTGCACACCGCCTTCGTGATCCATGACGACGTCATCGACCGGGACGTGGTGCGACGCGGATCCAGCAATGTCTCAGGCTTCTTCACCGAGCGAGCCCGCGCTCGCGGCGCCAGTGAGGATGGTGCGGTCACACTCGGGGTGGCCGCCGGCGTCCTGGCTGGGGATCTCGCGCTCGCGAGCGCCATACAACAGATCGCGATGTGTGAGGCCAGCCAGGAGACGACCCGCCAGTTGCTGGCCCTTCTGGACGATGCCGTCCGGGTCAGCGCGGCGGGTGAGCTCGACGACGTCGTCACAAGCCTCTGCCGTTCCACGGTCACCATGGAGCAAGTCCTCGCGATCGCTGAGCAGAAGACCGCTTGGTACTCGTTTCGACTGCCGCTGCTAGCAGGGGCGGTACTTGCCGGAGCCCCGCAGGGAACCGTGGATCAGCTGGCGGTGGTGGGTCGGCTGGCGGGCATCGGATTCCAGCTGGTCGACGACCTGCGGCGTCTTCGGCGATGAGGCCGAGACCGGTAAGAGCGTGCTCAGTGACCTGCGCGAGGGAAAGATGACCGCGTTGATCGCGCACGCTCGAACCACCAGCGCCTGGGACAGGATTTCTCCGCACCTCGGGGACCCCGCCCTCACCGCCGCCGCCGCCGCGACCGTCCGTGATCTGCTGGAGGCCTGCGGTTCACGACGGTATGTCGAAGACTTGGCCGAGGACTATCTCAAACAAGCCGTGGACACCGCGGAACATGTGGGTCTCGAACCGTCCCTTCTGACCGAGATCGGCCGACTCACACAGCGCATGATGCGAAGTGACGCAGCGTGAGGTCGCGATCGATAGTCCGGGACGCGAGAGCTACAGCGACGAACGACCCCTACCACCAAGGCGTCTACGACTCGGTGGCGCAGGATGCTGCTGCACGCATGATCAGCGTCTACTCGTCATCTTTCGGAATGGCCTCGCGACTCCTGCGGCGACCGGTGCGCGACCATGTGCGCAACATCTACGCACTGGTGCGCCTCGCCGACGAGGTCGTGGACGGAAAAACCGGCGTGCGCTTTCCCCAGCACGCTGGTGTTCTGCTGGACCGACTGCAGGCGGACACCGAGGACGCCTTGGCCCACGGCTACAGCGCCAACCTCATCGTGCACGCGTTCGCCTCGACCGCTCGTGAATGCGGCATCGAGCCGAGGCTGATCTCCCCCTTCTTCGGGTCGATGCGCACCGACCTGTCGGTGCGCAAGCACGATGCCGACAGCTTCAGGACTTACGTGTACGGATCGGCAGAAGTGGTCGGCCTGATGTGCTTGCGCGTATTCCTGGCGGCGCCCGGGCAGGACGGCGCGTCGGTCAAGCCCACGGCAGTCTCGCATGTGAATGCTGTGGCCGCCTACGAGGAACTGGCGATCGGAGCACGCCGACTGGGCGCGGCCTTCCAGAAGGTGAACTTCCTGCGTGACCTGCGAGAGGACTACCTACTACGTGGACGCTGCTATTTCCCGGGCATCGATCCGCAACATCTCACCGAAATGGACAAACACCGCCTGCTTGACGAGATCGACGCTGATCTGGACCACGCTGCAGGCGCCGTCCTCCAGCTGCCCGACAGTAGCCGTTGGGCTGTCTCAGCTGCACACGCCGTGTTCATGGAACTGTCCAGTCGGCTCCGCAACACGCCAGCTGAGCAACTTCTGCAGCGACGGGAACGGGTCCTCGGCCCTACGAAACTGAGATTGGGTCTCATGGCCGGTGTCCGGCAGAGATCACGATGACCGGCCCCCGCAAGGTGGTCGTCATCGGTGGCGGAGTCGCAGGGCTGGCCTCGGCCACACTGTTGGCCCGCGAGGGCTTCGACGTGGAACTGCACGAGAAGAACGCAAGTCTCGGCGGCCGGGTCGGTCAGTGGGCGCACGCTGGATTCCGCTTCGACACCGGACCTTCCTGGTACCTCATGCCCGAGGTCTTCGAGCACTTCTTCCAGCTCCTGGGCTCCACTACAGGAGAGCAACTGGAACTCATTCGGTTGGATCCGGCCTACCGGGTGTTCTTCGAGGACGACCCGCAGCCGCTGGACGTGCACTCCGGACAAGAGGCGGTCTCGGCAGCGTTCGATCGGGTCGAACCGGGGGCAGGCGAGCGGCTCAGCGCCTACCTCGAGTCTGCTCGCACGACGTACGACTTGGCCATCCGGCGCTTTCTCTACACCACGTACGAATCGCTGCTGCCGTTGCTTCGCGTTGATGTGGTCCGTCGCCTGGGACGGTTGACTCGGTTGCTCGTTCAACCGCTAGACCGCTTCATCGCAGGCTACGTCCAAGACCAGCGCCTGGCCCAGGTGCTCGGCTATCCCGCGGTATTTCTCGGGACGTCGCCGTCCCGTGCACCCAGCATCTACCACCTCATGAGTCACCTTGACCTCGTCGACGGTGTGTTCTACCCCCGCGGTGGCTTCACGAAATTGGTGGAGTCGTTGACCGCACTGGCGGAGACAGAGGGAGTCCGGGTCCACACCTCGTCTCGTGCCACGAAGATCCTCACCAGGTCCCGACCGCGCCGGTGGGTGAGCGGAGACCGCCGCGCGGCGGAGGTGACCGGGGTGCGTTTTCGCACTGCACAAGGCCTTGGCCTCAAGGGGTGACTGCAACACCTGGCGTTGAGAGGTGTGCAGATGAGTGCTCGTCGGGGTAGTCCGCGGTTGCCGGTTGAGGTGGAGTATCGGTTCTGGGCTCAGGTCCGCGATTGCCTGACGGTTGAGCAGGCCGCGGTGGTGGTGGGCGTGTCGGCGACCAAG
>NZ_SWMA01000077.1:0-3313 GCF_005222685.1 Segeticoccus rhizosphaerae
GGACCGCTGATGGACGAGGCCAAGGCCGAGGTCCTCGCCTTCACCGCATTCCCCAAGACCCACTGGCGCAAGGTGTGTGGTCGACCAACCCGCTATCTGTTAACCGGCTCTTGGGCGACACGGTGCAGCTCGCGGCTTGAGGTCCCCGAGCCGGATGGGTCGAAGGTCGATCCTGAGGTGAGGGAAGGAGCCCATGATGGCGGCCGCGGTGCAGGTGAGGGAGGGTCAGCATCGGCTGGTGGGCGACTGGGATGGCATCGGTCTGGGCAATGAGTTCTTGGCCCATTTGCGTGCGCGAGCGTTCTCGCCGGCGACGGTTCGGGCCTATGCCTTCGACGTCGCCAACCTCGCCCGGTTCCTGACCGAGCAGCAGATCGCGCTGTCGGCGGTGGAGCCGGTAGACGTCTTCGGCTGGGTGGACTGGCAGGGCGCGCGGACCCCGGCGACGAGCCAGCGGGTGGTGCGGCTCAAGCCTCGCAGCGCGGCACCGGCCACGATCAACCGGCGAGTCGCCGCGGTCCGCGCGTTCTTCGAGTTCCTGGTGATGAGCGGGATCCGTGACTCGAACCCGGTGCCGGCGCCACGTCGCGGGCAGGGGCTGCGGCCGACGTCTCGCGGCATGCTCGGACATCTGGGGCCAGGACGCGCCCGCGGCGGCGGACGCCTGGTCCGCGAGCAGCGCCGACTGCCTGAGTCGCTGGACCTGGCTGACGTGCAGGCGTTCCTGTCCGGGCTGCGCACGTATCGAGACCGCGCGATGGTGCTGGCGATGCTGCTGGGCGGGCTGCGCTCGGCCGAGGTCCGCGGGCTGCTGCTGCGCGACGTCGACCAGGGCCGCCGGCGACTGCGGGTGGTCGGCAAGGGCGGACGGGAACGAGTGGTTCCGGTCGACGGCGCGTTCTTCGCCGAGCTCGGCGCCTACCTGCGCCACGAACGCCCACCCGGGCTGGTGACACCGGAGTGCTTCGTGGTGCTGCGCGGCCCGACCAGCGGAGCGCCGGTCAGCGAGGCCGGGCTGCGGGCCCTGTTCCGCAGGCACCGGGAAGTCTCGGGAGCAACCAGGGTCCGGCCCCATCGGCTGCGACACACCTACGGCACCGAGCTTGCTGTCGGCGGGATCGACGTGCTCGCGCTGCGGGAGCTGATGGGACACGCCAGCCCGGAGACCACCAGCCGGTATGTGCACCTGTCGGTCGAGCATTTGGCGGCCGAGTACGCCGCCGCTCGCGCCACCCTGGCTGGCGCACGATGAGCGCCGCCGTCGCCCGGGTGGCCACCGGCACCGACCATGACTGGTTCGCCGCCTACGTTGGTCACTGCCAGCGGCTCGGCTGCAGCGACCGGGCGCTGCGTGACCGGCTTCGTTGCGCCCGAGCCTTCCTTGCCGTGCATCCTGACCTGCACGGGTGGATGAGCCAGCCGGTCGCCGAACGTATGGTGGAGCTCAAGCGCAGCCGAGCCTGGCCGCTGGTCGTCTTCCTGATCGGCACCGGACGCCTCCGGCTGGATCTGGAGCTGGCCGGTGCCAAGAACCTCACCGGCCTCGCCCGCGTCGTGGAAGCCCAGCATGCCAACGACTTCGCCGCGGCGCGGGCCGCGGGACTACGGCTGGGATGGACGCCAGGCTGGGTCGACACCGTGCTCGGTGAGTGTCTCGCGGTTCTGCTGGCCTGGCACGGCGGCCCGGTCGCCGACCTCAGCACCGACGTGGTCGCCCAGTTCGACGAGCAGCTGGGCGTCACGATGACGCTGTCGCGCTCATCGCTGCGTGCCTACCGCGCCAGGCTAGCCAGCCTGCGGCAGCTGCTGTTCGAGATCGACGTGCTCGATCAGCCGCCGCGTCGTCGCCCCTGGTCGCGGACCCTGGAACAGCGCTTCACCGAGGTCGCCATGGCCGAGCCGATCCGGGCCGTGTTGCTGCGCTACGTACACACCCGGGCCAGCGTCCTGCGGCCACGATCGGTGGAGTCGCTGGTGGGCGACCTGCTCCCGTTCGCGGAGTTCCTCACCACCCGCCACCCCGAGGTCACCAGCTTAGCGAGACTGCAACGCAGCCACGTCGAGGAGTTCCTGTCCTGGAACCGGACCCGCCCCTGGCGCGGACGCAAGTCCCGACCACAGCCAGTGTCAGTGGCCGTCGCGCAGTCGGGCGTGCTCAGCCTGCGCAACCTGCTCGAGGACATCGCCGCCTGGGGGTGGGCCGAGGCACCCAGCCGGCGGCTGGTGTTCGCGGCCGATATCCCCAAACTGGACCGTGCCCTGCCACGCGCCTTGACCCCAGACGTCGACGCGCGACTGATGGCCGCCGTCATCGCGTTGCCCGACCCGTTCGCCCGAGCCGGTCTGCAGGTGCTGCGCGGCACCGGGCTACGCGTCGGTGAGCTCCTCGACCTCGAGCTGGGCGCCGTCGTGGACTACGGACCCGCCGGGACCTGGCTGCGCGTGCCGCTGGGCAAGCTCGCCACCGAACGCACCGTGCCACTGGACGAACCCACCCTGGCAGCCCTCGACCAGTGGGCCCACCGGCGAGGCAGTCATCGTCCGATCCCGCATCCGCGCACACACAAGCCCACCGACTTCATGTTCACCGAACACGGCCGCCGGTTGGGAGCTACCCGGCTGCGCAACGGGCTCCTCGCCGCCGTGACAACAGCCGGCCTGCACGACCCCACCGGCCGGCCGTTGACAGTCACGCCGCACCAACTGCGTCACACCTACGCCACCACGCTGGCCAACGCCGGCATGTCCCTCCAGGCGTTGATGGCCCTGCTCGGACACGTCACCCCGGAAATGACCATCCGCTACGCCACCCTCGCATCGCCAACGCTGCGGGGCGCCTACGACGAGGCGATGGGCAAGATGCGCCGCCAGCTCACCCTCACCCCGGTCGGGCGACCGATCGTGCCCGACAAGGTCTCTTGGCTGGCCAGCGAGATGCTCAAGACGCGGGTCGCGCACGGTTACTGCTCCCGCCACGAGTCCCAAGGGCCCTGTCCCTACGCCAACATCTGCGAGACCTGCGACAACTACACCCCAGCCGCCGAGTTCGAACCGGCCCTCACCGACCAGCTGACCGACGTCCAAGCCCTGCAGGCCGACGCCGCCGACCGCGGCTGGACCGGCGAGGAAGAACGACACCGCCACGTCGCCCAAGCACTCCAGAACCACCTGCACACCCTGCGGCCAAGATGAACTCGTCTATGCAGATCCTTGACCCGGCCCCCAGGGCCGGATAATCGAGCGGGTCAACAAGGAGATCAAGCGTCGCAGCCGTGTCGTGGGAATCTTCCCGAACGCCGCCGCGGTCATCCGG
>NZ_SWMA01000078.1:0-3021 GCF_005222685.1 Segeticoccus rhizosphaerae
AGGACCTGTCCATGTACGGCTTCGAGGACTACACCCGGATCAAGCACGTCATGGCCAACATCGAGTCCTGACATGGTGGTGGTCACTCGTGGACGACCCCCGCCGATCCCGGTGGGGCGCAACGAACCAGGGCAAAGGAGAACGCCATGAAGTTCAGCTACGTGATGCTCCCCGACTACCCGCTCGAGGAGTCCCTGCGAGCCATCAAGCTCGCGGACGAGCTCGGCTACTACGCCTGCTACGCGGCGGACGAGACGTGGCACAAGGACCTGTGGCTGCTCTTCGCCGCGGCCGCCAGGGACACGACGAACATCCGCTTCGGCCCGAGCGTCTCGGGCGTGGTTCTGCGCGACCCCTCCCTGATCGCACAGGCTGCGGCCACCCTCGACGAGCTGACCGGAGGGCGGGCCGAGGTCGTCCTGGGCTCCGGCAACTTCGGACTGCTCGCGCAGTACGGCATCGACTGGTCCGACACCAAGCCGTTGTCGCGCGTCAAGGAGGGCGTGCACGTCATCCGCACGCTGCTCGACGAGGGCACCATCACCTACGACGGCGACTTCTTCCAGTACAACGGCCTGTTCACCTTCGCCCGCCCGGTCCAGGAGCGACTGCCGGTGAAGATCGGGTCGATGCGCGGCCCCAGGTCCTTCGAGGCGGCCGGCGAGTTCTCCGACGGCTGCCACCACGCACTCAGCTACACCCGGGAGGCCTACGACTACGGCATAAAGCACTTCCGCATCGGCGCCGAGCGTGCCGGCAAGGACCCGGACGACATGGACTTCGGCGCATGGGTCGTCACTGCCGTGGGCCGGGACTCCGCCGCCGCTAAGCAGGCCGCGCGGTCGATGGTCGGCATCTACGCCTCCTCGATGCCTGCCGAGCAGCTCGAGCGCAACGGTGTGGATCCCGACTCGTTGACCCCGATCATCGAGGCCATCGGGGCGGGTGACCTCGCCAAGGGCATCGAGCTGACCAGCCCGGAGCTCGCGGAGAAGCTCTCCGTCGCCGGCACCCCCGAGGAGGTCACCGCCAAGATCAAGGCCGAGATCGAGGGCACGGGTGTCAACCACTTCATCGCGGCCATCACGGACGCGTCCCTGGTGAAGGCCTTCACAGGACAAGCGCTCGACGGCGTCGCCACGGTCGACGAGCAGTTGCGGCTTCTCGCGGAGGAGGTCATGCCCAAGATCGGCTGAGGAGCGAGCCCGGCCCCTCACCTCAAATCGGCTGGTGGACCGGCAGGTCTCGGGAACATGCTGGTCGGTGTGACGATGCTGGTCGAGTCGGTGTCAGGCCGTCGTGGTGCGCCGGCGCAACCGCCAGCGTTCGCGGCGCGCCGGGTGGTGTCCGCGATGGTCGCACTGGCCCTCGTGCTGACCCTCACCAGCAACCCCTACGGCTTCGAGCGCGACGAGCTCTACTTCCGGATGCTGCGTCCGGCCTGGGGGTATGTCGACCAGCCGCCGTTCACTCCGTTGCTCGCCCGGGCGGCGGCACTCGTCTCTGCCGAGCCCTGGGCGGGACGGATCCCGGCGACCTTGGCCGCGGTGTCCTCGGTGCTCGTCCTCGCCCTCATCACCCGCGAGGTCGGGGGGCGGGCCGTTGCACAGGGGCTGTGCGCCTGGTCCTACGCCTTCGCCGCGATCCCGCTCGTCTTCGGGCACGTCCTGCTGACCACCAGCATCGACGTGGTGGTGTGGCCGCTGGTCTGCCTGTTCGTGATCAGGGCGGTCCTCCGGGACCAGCCGCGCTGGTGGCTGGCAGCGGGTCTGGTGCTCGGTCTGAGCACCTACAACAAGCTGCTCGTGGGGCTCCTGGTGGTCGCGCTGGTCGTCGGGGTGCTGGCAGTAGGGCCGCGAAGTGTCCTGCGCAACCGGCGGCTGTGGCTCGCGGTGGCACTGGCAGTGGTCCTGGCGGTGCCCAACGTGGTCTGGCAGGCGACCCACGACTGGCCGCAGCTGGCCATGGGCCGGGCCCTCAGCGACGACAACGCGGCCACGGTGCGCGTGATCATGTGGCCCTATCTGCTCATCCTGCTCGGTCCGCCGTTGACGCCGGTCTGGGTGGCCGGCCTGGTGGCCCTGTGGCGCCGTCGCGAATGGCGGCACATCCGCTTCCTCGCCGTGGCCTTCGTGGTGCTGCTGGTCGAGACCTGGGTCGGGGGTGGGCAGCTCTACTACCCGATCGGCCTGCTGGCGGTGGTCTTCGCCATCGGCTGCGTGCCCGCTGCGGGGTTCCTGGCCCGCTCGCGTGCGTGGCGTCATACGGCCTGGGTCCTGATCCCCGTGAACGCGGTCGTCTCCGCACTCATCGCGCTGCCGCTGGTCCCCGCCTCGGCACTGGCGAGCACACCGATCCCCGGGATCAACCAGACCGTCGCCGACCAGATTGGGTGGCCGGAGTATGTCGAGCAGGTGGCCATGGTCTACCGCTCGGTCCCGGCGTCCGAACATCCGGTGCTCCTCACCAGCAACTACGGCGAGGCCGGTGCGCTGGTGCGTTACGGGCCTGACCTCGGCCTGCCGCGACCGTACAGCGCACACAACCAGCTCTACTTCGACCGGCGACCGCCCGACTCGACCACGACGGTGGTCATCGTGGGCGGACAGTTCGCGGACGTGCGAGACGACTTCGCCACCTGTGAGGTCAGGGGGCGCCTGCACAACCGGGACGATGTCGACAACGAGGAGGTCGGCGAGCCGGTCGCGGTGTGTCGGGGCCCGCGAGCGCCCTGGTCGAGGCTGTGGCCGCGCTTCCAGCACTACGGCTGACCCGACGGCCCAGACGCAGCCTCGACCCCAGCGCTCACCCCAGAGGAATCATCGTGAGGTTTCGTACCCTCCTGGGGGCCTTGGCCTCAAGGAGTGACTGCAACACCTGGCGTTGAGAGGTGTGCAGATGAGTGCTCGTCGGGGTAGTCCGCGGTTGCCGGTTGAGGTGGAGTATCGGTTCTGGGCTCAGGTCCGCGATTGCCTGACGGTTGAGCAGGCCGCGGTGGTGGTGGGCGTGTCGGCGACCAAG
>NZ_SWMA01000079.1:0-2427 GCF_005222685.1 Segeticoccus rhizosphaerae
AACATGCCGGTGAATTCCCAGTCTCACACAGTCGACACGCGGGACCAGCAAAAACTAAGTGCGGCTGTAGTACTAGGCGATAATGGTCCTCAGCTCGTCCCAGCGTCATCCGGCCGCGCGCCGGGTCGATCCAATCACCAGTGGCCAGCTCGCTCTTCATCTGGGCCTCGAAGGCCGCGGCGTCCCGGCGGGTGCGGAATGACCGGGAGCGTTCCTGTCGGTCGGGGCCGTGGTAGCGGACTCGGTAAACGATGTTGCCCGAAGGTAACCGGCGCGTCGCAAGCACGGCCAGCCCAACCTGACGGCGACGGGGGCAGCGCGGCTTCGGACGTGGTTCCTGCCCGTTCCACCGCTTCTCTCCCAGAAGGAGATGGCGGAGTGCCGCGGCCTCCTCCACCTCTTGTAGTGCACAGGCCAGTCCAGTAGCCTACGACACTTCAGCGATAGGCACGGAACCGCGGCATCCTTTTGATGCCAACCGGTTTCATCAAACCGATTCTCGCGCATCTCATAGAACGGACAGCATCATGCAGACTCGCAGTGCTTCCCTGTCCCTTGGTGTCTTGGCTCTTTCGGCGGCGATGGTGACCGGCCTGCCCATGGCAAGTGCCACACCGTCCACCCCTAACCCCGGGCTTCCCGGCAAGAACAACGCGATCACCGACGTGCCAGGCATCCGGGTCGGTCAGGTGCAGTCGACGGCAGGTACCTACCTGACCGGGACGACTGTGGTCTACACGCCAACGATGTCGGTGGCCAGCGTCGACCAGAGCGGCGGGGCGCCTGCTACCAAGGAGACCGACCTTCTCAGCCCGCTCAACTCCAACCCTGGAGTCAACGCCATCCAGCTCGGCGGCAGCAGCATGTACGGGCTCGACGCCACCACAGGCATCATTCGCTGGCTAGAGGACCGGAAAGAGGGCGTCAACGTCGGCGTGGGCGTCGCACCGATCGTGCCTGCCGCCGACATCTTCGACCTCGGCCGCGGCGGGGACATCAAGTCCCGTACCTCCGCTCCGTGGGGCTACCTGGCAGCCGACGCGAACCGCGCCGGTCCCGTCCGACAAGGCGTGGTTGGGGGAGGCACCGGAGCGCGCTCCGGTGGTCTGAAGAGTGGGGTCGGTACTGCGAGTGTCTACCTGGGAGATGGGATCTACGTCGGAGCCATCGTGATCGTCAATTCTGCCGGTTCGGCGGTTGATCCGCGAGACTGCAGTCTGCTGGGAGCAAGCCTGGGTATCGGTGATGAGTTTGACGGACTGCGCATCCCCAAGCGATCCGAGTGCCACCCGCCAAAGCCGGACTCCAATAACCTGAACACGACGATCGCCGTGGTGGCCACGAACGCGCCTCTGGAGAAGGCCGCGGCGCAGCGCATGTCCGCCAACGCCAACGATGGGCTTGCCAGGGCAATCAATCCCATCCACACCCTGGCCGACGGTGACACGGTCTTCGCTGTCTCCACCGGCACCGGGACTCCCCTGCGGGTCAACGACCCTGCCGCGTCCCGGACGCTGAACTCGGTCTTCAACGCCGGCGCCAACACCCTGTCCCGGGCCGTGACCAAGGCGCTGCTGTCCGCCCGGTCCGAGGGGACAGCGAAGAGCTACTGCGACACCTACCCCTCAGCGTGCAAGCACCTGGAGAACCTGGAGTCGTGGCGGAACGCCGGCACCGCACCAGACGTCACTCCGAAGTCCTTTCGCTGGGCCTCGTCCAAGCTGGCGCTAACGCCCATTCCCCGACCCGACGACAAGGCACCAGGCGCGAAATCCCCCGCTGCCAACACGCTCGGCAAGAATCGGCCCGACTCCACACTGCTGCACGAGTCGGCCGCAACACTCGATGCAACAAATAGGCCTCGCAACGCTGTTGCGGTAGCCGGGGTCGGCCTACTGGGTCTCGTCGTCGCCGTACGCCGCAAGCGCAATCGCCGCTAGCACGGCACGCCGATCCTTGAGCCGGCCGAAGCAAAGGGCGACCTTGCGTCACCTCACCGCCTTCATGGGACGCCTTGTCGGGATGTCTCCGAAGGTGGGTTATTCGGCCAGTCCTCGAGTTCCACGAACTGCCCGTAGGTGGCGCCCATATGTCCCGGATTGGCCAAGAGATGTTGCACGAAGCCTCGACGTCAGGAGACGGCGGAAGTAGGCGGGTGAAACCCTGCCCCAGCGGGCGGCACGTCACCGTCCAAGCCGCGGCAGCTTCACTCGAAGCCAGTGGCCAGTTCCGTGGCCGGCGGCGACGGCCGCGGTCCGTGGACGAGGGAGGCAACGCCCAGATTCCGCCCGGCCGTTGGACATCGTGCCGGTGAGCGCGGTGCGCTACTTGCCGCAGACGACGGTCGGTCCTAGTGGTCCGTCTCGCTATTGGCTAACCACTTCGTCGAGCCGGGTCCGTGCGCGGCGTACCTTGGCCAGGATTGAC
>NZ_SWMA01000008.1:0-135711 GCF_005222685.1 Segeticoccus rhizosphaerae
CACCCGCAGCCGGCCGGGCCGCTTGGTCACTGGCGCGCAGCCCTGCCGCGCCCTTGGGAATGCTCGAGGTGCTCATCCGCGCTCCCAGAAACTCGGGCCGACCGGTTCGGCGAACGGCGCGTCGGCCATCAGGTAGCCGTCCTGGTCAACGGTGATCTTCAACTGTGGCAGTGGGTGCCCGGCCGGCCCGAAGATCACCTTGGCGTCCTGCGTCACGTCGAAGGTGGACTGGTGGCACGGGCACAGCAGGTGATGGGTCTGCTGCTCGTAGAGGCCGACCGGGCAGCCGACGTGCGTGCAGATCTGCGAGTAGGCCACGATGCCGTGGTAGCCCCAGTCGAGCTCCTTCTGGCTGAGGATGTCCTTGGGGTCCAGGCGCATCAGCAGCACAGCTGCCTTCGCCTTCTCGTTCATCGGGTAAGCGGTCTTGTCGATCCCCTCGGGCAGGATGTGGAAGACCGAGCCGATGGTGACGTCGGTGGCCTTGACCGGGGTCAGCTCAGGGTCGCGGACCAGCCGGGTGCCCTTCTTCCAGACCGTGGTGTAGAGCTCGTCGCCGGGGGCGGGCCCGAGGCTGCCGACCAGCTGGACGACCAACGGGATCGCGAAGAGGCCGAGAGCGCCGCCGAGGGTGTACTTGATGAGCGGGCGACGGGCGATCTGGGCACCCTGCCCGCCCTCGAGGAGGGTGTCCACCGCGCCATGACGGTCCTCCTCGGCCGAGCGCAGCGTGTGCCGCTCCTCGACGACCTCGGTGTCCGGCATCAGCGTCTTGGCCCAGTGGATGGCTCCCATGCCGATCCCGAGCAGCGAGATCGAGAGGGTGACACCGAGCGTGACGTGGGAGATGTTGGCCTGGCCGACCAGGGGGATGAAGGAGAACTTGTCGCGCGGGATGGCGAAGTAGCAGACGACGAACAGCACCGTCGCGAGCGCGGAGATGCCGAAGAGGGTGGCGACCTGCTTCTCGGCCCGCCGCGCTGCACCTTCGTCGTGGTCGGCCATGCGGTGGACATGCGGCGGCAGACCGGGGTTGGCGAACTGCTCGGGAATGCCGCCGGTCCCGACGATGTGCCCCTGGTCGAGGGGCAGGGCGGTGCTCGTGTCGAACCGCTCGACCTGGCCGTCCGGCTCGTGCGGGCCCTGTGTGGGGTTCCCGTTGTCAGTCATCGTGGTCGATCCTGTCCCTCGGAATCGTTGCGTCGGTGCGGTCGGGTGGCCATCACGCCGCCTTGCGGCCCAGCCAGACGGCGAAGCCGATGAGGAGGCCGATGCCGAACGTCCATGCGAACAGGCCCTCGCTCACCGGACCGATCCGCCCCAGCGTGATGCCGCCGGGGTTCTTGTTCTCGTCGAGCCCCTGCAGGTAGGCGATGATGTCGGCCTTGCCCTGCTTGTCGATGTTGGTGTTGTTGAACACCGGCATCGACTGCGGGCCGGTGACCATTGCCTCGTAGATGTGCTTGCCGGACACGTCGTCCAGTGCCGGAGCGAACTTGCCGCGCGTCAGGGCGCCACCGGCGCCGGTGAAGTTGTGGCACATGGCGCAGTTGACGCGGAACAGCTCGCCGCCCTTGGCCTGGTTGCCGCCGGTCAGCTCGGACTCCTCGGGGATCGCCGGGCCAGGGCCGAGCGAGGCGATGTAGGCAGCGAGGTCGCGGATCTCGCTCTCGGAGTACTTCAGCTTCGGCGACTGGTGCGCCTGGACGTTTGGTCCGGCCAGCGGCATCCGCCCGGTGCCCACCTGGAAGTCGACGGACGCGGCACCGACGCCGACGAGCGAGGGTGCGTCGTTGGTGCCCTGGGCCTTCAGTCCGTGGCAGGTGGCGCAGTTGGCCAGGAAGAGCTTCTTGCCTTGGTTCACGTCGTCCGCGGTGGCCACCGCCGCCTGCGCCGTCTTGGGCGAGAGCAGCACGTACAGCCCACCCGTGGCCAGGAGCCCCAGCATCAGGATGACGACGATCGCCGCCGGGTGGCGGCGGCGGGCAGCGAGGGAGTTCACGATGCGGTCCTGTCGAGGGTGGGATACGGGGCAGGGGTCGTCAGAGGAGGGGGCATGGTCACTGCAGCAGGTAGATGGTCGCGAACAGGGCGATCCAGACGACGTCGACGAAGTGCCAGTAGTACGACGTCACGATGGCACCGGTCGCCTGGGTGTGCGTGTAGCGACGTGTCGTGAAGGTGCGTCCGATGATCATCAGGAAGGCGAGGAGCCCGCCGGTCACGTGCAGGGCGTGGAACCCGGTGGTCATGTAGAAGACCGAGCCGTAGGCGTCCGACGACATGGTGATGCCCTCGTGGACCATGTCGGCGTATTCCTTGACCTGCCCGGAGACGAAGACGGCCCCGAAGATGTAGGTGAGGACGTACCACTCGCGCATTCCCCACTTGCCGATCTCCAACAGCTTGCCGGTCCGCACCGGGTGGCCGTTCTCCGCGCGGAAGACGCCGAGCTGGCACCAGACCGACGAGATCACCAGGATCAGCGTGTTCCCGGCGGCGTAGGGGACGTTCAGTGCCGTCGTCTTGTCGGCCCACAGCTCGGGCGAGACTGAGCGAATCGTGAAGTACATCGCGAAGAGTCCCGCGAAGAACATCAGCTCACTGGAGAGCCACACGATCGTGCCCACCGACGTCATGTCCGGCCGTGTCGCCGGGCCCGGTCGCTGGAGTGGTCCGGGACTGGTTCCCGGCGTGCCTGAGTGAACTGCTGATGCGGTCGCCACGGGCGCCATTATGGCCCTATCCGCGCTGGGATGTCAGAGCGACCCCCCGAATGTCGGCGACCGGCCCACCGGGCCGCACCGGTAGCATCTTGGGCATGACCGCTTCGCACCCCTCGACGCCCGCTGCCGTGCCCCCGGACGGCGGCAGCCGGCCCGGCCCCAAGCAGATCAGCGTCCTGCTCTACAGCGACGACATCGCCACCCGCGACGCGGTGCGGATCGCGGTGGGCAAGCGTCCATCACGCGACATCGAGGTCAAGACCTGGCGTGAGTGCGCGACCTCGGCTGCCGTCCACGAGGCGGTGCGTGGCGCGAGCTTCGACGTGTTGATCCTGGACGGTGAGGCGGCTCCGGTCGGGGGACTGGGCCTGTGCCGCGAGCTGAAGAACGAGATCTTCGACTGTCCCCCGATCCTGGTGCTGACCGGCCGGCCGCAGGACGGCTGGCTGGCCGCGTGGTCGCAGGCCGACCAGGTCGTGCCGCACCCCTTGGACGCCTTGGCGATGTCCTCGGCCGTCGCCGAGCTCGGTCGCTCCGGCGCGGGCTCCCTGGTCAAGCCCTGACCATGGCCGGGTCGCCGGACCGCAGCACCCCCACCTCCACCCAAAGCGCCGCGACGCCCGACTGGCCGACCCTCTACACCTCGCTGCTGCAGGGCCGTGACCTGTCCACCGAGGACGCCGCCTGGGCGATGGACCAGGTGATGAGGGGCGAGGCGAGCCCCGTGCAGGTCGCCGGCTTCCTCATGGCGCTCCGGGCCAAGGGTGAGAGCGTCGCCGAGATGCGCGGCCTCGCGGACATGATGCTGCAGCACGCCACCCGCATGGCCGCGCCCGATGTCGCCCTGGACATCGTCGGCACGGGCGGCGATCGCGCGCACACGGTGAACATCTCGACGATGGCCTCGATCGTCGCCGCCGGCGCTGGGGTGCCGATCATCAAGCACGGCAACCGGGCCGCGTCGTCCTCGTCCGGGTCCGCCGATGTGCTCGAGTCCCTCGGCATCAACTTGAGGTCCACCCCTGAGGCCATCGCCCGGATCTTCGCCGACTGCGGCATCACCTTCTGTTTCGCGCAGACCTTCCACCCGTCCATGCGGCACGCGGCGGCGGCCCGCAGCGGCCTGGGCATCGGCACCGCGTTCAACTTCCTCGGGCCGCTCACCAACCCGGCGCAGCCCCGGTATGCCGCGATCGGCGTCGCCGACGCGCGGATGGCGCCGCTCATCGCCGGCGTCTTCGCCGAGCGGGAAAAGGACGCGGCCGTCTTCCGCGGCGACGATGGCCTGGACGAGCTCACCATCACCACCACCTCCACGCTGTGGTGGGTCCGCAGCGGCAACGTCAGCGAGCACCGTCTCGACCCGCGCAGACTCGGGCTGCAGCTCAACCCGATCGAGACCCTCCGGGGGCAGGACGCCGACTACAACGCCGGCGTCCTGCGCCGGGTCATCGGCGGAGAGGACCGTGGACCGGTGCGTGACGCAGTCGTGCTCAATGCGGGGGTTGCCCTCGCGCTGACCGAGCCCGACGAGACCCCGGGCGGCACGGGCCATGACGGTGACCCGAGCGCCGCGCTGCACCGTCAGGTGCGCGCCGGGATGGACCGCGCCGAGCAGTCCATCGACTCAGGTGCCGCCGGTGAGGTGGTCGCTCGCTGGGTGGCTGCCTCGACCGCCACGGACTGAGCCGTCCGGCCAAGAGCCGCCGTGTGGAGGATCCGTGGGGTGCAGACCCCATCGATCATCCCCGCTCCTGCCTGGCACCCGCGCGGTCGGGTCGTGGTCAGGCGTCGTCGAGGCCGAGGCTGAACGCCGCTTCCAGATCGCGTCCGGAGTAGGTGCGGAAGGCGATGTGCGTCTGGGTGCCGGTGACGCCCTCCACCTTGTTGAGGCGGTCGGCGATCACGTCGGCGAAGTCCTCGTGCCGGGACACCTTGGCGACCGCGATGAGGTCGACGTCCCCGGTCACGGAGTAGACCTCGCTCACGCCGTCGATCTCGGCGATGGCGGCAGCAGCCTCGGGGATGCGGTGGACGTCGCAGTTGATCAGGACGATGGCGGAGATCACGAGGCTCACCCTAGCCGCCCGGGCGCGGCCGCGTCGGCCTGCGCCGGTGCTGGGCGCCCTGGTCCCTCAGCCTGCGGAGGGCACCGCGGCGGGCGGTCGATGCGTGAGCCCGATGGAGGAGGGCTCGTCGAAGCCGACCAGGTCGCGGCGGGCCGCGGCCAGGGGTTCGAGCCGGTCGCGGGCACCACCCGCACCGTGCACCGGACAGGTCCACTCACCCTGGATGGACACCATGCGCACTCCTGGCGCCTCGAGCCAGCGAAGGACCTTCTCGGTCTCCTCGGCAGTGGCCGCGGGCACCGGGGCGGCCGGAGCCGCCACGACCTCGGCGGTCCGCCCCAGGGCCTCGATGAACGGCCGGGGGTCGGCCCCCGGCGGACTCACCGTGGTGCCGGCCAGACGGCCGTAGCGCACGCAGACCAGCTCCCACCCGCCGGGCGCGGCTCGGCGGGCGGCCACCACCTCGGCGCTGCGGGCCAGGGGCGCGATGCGCTGCGCGCGAGCCGCGGCCCGGACCAGGTGCAGCAAGCGGTCGCGCACCGCGCCCGCGTCCTCGTAGCGCTCCTGTCGGGACAGGACGCTCATCCGCTCGCGCAGCGCCCCGACGACCTCGCGGGCGTCGCCCGAGATCATCTCGGCGGCGGTCTGCGCGACGAGCGCGTAGTCCTGCACGGACTGGGCGCCGGTGCACGGCGCGCCGCATCGCCCCATCTCGGCGAGCGCGCAGGCGGGCGTGACGCCCCGAGTGCTCAACCGTGTGGTGCACTGGCGCAGGGGCACCACCTCGTGGACGGCGTCGACGGCGTCCCGCGCGGCCGCCCACGAGGAGAACGGACCGAAGTAGCGGGCGCCGTCGTCCTTGACCTGCCGGACGATGGACAGCCGGGGAAAGGGCTCGACGGTCAGCTTCACCCACGGGGCGCGTTCGGGATAGCGGGAGCGCCGGTTGTAGCGCGGTTGGTGCTCGGCGATGAGGCGCAGCTCGCGCACCTCGGCCTCCAGCGCCGTGGCACACACGATCGGGGTGATGTTCTGCGCGAGTGCGACCATCTCGGCCATCCGGCTGCGTTGCTCGCTGGCGGTGAAGTAGGTGCGCACCCTGCGGCGGATGTCCTTGGAGGTACCGACGTAGAGCGGTCGGCCATCGGCGTCCTTGAAGATGTAGACCCCCGGTGCGGAGGGCAACCCGTCGGCGAGGAACCGCTTGCGGCGCTGCGCCGGGCTCACCCGCGAGGAGTAGCTGGCCAGCTCCTCGAACGTGGTGACGCCGAGGTTGCCGACCCGCGCGAGCAGGCCGTGCAGCACGTCGACGGTTGCGCGGGCATCGTGCAGCGCGCGGTGGTCGGGCGTCGTTGCCGCGCCGAAGAGCCGGGCCAGCGAACTCAGCTTGCGGTTGGGCGCCTCGTCACGGGTGACGAGCTGCCGGGCCAGGTGCACGGTGTCGACCACGCGAAAACCCGGCCAGGGGTGTCCGGTCTGGGCGGCGGCCGCCTTGAGGAAGGAGATGTCGAAACCCGCGTTGTGGGCCACGAGGACGCTGCCTGCGGCGAACTCCAGGAACGCCGGCAGCACAGTGGCCACCCGGGGCGCGTCCGCGACCATCGCGCCCGTGATGCCGGTCAGCACCGAGATGAACGCCGGGATCGGCTCGGCCGGGTTGACCAGGGTCTGGAACTCTCCGAGGACCTCGCCACCGCGCACCTTGACCGCGCCGACCTCGGTGATGTGCGCACCGGAGGGGCTGCCACCCGTGGTCTCCAGGTCGACCACCACGAACGTGACGTCGGCGAGCGGTGTCCCGAGCTCGTCGAGCGTCGTTTGGACGCCGTGGGTGACCTGCATGGGATCGACGGTAGGCCGTGGGTCCGACAGGCCGGGGCAGGCGCGCCCGTGACGAAATCGGCCGGCTCCTGGGCCGCCGGCAGCCGATCACCGTGTGGCACGGTGGTGGTGGTGAGAATCGGGGCGAGGAGGACGCTCATGCAGCTGGTTCGGATCGACTCCGGCAGCGAAGTACCGCCCTACGAGCAGGTGCGGCTCCAGCTGGCGACGCAGATCACGCAGGGCGTCCTGCCTGTCGGCGCCAAGCTGCCCACCGTGCGGAGCCTGGCCAGCTCGCTGGGGGTCGCCGCCAATACGGTTGCGCGCGCCTACCGCGAGCTCGACGAGGCCGGTTTGGTCGAGACTCGTGGTCGCGCCGGCACCTTCGTCGGCAGCGCGGGCGACGAGAGCAGGGCGCGGATCCGCCACGCCGCACAGGAGTTCGCCCGCGTCGCCCACGCCCTCGGGCTGAGCCCCGACGAGGCGCTCGGAGTCGTCGAGGCGGCGGTGCGCGGCCAGCGGCCCCCGCAAACCTGTTGATACGCCGACCAGCCCGAGGACGTTCCCCCGCCGCGGCCAACCCCAACGCGCCACGCCGGTATGCCGTGCGCGGTGGCACAGGCGCTACGTGCCTCCGGTCGCTGCGTGGTTCGTGGCGAGCGAGCCCAGGTGTCGGAACACCGCCTCCTCGATGCAGGCGAGCGGCTCGGCCCACGAACGCTCCTCGCCGAAAACCTGTACGAGGTCGACGCAGGGGACCCGGTCACGCACCTCCGGACGCACCTGCCCGGCCACGACGAAGACCGGTGTGTCGGTCTGCTCGGCGAGGGCGGCGACCCCGCCGACGACCTTGCCGTTGAAGGACTCCGGGTCCATCAGGCCCTCCCCGGTGATGACAAGGTCCGCTTGGGCTACGGCCTCGGCGAGGCCGACTTCGGTCGCCACGGCGTCGAAGCCCGGGGCCAGCCGGGCGCCGAGCGCGGCGAGGCCACCCGCCAGACCCCCGGCGGCGCCGGAGCCGGGGAGGACGCCGACGTCGACGCCGTAGCGTGCCAGGTAGTCCGCGCGCAACGACTCCAGGCGCTGCGTGAGCTGCTCGACCTCGGCCGGCCCGGCCCCCTTCTGCGGCCCGAAGACGGCGGCGGCCTGCGTGAACAGCGTGCGGACGTCGTGGGCGACGACGACCTGCGCGTGGGCACCCGGGCCGCCCAGTGGCTGGCGCTCCTCGAGCACCTCGACGGCGCCGAGCCCACCGTCGGTGGTGGCGGAGCCGCCGACCCCGATGATGACCCGGGTGGCCCCGGCGTCGAGCGCGGCGGCCACCAGCTCGCCCACTCCTCGGGTGGTGGCCGCCAGCGCATCGTTGGCTCCGGCTCCGCCGGCCAGCTGGAGGCCGGCGGCGGTGGCCATCTCGATGACCGCGGTCGTGCCGTCGAGTCGCCAGGCCGCCTCGACGGGTTCCCCGTCCGGGCCGGACACCACGGTCGTGCGGTCAGGGCCGCCCAGTGCCTCGAGCGTGCCCTCGCCGCCGTCGGCCATGGGCAGCAGCCGGCAGTCCCAGCCGGCACGCCGGGCTCCAGCGGCCACGGCGGCGGCCACCTCCGTCGCCGTGGCCGAACCGCGGAACTTGTCCGGCGCCGCCAACACGTGCAGTCGACTCATCACAGCCTCCAGGAAGAGTGGTTGCGCCGATCGTAGGGGGCGGTGTCAGACCTCGGTCCTAGCGTCTGGACCAGCGCCGACACACCGCGAGGTGTCGCGACGCCGAGACGACCGAGGTCCACCGACCCAACCAGAGAAGGAGCCCGACATGCTGGTCGACTGCCAGACCTGCCCCGTGAGGGACGTCCGCTGCGGTGAGTGCATGGTGACGGCGCTGCTGGAGCCCGTGTCGGCGGAGCTGCCGCTCGACTCCGCCGAGCTGGCCGCGGTCTCGACGTTCGTCGACGTGGGGCTCGTGTCCGCCGCCGAGGCGTCCGGGCTGAGCGCCCGCCGCGAGCCGTGGGACCGGTTCCGGGCGGTGGGGTGACTCACCTCCGCCGAGGCGGTCGCGCGCCTGCACGAAGCCGTTCAGCGTCGTCTCCTGCAGCGGACGCCTAGCATGACGCCGTGACTGTGGCCAGGCGTGCTGCGACCGCGCTGGTCGCGCTCTGCCTGGCCCCGATGCTCCTGCTGGTTCCCGGCACAGGGGATGGCACGGCCAGCGGGCCGGCCCAGCACCAGCCCCGACCGGGTCGGTCCGCGCCGAACCCGGTGGCTCCCTCACTCCTGAGCCACGCCGGCTCCATTCCCTCCGTGGCTGCGCCGACTCCGCAGGCAACCGCCGGCCGCGCCGCCTCCACGGTTCGTGGCAGCTGGTCGAGCGCGTTGGTGGAGCTGCCCGTGGCAGGCGGCTCCGCAGAGCTCGAAGGCCGGGTGCGTTCCCTGCTGCAGCGCCGGGAAGCCGCCATCCGGGCGCAGGATCGTGCCGCCTGGCTGGCGGCCGTCGGTCCGACATCGCCCCGGGGCATGCCCGGTGCAGCCCGCCAGGGCATCGCAGACCAGCAGGCCGCAGTCTTCGACCGGATCGTGCAGCTGCCGCTCACCCTCTTCCGTTACGACTCGGCCAGGCTGCTCCCACCCCGTGCCACCGGGCGAGGGTCCGGCCCGGCCGCGTCGACCGGGTCGACGGGATCCACCGGTTCGAGCGGGTCGACCGCCGCCGGGAGGGTCGTCGAGGTGCGAGGGACGTATGCGCTCGGCCGCTTCGGGGGACCGCGCACCTTCCGGGAGCGGTTCGTGCTCGGCCGCCCGGTCGGTGGTGCCGGGGGCCCGGCGCTCCTGCCCCTGCCGGACGGAAGCCGTTCGCCCCGCGTCTCGGTGCCGTGGGACCTGCCCGGCATGCGGGTGGTCCGCGGCCGTTCCAGCCTGGTGGTGGGCAACGCCGCGCTCAGCCGGTTGCGAGGCTACGCGCGGCTCGCGGACCGGGCGGTGCAGCTCGTGGACCGCCAGTGGGGCACCGATTGGAGCCGCGCACCGGTGCTCATCGTCCCGGCCACCGCCGAGGAGTATGCCGGGCTGACCGGGCAGACGACGTCGGCCGCCACGACCAGCCAGGTCGCAGCAGTGACGACCGGTCCGCTCGATGCCGACGGCCGGGCGAGCGCTGACCAGGTCGTGGTGCGTTCGGCCACCTGGTCGGAGCTGACAGCGCAGGGCCGGGCCGCGGTGGTGACCCACGAGGTCACACACGTGGCCACCAGGGCCAGCACCACTGCGCCCGTCCCGCTCTGGTTGTCGGAGGGGCTGGCCGACTACCTCGCCTACCGCGCGGTCGCGTTGCCGCCTGAGGCGATCGCCGCCGACCTGCTGGACAGGGTCCGGTCCGGTGTCGGACCCATCGGAGTGCCACCCGACTCCGCGTTCGGCGCGGGCGTCCGCGACCTCGCCGCGAGCTACCAGGCCGCGTGGCTGCTGTGTCGCCACATCGCGACGACGCACGGCGAGGCGGCACTGCTGCGGCTCTACCGCACCGTCGCGGCCGGCACCCCCGTGCGGCGCGCGGTGCCCGAGATGCTGGGCGTCGACGAGGACCAGCTGACTGCGGCGTGGCTCACCGACCTGCACCGGCTGTCCCACTAATTGCTGGGGTTCGGCGTCGCCGACGACGCCGAACCCCAGCAACTGAGCGCAGCAGTCAGCGTGAGCGCTTGCCCTTCTCCCGCAGCCGGACCGTGGTGGAGCGCCCGTCCGGCAGGGTCTGCCGCTCGACCTCGAAGAGCCCGATCGCCGTCACCAGGTCGACCAGCTTCGAGTAGCGCCAGTTGCGTGGGTCGAAGTCGGGCGCCTGCTTGGCGATGTGCGAACCGACGGAGCCGAGATCGGCCCAGCCCTCGTCGTCCGAGGCCGCCTCGACCCCGGAACGGACGAGCGTGACGAGTCGGGCGTCCGCCTTGAGCTCCTTGCTCGTGGGCTTGGCGCCCGCCGCGTGCTCCTGCGACTCGGGCTCGACGTCGGCGGCGGACGCGGAGCGAAGGACGTCCATGTAGACAAACCGGTCGCAGGCCGACACGAAGGCCTGCGGCGTCTTGCGCTCGCCGAAGCCGTAGACCGTCACCCCCGACTCCCGCAGCCGCGAGGCCAGCCGGGTGAAGTCGCTGTCCGACGACACGAGGCAGAACCCGTCGAAGCGGTCGGTGTAGAGCAGGTCCATCGCGTCGATGATCATCGCGCTGTCGGTCGCGTTCTTGCCCTTGGTGTAGCCGAACTGCTGGATCGGCTGGATCGCGTGGACGTTCGCCGCGTCCTTCCAGCCCTTGAGGTTCGGCGTCGTCCAGTCGCCGTAGACGCGCTTCACCGACGCCACGCCATACTTCGCGATCTCGTCCACCAGGGCACTGGCCACGCTCGGCTGCGCGTTGTCGGCGTCGATCAGCACCGCGAGCTTGGGGGAGTCGCTGGGGGTGGGCACGGTCGCCTCCGGGGAGCTGGGACGCGGTGGCCGGGGGGCACACCGGTGCAGGCAGCGTAGCGATCGCCGATCGCTGGGCCGGAACCGGTCACACGGCAAAACCCGTGGCGGCACTGCCGTCGAGCGCCCTACCGTTGTGGTCATGAAGGTCTTCGTGCACGCTGCCGCGACCGTTCGAGCCGCCCGCTCGTCGGTCGCCGCCTGCTGACCTTCTCCACCTGTCACCTCGGCGAACCGGATCGGATCGCCGAGGTCGCCACGGGATCAGTGGTGTCCGCGAGGTCCGCTCCTCGCCCCAAGCAAAGGCCACCACCATGGACACAGATCAGATCCGTATGACGTTCGTCGACTTCTACCGCGAACGCGGACATCAGCCGCTCCCGGGCAGCACCCTTGTCCCGCCTCCGGGAGACCCGGTGCTGTTCACCACGTCGGGAATGCACCCGCTGACGCCCTACCTGGAGGGCCGCCCGCACCCGCAGGGGCCCAGGCTCGTCAATGTGCAGCGGTGCCTGCGCACCACCGACCTCGAGGAAGTTGGCGACTCCCGCCACCTGACGGTCTTCGAGATGATGGGGTCGTGGTCGCTGGACGACTACTCCGGGCCGCAGAGCGTGCGGTGGGGCCACGAGCTGCTTTGCGAGCGCTTCGGGCTCGACCCCGCTCTGCTGCACGTCACGGTGTTCGGCGGTGACGGGCTGGTCGGCCCCGACACCGAGTCGTGGCGGGTCTGGGAGGAGCTCGGCGTGCCCGTCGAGCCGACCCGTGAGGACAACTGGTGGTCGAGCGGGGCCACCGGACCGTGCGGGCCGGACACGGAGGTGTTCGTCTGGACCGGCAACGGCCCGCCGCGTGGTACCCCGACGACGGACGACCGGTGGGTCGAGGTCTGGAACCACGTCCTGATGCGCTACCGCCGCCGCGGCGACGGACAGCTCGAGTCGCTGGAGCGACCGAGCGTCGACACCGGCATGGGGCTCGAACGGCTCGCGATGGTGCTGCAGGGCCGCGAATCCGTATACGAGACCGACCTGCTCGAGCCGTGGGTCAGCACGGTGCAGGGGCTGTGGCCGGTCGGTTCCTCGTTGCGTCTGGTCTGTGACCACCTGCGCTCGGCGGTCGTGGTGGTCGGCGACGGAGTCAGGCCGTCCTCCTCGGGCCGCGGCTACGTGCTGCGCCGCCTGTTGCGTCGCGTCCTGACCCGGCTGTGGCGGCAGGACCGGTCGCACACCTTGTCGGACTTGCCCGAAACGCTGATCGAGGTGACGCTGCAGCACTTCGGCCAACCGGTCGAGGGCCAGCAGGTCGACGCGCGCGTCGTGCGCCGGCTGCTGATGGACGAGCAGGACCGGTTCGACCGCCTCCTGCGACGCGGTCGGTCGGTGGTGTCGCGATATCGCTCACGCGGTGAGCTGACCGAGCGAGACCTGTTCGAGCTGCACGACACCCACGGGCTGCCGCGCGACCTGGTGCTCGGGGTGCTGTCGGAGTCGGAGGCGGAGCACGAGTCGGGTCGTGAGCAGCTGCCTGGGCAGGACCACCGTCAGGGCTTGGGACCGGCGTAGAGCTGCTCCACGTCCTTCGCGAAGTCCTTCATGACGACCGAGCGCTTGAGCTTCAGCGAGGGCGTGAGGTAGCCGTTCTCCTCGGTGAAGTCGCCGGCGAGGATACGGAAGGTGCGGATCGACTCCGCCCTGCTGACCGCCTTGTTGGCCTCGTCGACCGCCTGCTGGACCTGTTCGTGGACGGCCTCCTGGGTCCGGGCCAGGTCGAACGGGACGTCCTCGAGACCATGGTTCTTCGACCAGGTCGGCCACATCTCCTCGTCCAGCGTGATCAGCGCGGCGATGAACGGCTTCTGGTCGCCCACCACCATGCACTGGGAGATGAGGGGGTGGGCCCGCAGACCGTCCTCGAGGGCGGCGGGCGCGACGTTCTTGCCGCCGGCGGTGACCAGTAGCTCCTTCTTGCGTCCGGTGATCCGCAGGAAGCCGTCCTCGTCGAGGCTTCCGAGGTCACCGGTGTGGAACCAGCCGTCCTGCATCGCGTCCACCGTCGCCTGCTCCTTGCCGCGGTAGGAGGCGAAGACACCCACGCCCTTGAGCAGCACCTCACCGTCGTCGGCGATCCGGACGCCCACACCGGGCAGCGGCGGTCCCACCGTGCCGATCTTGATCAGGTCCGGCGTGTTCACGGTGGCCGGCGCGGTGGTCTCGGTCAGTCCGTAACCCTCGAGGATGGTCAGCCCGATGCCACGGAAGAAGTGACCCAGGCGAGGCCCGAGTGGAGCACCGCCGGACACGGCATACTGCACCTTGCCGCCCATCGCGGCGCGCAGCTTGCCGTAGACGAGCCGGTCGAAGACCGCGTGCCTGGCCCGCAAGGCGACCCCGGGTCCTCCGCGGTCGAGCGCCTCGCTGTAGGCGATCGCGGTGTCGGCCGCGACGGCGAAGATCTTGCCCTTGCCCTCGGCCGTGGTGTTCTGCTCGGCACTGTTGTAGACCTTCTCGAAGACGCGGGGCACCGCGAGGATGAAGGTCGGCCGGAAGCTGGCGAAGTCGGCCATCAGGTTCTTGATGTCGGAGGAGTGCCCCATCCGGGCCCCGGCGGCCACGCAGAGCACCTCGATGAACCGGGCGAACACGTGGGCCAGGGGCAGGAACAGCAGCGTGCTGGCGTCCTGGGCCCGGACCACCTCCGCCAGGCGCTCCACCGTGTTCTCGGTGAGGCCCATGAAGTTCTGGTGGGTCAGCTGGCAGCCCTTCGGGCGCCCGGTCGTCCCAGAGGTGTAGATGATCGTCGCGATCGAGTCGCGGTCGAGCCTCTCGCGGCGCGAGTCCAGCTGCTCGTCGGTGATGTCCGACCCGAGCATCGCCACCTCGTCCAGGCCGCCGGAGTCGACCTGCCAGACGTCGCGCAGGCCGGGCAGGTCCTCCCTCGCCTCGGCGAGGATCGCAGCGTGGGCGGTCGTCTCGAGCACGATCGCCGCCGCCCCGGAGTCCTCCAGGATCCATTTCACCTGCTCGACCGACGACGTCTCGTAGATCGGGACCGGCACGAGGCCGGCGGTCCAGGCGGCGAAGTCGGCGAGCGTCCACTCGTAACGCGTCTTGCTCATGATCGCGACGCGGTCGCCCACCTCGAGGCCGGCCGCCACGAACCCCTTGGCGAGCGCGCGGACCTCACCGTGGAACTGGGCGCTGGTGACATCGCTCCAGCCGGCACCATCGCGGCGGGCGAAGGCGACGCGATCCGGGTGCTCGCGGGCGCCGCGCTCGGCCAGGTCGGACAGCGTGCCCTCGCGGGTGGGGGTCACGAGCGGGGCGACGACTCGTTCCATCGACGTGACCTCCTCGTGCCTGCGGTGGGCGGTGAGCCACCCACATCCTAGGGACCGGTGGCTCGGTCCCGGCCGGGCAGGCATCCAGCGGTGCGGCGGTGTCCGGTGACCGAGACGAGGCTGGGCCGCGGCTGGTCCGGTCGGGGCGCCCGCGAGCCGGGCCGCACGCTACCCTTCGGCGCATGGCCGATCGCACCGAGTCCAGCATCGTCATCGACGCCGCTCCGGGAGTCGTGCTCGACATCATCGCCGACTTCGAGCACTACCCGGAGTGGGCCAGCGAGGTCAAGCAGACGCGGGTGCTCGCCGAGGACGGCGACGGGTGGGCGGACCAGGTCGAGTTCACCCTCGACGCCGGAGCCATCAAGGACACCTACGTCCTCGACTACGACTGGGACGTCGACGAAAGCGGCGAGGGCGCCGTCTCGTGGACCTTGGTGTCGGCCCAGGTGCTCAAGGCGCTCAACGGTTCCTACACGCTCGGCGCCGTCGGTGACGGCACGCACCTGACCTACCGGCTCGCGGTCGATGTGAAGATCCCGATGATCGGGATGCTCAAGCGCAAGGCCGAGAAGGTCATCATCGGCACCGCCCTCCAGGAGCTCAAGAAGCGGGCCGAGGGCTGAGCACGCCCGTGCGGGTCATCCTCTTCACCGGCAAGGGAGGCGTCGGCAAGACCACGACGGCTGCCGCGACCGCAGTGCGTGCGGCACGCGACGGGGTCAAGACGCTGGTGATGTCGACCGACCCGGCGCACTCCATCGGCGACGCCCTCGAGATCGGCCTGGACGGTCCCGAGTCTCCGACACAGGTCGAGCCGGGACTCTTCGCCATGCACGTGGATGCGGAGCGGGTGGCCCGGGAGTCGTGGCGCGGGGTGCAGGCCTACCTGGTGCGCGTCCTGGACGGTCTCGGCATGGACCCCGTGATGGCGGAAGAGGTCGCTTCCCTGCCGGGCGCCCCGGAGGTCGTCGCGCTGCTCGAGCTGCGCGAGCAGGTGGTGTCCGGCCCGTGGGACCTCGTGGTCGTCGACTGTGCCCCGACCGCCGAGACGCTGCGACTGCTCTCCCTGCCGGAGGCGCTCGCCTGGCACCTCGAACGGCTGGCGCCGGCGAGTCGCGGCTTTTGGCGGGCGCTGCGGCCGGCCGCCGCTGCCGCTGCCGGTGTGCCGTTGCCCGACCACCAGCTCGTCGATCTGGTGCGCGACTGGCAGGTGCGGTTGCGGGACGTGCAGGAGCTGCTCACCTCGCCGACCACGTCGGTGCGGCTCGTCCTGACACCCGAGAAAGTCGTGATCGCCGAGGCCCGCCGGATGCTGACGTCGCTGCGGCTGCACGGGCTCGCCGTCGACCAGGTCGTCGTCAACCGGCTCTTCCCGGACCCCGCGGACGACGCGGTGCCGGGGGATCCGTGGCGTTCGGGCTGGCACCGCGCTCAGCGCGAAGGCCTGGCCCGGGTGCACGAGTCCTTCGATCCCATCCCCGTGCTGACCAGTGCCTACCTCGAGGCCGAACCGGTCGGTGTCGAGGCGCTGGCTCGGCTGTCCGCCGCCCACGGGCCCGGCATTGACCTGCTGCAGGTGCCGGACGTGGAGGGTATGACGGTGCGCCCGTCGCAGGGCGGGTTCATCCTGACCCTGCCGCTGCCCTTGGTGACCGCGGAGCGGGTGGACCTGGGACGGCGCCAGGGGGAGCTGCTCATCTCGGTCGACGGTCACCGGCGGGTGTTGTCGCTGCCCAGCGCGTTGCGGCGGTGCGTGGCCACCGGGGCGAAGGTGCGCGACGGCCGGCTGCGCATCCGGTTCGTGCCGGACGAGGAGGTCTGGCCCCGTGGCAGCTGACGAGCAGACCCGCTCGGTGGGCAGCGTCGCGCAGGAGGCGGCACGTCTCGTGGACGCCTTCGCGTCCTGGGCCTCCGAGGAGGCCACCGAACAGGCCTCCCACGCCGCCTCCGACGCCGCGACCGGGAGCGCGACCCACCGAGCCCCCGGTGACGCGGCCCCAACCGGTGGCGGCCACGACGAGGACCAAGGTGGCGGTGGCCGAGTCTGTCCCGAGTGTGGGGCTGCCCGGACCGGCGCAACCGCGCCCGGGGCGGGCACCGCCGGAGCCGAGGGCCGACAGGATCCGTCCACCTGCAGGATCTGTCCGCTGTGCCAGGGCCTGATGCTGCTGCGGGCGGTCCGTCCCGAGACCGTGGACCGTCTCGCCGACTTCGCCACCGCGGTGGCCGACAGCCTGCGAGCGGTGGCCGACACGCGTCGGGCCGGCAGCACATTTCCTCGGGACGGCGCGGCCACGGGTCGGAGCGCGCCCACGACGCAGGGCATCCCGGTGACCGATGATGACGGAGCCGACGACGGACCGGACGACCAGACGATCGACGAGGGAGCGCGGGCATGACCACGACCATCGGCTTGGACATCGGCGGCACCAAGATCGCCGGGGGTCTCGTCGACGTCGAGGGCAACCTCGTGCGACAGGCTCGTCGGGAGACCCCCGCCCAGGACCCTGATGCCATCGCGGGCGCCGCGGCCGACGTGGTGCGGGAACTGGTGAAGGGTGACTCGGAGGTCGTCGGCGTCGGAGTCGCCTGCGCCGGTTTTGTGGACAAGTCAGGCGCCACCGTCCTGTTCGCGCCCAACCTCGCCTGGCGGGACGAACCGCTCAAGCGCCGGCTGGAGTCGGTGCTCGACCTGCCGGTGATCATCGAGAACGACGCCAATGCGGCCGCGTGGGGGGAGTTCCGGTTCGGCGCGGCCCGCGACACCGACGACATGGTCCTGCTCACCATCGGCACCGGCGTCGGGGGAGGCGTGGTCAACGACGGCGTGCTGCTACGCGGCGCCTGGGGTGTGGCCGCGGAAATGGGCCACATGCGCGTGGTCCCCGACGGGATCCTCTGCGGCTGCGGCAACCGCGGGTGCTGGGAGATGTATGCGAGCGGCAGGGCCCTGGTGCGCGAGGCCCGCGAGCTGGTCCGCTCGGGCTCGCCGCACGGCGGGATCCTGCGCGACCGGTGCGGCGGTGACCCGGACCGGCTCAAGGGCAGTGACGTCACCGAGGCGGCCCAGGACGGCGACGCGGCCTCGGTGGAGCTGCTGACGGACCTGGGCCGGTGGGTCGGTGAGGGAGCCGCCTCCATCGCGGCGATCCTCGACCCGGAGCTCATCGTCGTCGGCGGCGGCGTGGGCGAGGCCGGCGACCTGCTGCTCGACTCCGCACGCAGGGCCTTCCGCCGTCAGCTGACCGGCCGTGGTCACCGACCCGAGGCGGAGTTCACGCCGGCCTCCCTGGGCAACGACGCCGGCATCATCGGCGCGGCGGCGATCGCGGCGGAGGGACAGAGCCCTTGAGCGGCGACGAGAGCGTGAGGAAACGAGCGAGGCACGAGCGGGGCAGAAAGGACGAGTGCCGAGGAGCGGCGACCGAGGAGATGGGGAGCGGGCTGGCCATCGGCGTCGACATCGGTGGCACCAAGGTGGCTGCCGGCCTGGTCGACGAGACCGGCCGGATCCTGCGCTCGACGCGGCGCGACACTCCCCACCGCTCGACCTCGCCGTCCGTCGTCGAGGAGACCATCGTCGACGCCGTGTCGGAGCTGCTGGCCACGACCGAGCCCGGCGAGGTCGTGGCCGTCGGCATCGGCGCTGCCGGGTTCGTCGCCGCCGACCGGGCGACCGTCGTGTTCGCGCCACACCTGTCCTGGCGCGACGAACCGCTGCAGGAGTCCCTGAGCCACCGGATCGACCTGCCGATCTTCGTGGACAACGACGCCAACACCGCCGCCTGGGCCGAATGGCGGTTCGGCGACAGCCAGGACGAGACCCACCTGGTCATGGTCACGTTGGGCACCGGCATCGGCGGTGGCCTGCTCATCGACGGGGCGATCGAGCGGGGCCGCTTCGGCATCGCGGGGGAGTTCGGGCACATGCAGGTCGTGCCGGAGGGGCTGCGCTGCGAGTGCGGCAACCGTGGGTGCTGGGAGCAGTACGCCAGCGGCAACGCCCTCGTGCGCGAGGCCCGCTCGCTGGTGCTCGCAGCGTCACCGGTGGCCGTCGACCTGCTCGCGACGGCCGGCGGCACGATCGACGGGCTCACCGGCCCGCTGATCACCGAGGCCGCCAAGCTCGGTGACCCCACGGCACGCGAGCTGTTGGCCGACGTCGGCCGCTGGCTCGGCATCGGCATGGCCAACATCGCGGCGGCTTTCGACCCGGGGACCTTCGTCGTCGGCGGCGGAGTGAGCGCCGCGGGCGACCTGCTGCTGGGTCCGGCCCGAGAGGCGTTCGAGCGGCAGCTCACCGGCCGTGGATACCGCCCGCCGGCCCGGATCGTGGCAGCCAGGCTCGGCAACGACGCCGGGCTGATCGGTGCCGCCGACCTGGCCCGCAACGACCGGAGGTCCTGACGTGCACGGGGGGCTGCGCGTGGCGTCATACAACGTCCGCGGCCTCGGGGACGACGTCGCTGCCGCGGTGCGGGTGGTCCGCGCGCTGGCGCCGGATGTGCTGTGCCTGCAAGAGATCCCACGGCGGTTCCTCTTCGGGCACCGGGTGGCGGACTTCGCCGCGGCCTGCGGCCTCTACTGGCCGGGCGGCAGTCGCGGCAGCGGCGGCACCACGGTCATGACGAGTCTGCGCGTCGAGACGCTGGCGGTCGGGCACGAGGGGCTGCCGGTGGGCTACTTCGACCAGCAGCGCGGCTTCGCGTGGCAGCGGGTGCGGCTGCCGGACCACGGCATCGTCTGCGTGGTCAGCGTCCACCTCAGCCTGCGCGCCCGGGAGCGGAAGGTGCACATCGCCCAGGTGCTCGATCGGGTGCCCCACGACGTGCCACTCGTGCTCGCCGGAGACCTGAACGAGGAGTCCACCGGCCGGGCCTGGCGCACGCTCGCATCGCGGTTGCGGCTCGTCTCACCGGAGGGACCGACGTTTCCCAGCCGTGGGCCGCGCACGCGGATCGACGCCATCTTCGCCGAGCGGGGGCTGGCCGTGGCCGGCGCGGGGTCGACCGCGCCGGTGCAGCTCGACCCCGATGACCTGGTGGCGGCGACCGACCACCTGCCTGTCTGGACCGACTTGGACCTGTCCGCGACGGCGGCCCCGGCGGTGTGAGCGGCCGGCAGGCCCGGCCGCAGACCTGCTCCGACGTGCCCGCGGGGCAACCGTCCCTCAGACGCGCGCCCCGTCGTCGTCGTCATCATCGTCACGGCGATTGGGCAGACGCGCGACCAGCAGGCCGAAGCCGCCGAGGCTCAGGGCGATCGCGAGAGCGATCCACAGGCTGCCGGCGTCCCGATCGAACATGATCAGGTAGAGCAGCAGCCCGGGTCCCCCGACCAGGCCGACGAGGATGCCCCAGAACTGCAGGTCGCCGGCCGGCAACGGCGCGGGCGGCGGCGGCACGAAGTGCTCCTCCTCCTCGGGGGCAGCGTGGCTGCGCCAGCCCTGGCCGGGTGGCCCGGCTGCTGCCGCGTCCGACGACCCGGGGGAGCTCTCCCGTCCCTTCGTCCCCTCGGAGCCGGGTGTGTCGCGTCCGTCCGGTTGCCCCGGTGTTCGAGGCGTCTCGGCGCCCGAACCGGCGACATCGCCTGTCTGTCCACCGGGGCCGCTGCCGTCGGCCTCGGTGCCGGGACGACCGGCTCCGGGCCCGAACCGAATCTGCGGCGGAGGGTTCACGGCCTTGTCGTGGTGCTTCTCCCCGGTGGCCTCGGGGTCGGGGCCGGGCTCGTCCCAGTGCGCGATGATGTCGTCGAACCGGGCGTCGATGTCGCCGTCCCAGCCGTCGTTGCTCATGGTGTCAGCCCCGGGTCACCCGCTCGACGAAGGCGCTGGTTTCCGCGAGGACCCGCGGTGCGTCGTTGTCGAGGGTCATCACGTGGTAGGAGTCAGCGAGCACGATCTCGGTGACGTCGGTGCTGGAGATCCGAGAGAGGAACAACGCGGAGCTGGAGGCCGGGACGACGTGGTCGACCGCCGAGCGCAGCAGCAGGACCGGCTGGGTCACCTCGGGTAGGTCCCGGACCACGGTCGACCACATCTGGGTCTGGGAGTGCAGTGCCCGCAGGGGGATCCGGTCATAGGCCAGCTCGGTCGGTCCACCGGTCTTCTTGATGTCCCCGGCGATGCCCGGCAGCGACGCGAGCAGGTGCTGCAGGACCGGCAGGGCCCGCAGCCGGAAGTCCTCGACCTTGAAGGCCGGGTTCATCAGCACCAGGCCGCTCACCCGCGGCCCGTGCTGCTGGGCGAGCCGGGTGGCCAGGCACCCGCCCATCGACAGCCCGGTGACGACGACCTTGGCGCAACGCTCGCGCAGCTCGAGGAAGCTCGCGTTGACGCTGGCGTACCAGTCCTGCCAGGTGGTGCGGTTCATCTCGCGCCAGGTCGTGCCGTGACCGGGCAGCCGGGGCAGCCGCACGGTGTAGCCGGCGTCCGCGAGGTGCTCGGCCACGGGTCGCACGCCCTGCGGAGTGCCGGTGAAACCGTGGCACACGAGCACCCCGATGTCCGAGCCGTCGTGGCTGAACGGCTCGGCACCAGCCATGATCGCCAAGGGATGCTCCTTCCGGTCGAGGGCTCCGCGCGGCGGGTCCTCGGACAGATCTTCGCACGTGGATCTCGGGCCCGGACAGTGCCGTAGAGTCGGCGGGTCTAACGAGGAGGACCGATTGTTCTACTGGGTGCTGAAGAGGATTGTGCTCGGTCCCGTCCTGCGCTTGCTCTTCCGGCCCTGGGTGGAGGGTGAGGAGAACGTCCCGGAGCAGGGAGCGGCGATCTTCGCGAGCAACCACCTGTCCTTCTCGGACTCCATCTTCCTGCCGCTCGTGCTGCCGCGCCGGATGACCTTCCTGGCCAAGTCGGACTACTTCACCGGCCGCGGACCGCGGGGCCGCCTGACCGCGGCCTTCTTCCGCGGTGTGGGCCAGGTGCCGGTCGACCGCTCCGGCGGCAGGGCCGGCGAGGCCGCCCTGCGCAGTGGCCTGAAGGTGCTGCGGCGCGGTGAGTTCCTCGGCATCTATCCCGAGGGCACGAGGTCACCCGACGGTCGGCTCTACCGTGGCAAGACCGGCGTGGCCCGCATGGCACTGGAGGCGCGTGTACCCGTCCTACCCGTGGCGATGATCGGCACGGACAAGGCCCAGCCCACCGGCAAGCTCGTGCCGAAGATCATGCGGATCGGGGTGCGGATCGGCAAGCCGATGGACTTCTCCCGCTACGAGGGCCTCGAGGACGACCGCTTCGTGCTGCGCTCCATCACCGACGAGGTGATGTACGAGCTGATGCTGCTGTCGCGTCAGGAGTACGTCGACGTCTACGCAGCCTCCATGAAGGACCGCCTCGTCGCCGCCGCCCGTGCCACCGCCGCACGCGCCCGCGAGCTGCAGCAGGACGCCGCCGACCGGCTCGAGAAGGGCGTCAAGGGCGACGGCGCGACGCTCGAGGACTCCAGCACCCTCGAGCGTGAGCCAGAGCGCGCGCAGCCGGCGGAGCCCGAGGCGCCGGACGAGGGCGGCTCGCGCGCCGCCAGCTGACTCGGTCGTGCTCCCTCAGCCAGCGGTGGTCTCGCGCAGCGCCTGCAGCACGCGCGAGTCGATGCCGTCGGGAGACAGCCGCATCTCGTAGTTCTCGACGCTCGCCCAGGCGGTCAGCGCGGTCAGCAGGTCCGGCTCCTCGCCGTGGCCGAGCGCCTCGAGCCGGACGCGGACCTCCTCGGCGAGCGGGCCTTCCAGGGGAAGCACATTGGTGGCCGTGCCGAAGTAGAGCTCGGACAGGTCGACCAGGCGGGCGAGTTCCTGCGGGGCCTCCGGGTTGTCGTCGACGCGCAGGTCGACGAGCACGCCGGCGTGGTCGTAGCCGGCTCCCGGCGCCACCGCGTAGACGGCTGCGGACTGACGGCCCCGCCGGTCGCCGCCGGCGCGGTCGCCGGCCAACAGGGCGTAGGTGAGGCGGTTCTCCAGGGGCAGGTGGGCGCCAGCGAGCCACGCCTGCTCGGCCTCGCGGATGACCTCCTCGCCGACCAGGATGTTGCCCTGGATCGCATAGCCGCCGCTGTCGTCGCGGCCCGCGACCCCACCGGCCCAGTCCACGCAGTCGGTGCCGGTGAAGGTCGCCTGGCCGGTCGAGGTGACCAGGCCGAGCTGTCGCGCCGGGGCGTTGCTGTTGTCGGCCACGAGTGCGGCCACGGTCTCGTCCGGGGTCGCGCCGTCGGTGACCATATCCAGGCCACGCTTCTTCCACGACACGTCGGCCATGGCCTGCGTCGCGAGGGCGCCCACCCCCAGCCGGGCAGCCGGCACCACGGACCCGACGGCCAGGAACTTGCTGGCCACGGCGACCCCGAAGGCCTCGCCGACGTTCGCCACGATGGAGAAAGTCATGCCGTGACCCTAGCGAGGGTCGGGGCGATGGGCATCCGGACGGCCGCGGGTCGCTCTCCCACCCGAGCCGCTAGCGTGGTCGCCATGCGAATCGGACTGCTCACCGGTGGCGGCGACTGCCCCGGACTCAACGCCGTGATCCGTGCCGTCGTCACCAAGGGTGTGACCGTCCACGGCCACGAGTTCGTCGGTTTCCGGGACGGGTGGAAGGGCCCGCTCGAGGGGCTGACGAGACCCCTCGGACTGGAGGACGTCGCCGGCATCCTCTCGCTCGGCGGCACGATCCTCGGCTCGTCGCGCACCAACCCCTACTCCACCGACGGCGGGGTGGACCTGATCCGCGAGAACGTCCAGCGAGCCGGCATCGACGCCCTCGTCGCACTCGGCGGGGAGGACACGCTGGGCGTCGCCAAACGCCTCACCGACGACGGCCTGGGTGTGGTGGGTGTGCCCAAGACGATCGACAACGACCTGGCCGCCACCGACTACACCTTCGGCTTCGACACGGCGGTCGGCATCGCGACCGAGGCGATCGACCGGCTGCGCACGACGGCCCAGTCCCACCACCGGGCCATGGTGGTCGAGGTGATGGGCCGCCACGCCGGCTGGATCGCACTGCACGCCGGGACCGCCGGCGGTGCCAACGGCATCCTCATCCCCGAGCAGCAGTTCGAGGTCGCCGAGGTCTGCGGGTGGGTCGAGTCCTGTATGGCGCGTGGCGTCGCGCCGATCATTGTGACCGCCGAGGGCGCCCTGCCCTCCGGCGGCGAGGAGCAGCTGCTGGCCCACGGCGTCGACGAGTTCGGCCACGTCCGGCTCGGGGGCATCGCGGAGTGGCTGGCCGAGGAGATCGAGCAGGCCACCGGCAGCGAGACCCGCTCGGCGGTGCTCGGGCACCTGCAGCGCGGTGGCACGCCCACGGCATACGACCGGGTCCTGTCGACCCGGTTGGGGCTCAACGCGATCGACGCCGTGCACGAACGTGACTTCGGGATGATGGTCGCGCTGCGCGGCACCGACATCGTGCGGGTCTCGTTGGCCGAGGCGACCGACGAGCTGAAGACCGTGCCGCCGGAGCGCTACGCCGAGGTCGCCGCCTTCTTCGGCTGACGCGACGACCAGCGGCGACGATAGAGCCGCGGCGACGACGCGCAGCGACAAAGGAGCGGAGCGACTCTGCCGCGCAGGAGCTGCGGCCAAGGGTTCGGTGAGGTCCGCATGGCGGACCCCGCGCTGTCCACCAGATGGGCGCACCTACCCTAGTCGGGTGAGCATCGACGCAACCCCCGACGTGCTCGCCGGGCTCGACGCCTGGCGGGACCTGCCGGCTGCCCAGCAGCCCGAGTGGCCGGACCACGGCGCGCTCGACCAGGCCGTCTCGACGCTCGCCAGCTATCCGCCACTGGTCTTCGCCGGCGAGTGCGACAACCTGCGCCGACAGCTCGGCGAGGCCGCGCGCGGTGAGGCGTTCGTGCTGCAGGGGGGCGACTGCGCCGAGACGTTCGCCGACGCGACCGCCGACAACATCCGTGACCGGATCAAGACCGTGCTGCAGATGGCGGCGGTCCTGACCTACGGCGCCAGCACACCGGTGGTGAAGGTCGGCAGGATGGCGGGGCAGTACGCCAAACCACGCAGCAGCACCACCGAGACCCGGGGCGACGTCACGCTGCCCGCCTTCCGGGGTGACATGGTCAACGGCTTCCCGTTCACGCACGAGGCGCGCCAACCTGACCCCGACCGGCTGGTGCGGGCCTACAACGCCAGCTCGGCCACCCTCAACCTCGTCCGCGCGTTCACCCAGGGCGGTTTCGCCGACCTGCGGCGGGTGCACGACTGGAACCGCGGGTTCGTCGCCAACCACGCCAACATGCGCTACGAGCGCCTGGCCGCTGACATCGACAAGGCGATGAAGTTCATGCTGGCCTGCGGCGCCGACTTCGACGCGATGCGGACCACCGAGTTCTTCGCCGCCCACGAGGCGTTGCTGCTCGACTACGAGCGGCCCATGACCCGCATCGACTCCCGGACCGGCCTGCCGTATGACGTGTCCGGTCACTTCGTGTGGGTGGGTGAGCGCACCCGCGACCTCGGCGGCGCGCACGTCGACTTCGTCTCGCGGATCCGCAACCCGATCGGCGTCAAGCTCGGACCGACCGTCGACCCGAGCGAGGTGCTGCGGCTCATCGACCGGCTCGACCCGGAGCGCGAGGACGGCCGGCTCACCTTCATCACCAGGATGGGCGCGGGGCAGGTGCGCGAGGCTTTGCCTCCGATCGTGGAGAAGGTCACGGCGGCCGGCGCCACCGTCTTGTGGATCTGTGATCCCATGCACGGCAACACGTTCGAGTCCTCGACCGGTTACAAGACCCGACGCTTCGACGACGTCGTCGACGAGGTGCGCGGCTTCTTCGAGGTGCACAAGCAGCTCGGCACCGTGCCGGGCGGCATCCACGTGGAGCTGACCGGCAGCGACGTCACCGAGTGCCTCGGTGGGTCCGGTGCCATCGACGACCTGGATCTCGAGAAGCGCTACGAGACCCTGTGCGATCCTCGGCTGAACCACCAGCAGAGCCTCGAGCTGGCCTTCCTCGTCGCAGAGATGCTGCAGGAGAGGTGACCGCCCGGTGACCGACGGAAGGGCCCCGCACACTTCGGCCGAGCTGGCCGAACCGCGGGTCATGCCGCCCGGTCAGCGCCGGTCGCCGCAGCTGCGGCCGGTCCACTACGGTCGGGTGCCGCGGGTCAACCTGTCCACCTGGCGGCTGTCCATCGGTGGGCTGACCGCGTCCGGCGAGGTCACCGCCCTGGACTGGGACCAGGTCACGGCACTGCCTCGCCTGGAGGTGCTGGCCGACCACCACTGCGTCGCGCGCTACACCACCCAGGACGTGCGTTGGTCGGGCGTGTCGGCACGGGCGTTGGTGGACCTCTGCCCTCCCGCGGACGGCGCCGAGTTCGTGCAGCTCTGGGCGACCTACGGCTACAGCAGCACCGTGCGGCTCGAGGACCTGCTCTCGGCGCGCGCCGTCTTCGCCACCCACCTGGACGGCGAGCCCCTGACTCCCGAGCACGGTTGGCCGATGCGCGTCGTGCTGCCCCACCTCTACGGCTTCAAGGGCCCCAAGTGGGTCGCGGCGATGGACTACCACCGGGAGCCGGTGCGCGGATTCTGGGAACAGCGGGGCTACCACGTCACCGGTGACGTCTGGCGCGAGGAGCGCTACGCCCACCAGGAGTGAGCCCGCGGTGAGACGAGGTCAGACGATGGTCAGGGTGATGGTGCTGCCCTTCGGCGCCATCGAGCCGGCCTCCGGCTTCTGCATCCGGACGGTCTGGAAGACGCCACCGAGGATCTTGGTGTAGCTCACCTTGAAGCCGGCGGCTGTGAGGATCTGCTCGGCCTCTCCAGTCTGCTTGCCGCCCACGTCCGGGACCTCGACCATCTCCGGCCCCTTGGAGATGGTCAGCTGCACCGTGTCGCCGCGGTGCAGGGTGCCGTTGGCAGGGGACTGGGCCATGACGGTGCCCTGGTCGTATTTCGTGCTGTAGTCCTCGTGGCCGGCGTCCACAGTCAGCCCGGCGCCCTCCAGCCGGCTGGTGGCGTCCTGCTTGGACTGCCCCACGACGTCGGCCACGGGGATCGGCTGCGGCCCCCTGCTCAGGGTGAGGGAGACCTTCGCGTCGCGCTTGAGCGGCTTGCCCTGCTCCGGAGAGGTGGCGACGACTGCGCCCTTGGCGATGTTCTCGTCATACGCGCCCTCGACCCTGCCGACCCGCAGGTGGTGCTTCGCCAGCAGGGCCTTCGCCTCGGACCTGGTCGCGCCGACCAGGCGTGGCACGTCGTGGCGCTCGGGGCCCTTGGAGACGGCGAGCTGCACGTCGCTGCCGCGGGCGACGCTCGCGCCGGCCGACGGCTCCGCGCTGATCACCCGACCGGCCCTGACGTGCTCGGAGTACTGCGGCTGGGTGACGGGATCGAGGTGCTGCCCGGTGAGCGTGTCCACGGCGTCCTGCTGGCTCATGCCGGCGAGGCGGGGCACCTCGACCCGGGCGCCCGGACCGAGGGTGAACCACCAGGTGCCGGCGCCGGCGAGGAGCAGCAGGACGAGCACCGCGGCCAGCAGGGCGGGCCAGCGGCGACGGCGGCGCGCCGCTCCCGGCTCGTCCGGAACGGGCGCGCGGGGTACCGCACGGGTGGTGGTGCGGCCGAGGGGCATGGTGGGGTTGCCGCTGCGCCCGGGGTCACCGGTGCTGGGCCGGTGGTCGAGCTCGTCGGTGCTCAGGGTGTCGCGGGACCGGCGCGCCTGGGCGAGCAGGTCTCCGGCATCGGTCGGGCGGTCGTCGGGGTCGCGCGCCGTGGCCAGCGCCACCAAGGCGTCGAGCTCGCCCGGCACCGATGCGATCCGGGCGGACGGCACCGGGACCGTGCCGTGGACGTGCTGGTAGGCCACCTGGATCGGGCTGTCGCCCGGGAACGCCTTGACGCCGGTCAGCATCTCGTAGAGCAGCAGCCCGGCGGAGTAGACGTCGCTGCGCGGATCGGCGATGCCGCGCTCGACCTGCTCGGGGGACAGGTAGGCGGCCGTCCCGAGCAGCACGTCGGTGTGGGCGGTGACGGTGTCGGTCGTCACCGCTCGGGCCAGCCCGAAGTCGGCGACCTTGACCACGCCGTCCTCGCGCAGGATGACGTTCTCCGGCTTGATGTCTCGGTGCACGATGCCGGCCCGGTGCGCCGCGTCGAGCGCTTCCAGGACCGGTTCGATGATGTCCAGCGCCGCGCGGGGAGTGAGCGGCCCCTCGTCGCGGACGACGTCCCGGAGCGTTTTGCCGGTCACCAGCTCCATCGCGAGGAAGACGTGGCCGTTGTCGCTGCCCTGGTCGAACACGCCCACCACATTGGGGTGGGACAGGCGGGCCGCCGAGCGCGCCTCGCGCCGGAACCGGCTGACGAAGTTCTCGTCCCTGGCCAGGTCCGGCCGCATGATCTTGAGTGCCACGTCGCGCTCGAGGCGCAGGTCGACCGCGACGTAGACGGACGCCATACCGCCGTCGGCGAGGTGCGACTGCACGCGGTAGCGCCCGTCGACCACTTGGCCGACGAGGGACACGGGAGGGGCGGACGACACGCGCCAAGTGTAGGTTCGCGGGCCGCGACACCCCGGTAGGCGGGGCCGGGGCTAGAGGTGCGACTTGTGGTAGAGCACGTTGGCCACGTAGCGCTTGGTGTCGGCGTACATGCCGTGCCGCTGGACCCCCGCAAGCCCCTGGTAGTAGCCGGCGATGGCCTGCCTCTCGTTGGCGGCACTGCGCAGCAGCGCACGCAGGACCACGACGCCCGCGGTGACGTTGTCCTCGGGGTCGAGCAGGTTGAGCTTGCGGCCGACCATCTGCGAGGCCCACTCGCCGGTGCTCGGAATGATCTGCATGGCCCCGATCGCGTTGGCCACCGACACCTGGCGCTGGCTCCAGCCGGACTCCTGGTAGGAGACCGCGAGGGCGAGTCGGGGGTCGACGCCGTGGCGGCGGGCGGTGCGCGCGATCAGCGCCTTGGTCTGGCTGCGGGTCGGCAGGCTCCGCGAAGCCAGCACGTGACGGTTGCGGGCAGCCGACCCGACGATGCTGTCGGCATAGGTGCGGCCCTCGAAGGTGTTGTGGCTGAACCGCGGCTTCGCCTTCTTCTTGCCGTGCGCCTTGGTGGCGTGACCCGACTTCCTGGCCGGTGCCGCCCCGCGCACGCGCAGGGTCTGGCCGGCCTGCAGGCGGCGGGGGTCGGAGATGCCCGCGGCGCGCATCACGGCGGCCTGGGAGACGCGCAGCCGCAGGGCCAGGCCGCTGACCGTCTCGCCGGGGCGCACGGTGAGGGTCCTGGTGGCGGCGCGGCGGGCCGCGGCCCTCTTCGCGCGCTTCTTCTTGGCGGCGTGCGCCTTGGCGGCATGGCTCTGCTGGGAATGGGCGGCCCCGCGCAGGCGGAGGGTCTGGCCGGCCTGCAGGCGGCGGGGGTCGGAGATGCCCGCGGCGCGCATCACGGCGGCCTGGGAGACGCGCAGCCGCAGGGCCAAGCCGCTGACCGTCTCGCCGGGGCGCACGGTGAGGGTCCTGGTGGCGGCGCGGCGGGCCGCGGCCCTCTTCGCGCGCTTCTTGGCGGCGTGCGCCTTCTTCGCGGCATGCGCCTTCTTGGCGTGGCTCGCCTTCCGGTGGGTCTTGGTGGTCCCCCTTCGTGCCGGATGGGACGAGGCCCCCGGCACGCGCAGCCGCTGCCCGGCCCAGAGCTGCCGGCCGTCGGTCATCCCGTTGGCCTTCAGGATCGCGGCCACCGAGACGTGCAGGCGTAGCGAGATACCGCTGACCGTCTCACCCGGACGCACCACCAGGATGCGCACCGTGCGGGCCGGTCGCTTGGCGCGGTGACGCGCCTTCCTGGCGTGCTTGGCCTTGGCGGCGGCGTGGCGCGACTTCTTCGGTTTCGCGTGGTGCTTCGCGGATCGGTGCTTCGGTGCGCGAGAGGTCCGCGGCACGTCGATCCTGGTCCCGGCCCTGATCAGGCGGGTCGAGGGCAGGTGGTTGCGCCGGACCAGAACTCCCGTGGAGGTGCGGTGCGCCAGGGCGATCCCGAGCAACGTCTCACCGGGCCGGATGACATGGGTCTGCCAGCCGTGTGGCGCCACGCGGTCGCCCGTCGCCAGCTCGTGCAGCGCTGCCGGGGCGGCGGGGGGTGAGAGGTCGACGATGGGGCTCATGACGTGCGAGTCCTTCCGGAGCGGCTCAAAGCGGCCCTTGGGGCTGCTGGGGCCCTGGTGGCATTCGATGCTGCTGGGTTGAATGTGACGATTGTGAAACGTACACGACATCACCACGGAGTGGGAGATTGCGTCTCACCCGATCGAGGTGTATGGCGTCCCGCCCCGTCGACCGCGCCCGGAGCCGATCCGTGCATCGTCTCCGGGCGACTCGGCGAGAATCTCCGAGGACCTGTCGTGTCCGGAGGACCTGGTTCGTGGAGAGAGTAAGAGGCACCAACCCGGATGCCCTCGAGCAAGGAGAGATCGAGATGACGCAGTACCTGATGGCCGTGCACGGTCCCGAGGAGATCTACACCACGGGTCACGGTGGCTACGCCGACGAGGCGGAGATGGAGAGGGCGTTCGCCCAGACGGGTGCGTTCAACAAGAAGCTGCAGGACGAGGGCTACTGGGTCTTCGCGGGCGGCCTCGAGGCGCCGTCGACGGCGACCGTCGTCGACGGGCAGGGCGACCAGCCGGTCTACACCGACGGCCCCTACCTGGAGACCAAGGAGCACATCGGGGGCTTCTGGGTGATCGAGGCGCCCGACGCCGACGTGGCCCTCGCGCTCGCCGCGGAGGCATCGAGGGCCTGCATGGGCACGGTCGAGGTGCGACCGTTCCAAGGCGACCCGGCCGAGTGACGGACTCCCCGACCCACGAGGCGATCACCCGCGCCCACCACGAGGAGTGGGCGCGGGTGGTGGCCTCGCTGGCGTGGCGCTTCGGCGACCTCGACGTCGCCGAGGACGCGGCGGCCGACGCCTTCGTGGCCGCGGTCGAGGCCTGGCCGAGGACCGGCACACCCCCCAACCCCGGTGGCTGGCTGACCACCACCGCGACCCGCAAGGCGCTCGACCGGATCCGCCGCGAGGGCAAACGGGACGCCAAGCACAGGGCGGCCGAGATGATCCGAGACGACACCCCTCACACGCCCACCGGACCGCTCACCGACGACCGGCTCCGGCTGCTGTTCACCTGCTGCCATCCAGCGCTCGCGACCGAGGCCCGGGTGGCGCTCACACTGCGCCTGGTCGGTGGCCTGACCGTCCCCGAGATCGCCCGCGCCTTCCTGGTGCAGGAGACGACCATGGCCCAGCGCATCACGCGGGCCAAGGCCAAGATCAAGAAGGCGCGGATCCCCTACCGCGTGCCGGGTCCCGACGACATCGAGGCCCGGTTGGCCGGGGTCCTGGCGGTGGTCTACCTGGTCTTCAACGAGGGCTACCTGTCCGGCGCCGGCGACGAGCCCGTGCGCCGCGACCTCACGCTGGAGGCAATCCGGCTCGGGCGGCTGCTGCGCGCGCTCCTGCCCGACGATGGCGAGGTGGCCGGACTCCTCGCGCTCATGCTCCTGACCGAGGCCCGCAGCGCGGCCCGGTTCAGCGCCACCGGCGAACTGGTCACGCTGGACGAACAGGACCGCGGCGGCTGGGACCGCGCCCTGATCGCCGAGGGACATCGGCTGGTCAGGGAACGCCTGGCCAGCGGGATCCGCCCCGGGCGCTACCAGATCCTCGCCGCGATCAACGCCGTGCACACCGACGCAGGCAGTGCCCGCGACACCGACTGGAGCCAGATCGCGACCCTCTACGAGCAGCTGTATGCCGTGAGCCCGTCTCCGGTGGTCGCGCTCAACCGTGCCGTCGCCCGAGCCGAGCTGGACGGCGCCGACGTCGGGCTCGCCGAGGTCGACCGGCTCGTCGGGACGTTGGACCGTTACCACGCGTTCCACGCCACACGCGCCGATCTGTTGCGGCGCCTCGGCCGCTCCGCTCAGGCACGCGAGGCGTACGACAGGGCGATCGAGCTGACGCGGAACCCTGGCGAGCGTGCCTATCTCACCCGCCGTCGCGACCAGCTCGCCTGAGCGGATCGATCAGGGGGCGGTGCTTCGCGTGGGAGGGTGAGCCATGGTCATCACCGACGAGGACGAGCTGGACGCCTTCTGGGACATCGCCCGGGAGCACGCGAGTCTTGCCGGGGTGCCGGTGTACACCGGTGAGAACCCGTTCAGAACGCTCCGGCCACCCTCGTGGGCGTTCGGCGCGACCCCCGAGCACGCCGACGAGTTGCTCGGCCTTGTCCTGGACGGGACCAAGACGGCGACCGCGAGCTCCTACACCGATTACGCCGAGGAGGGCGAGCAGCTGCCCGCGCCCGGGACGCTCAGCATCGTCCTCGACGGCTCCGGTCACCCACGCGCCCTTGTGGTGACGACCGACGTGCGGGTCGTCCCGTTCGACCAGGTTGACGCCGACCACGCCAGAGGCGAGGGGGAGGGCGACCGCAGCCTCGACCACTGGCGGGCGGTGCACGAACGCTTCTTCGACGAACACGCCGACGGCGGCTTCCTGCCGGACATGCCGGTCGTCCTCGAGCGGTTCCGGCTCCTCTACCCGACGACGTGACCGCATGCTCACCGGGCCTGACGGGAGGTAGTGCCGACGTGGGTCGCGATCCACCCACCCGTCCCCGCTCTTGGCTGCCCCGCGACGCCGACGCTTCGCACGAGCTTCGGCGGCGCGCCCGCCTCGGCAGACCCGAGCAGCCCGTGGCAGGCTTGGTGCGTGAACTCCTTCGACGCGGCGTCCACGGCGCCGGGCCCCATCGAGCAGGACCGGACCGATTCCACCGGACCCACGCAGGTGCCCCCACCGACCGGTGTCGAGGCGCAGGTCGGCAACTGGCTGACCGTGCCGGACATCGCGGATCGCATGGGCGTCAGGCTCTCCGAGGTCCGCAGGATGATCGAGGATCGCGAGCTGCTTGCGGCACGGATCGGTCCGCGGTCGGTGGTGGCGGTGCCCGCCAAGTTCGTGACCGGCGAGGGGCCGCTGCCGACGCTGCGCGGCACCTTCACCGTGCTGGCCGACGGCGGCATGGACGACGAGCAGATCATCGGCTGGCTCTTCACACCGGATGAGACGCTCTCCGTGGAGGGCGCCCCCATCGACGCCCTCCTCGCCGGCCGCAAGAAGGAGGTGCGCCGGCGCGCACAGGAGCTGGCCTTCTAGGTGGGTCTGCGCCACTGGTCCTACGTGGCCGTGCTCGTGTTCTGCCTGATCGGCACGCTCCCGCTCGTGCGCGCCTACCGGTTGACCGTCTTCCGCCGGCCGCTGCGCCTGCTCGCTGCGATCGTGCTCGCCGGCGCGCCCTTCCTGGTCTGGGACCTGTGGGCGACTCGGGCGGGGCACTGGCACTTCGACGCCGCCCAGACGTTGCCGCCGCGGATCGCCGGACTGCCGCTCGAGGAGATCGCCTTCTTCGTGGTGGTCCCGCTGGCCTCGATCCTGGCCTTCGAAGCGGTCCGGGTGGTGCGCGGCGAACGCGACGGCCTGGCGGGGAGGGGGCGTGCCACGGCGCACGGCCCCTCGCGCGGCCCGTGGGCGCGACGGCGGTCTCGGGAACCGGGCTCGCGGGACCCGCGGTGACCTACACGATTCTGGCGGCCCTCGCCATACCCGCTGCGGTGATCCTGGACCGCTGGCTGCTGCGCACCCGGCTCACGAGCAGCCGGACGTGGTGGCTGGCCTATGCGATCATCACCTTCTTCCAGCTGCTCACCAACGGGTGGCTCACCGGCCGCGGGATCGTGCGTTACGCGTCCGACACGATCATCGGCAGCAGCCGGGTCACCATGTTCGGTGACGGCCGGCTCTTCTACGCACCGGTCGAGGACCTCGGCTTCGGCTTCGCGCTCGTGCTGCTGTCGTGCGCGGTCTGGACGCGGTTGCGGGACGTTCCCACTCGAGGCCGGCCGGCGGCCGCGCCACCCGGGCCGAGACGGCGCACCGACCGGCTCGGGCGGGAACGGACGGGCTAGGGCCGGCGCTGCACCACGTCGCGGAAGGCGCGCCGGCCCACCAGCGAGGCGGCGGTGGCGAGCCGCCGCCGGGTCGGCACGTGCACGCGGCCGGCGAACACGTTGTGGTCGTGCCGCTCCACCTCGTCGAGGATCCCGCCGTAGAGGCGGTAGGCCGCCTCCAGGCAGGGCCGGCTCGTGTCGGCCACCATGGCCAGACCCGGGGCCGCCTCGAGGTAGAGCTGCCTGGCGCGGTCCACCTCGAACGCCACCAGGGCCCGCACCCGTGCGTCCGGCCGGGTGCTGCGGATGGCCGCCTCGAGCAGGGCCTCCGAGACGTCGTGCGCCCGAAGGTCCTCCAGCGGCAGGTAGATGCGGCCGCGGTGGAAGTCCTCTGAGACATCCCGGATGAAGTTGGTCAGCTGGAACGCCTCGCCGAGGGCTCCCGCCCGCTGCAGCGCCTCCGGGCCGCTCGCGCCCAGGATCGGCGCCATCAGCTCGCCGATCACCGCTGCACTGCCACGCATGTAGGAGAGCAGGTCACCCCAGGTCTGGTAGCGCGAGACGGTGAGGTCCATGCTCATCGAGGCCAGGAACTCCTCGACCAGGGTCGGGTCGAGGGCGTAGGTGCGCATCGTGGACCAGGTCGCGGCCAGCAGCGGGTCGACCAGCGGATGCGGCGGCTCGGCCGCGCGCAGGGTCCGCATCGCGGTGCGTGCCCAGTCGGGTAGCGCCTGGGGATCGTGACCCGACGGGCTGTCCACGATCTCGTCCGCGGTCCGGGCGAACGCGTAGAGCGCCCAGACGTGCGGACGCACGGGTGCCGGCAGCAACCGGGTGGCCAGGTAGTAGGTGCGGCCGTGCGCTGCGTGGATCCTGCGGCAGTGCTCGTAGGCCGCGGCCAGCGCGGGGTCGTCCGGCACGGGTGTCACCGCCATGCCCGCGACCGGTAGGCCGGATCGACCCCGACGAGCCGTTCGGCGGCGAGCCGGCCGCTGATCAGCACCATCGGCACGCCGACCCCAGGCACTGTGCCGGACCCGGCGAGCACCACGTTGGCGCCGACGTGGTTGGGCAGCCGGAACGGGCCGGTCTGGCCGAAGGTGTGCGCCGCGGCGAAGGGGGTGCCGGCGGCCATCCCGCGCTCGTCCCAGTCTGCCGGAGTGATCAGCTCCTCGACCTCGATGGCGTCCGAGAACCCCGAGAAGCCTGCCCTCTCAACGGTGCTCAGCATGTGCTCACGGTAGGGGACACGCAGCCTGCCCCAGTCGAGCTGGCCCGCCGCGAGATTGGGCGCGGGGAAGAGCACGTATGCCGAGCTGTGCCCCGGGGGAGCGAGCGACGGGTCGGTGGTCGACGGCAGCGAGACGAGGAACGACGGATCACGCATGAGCCGACCGTGCTCGAGGTCCTCGAAGACACCGGACCAGGTGCGGCCGAAGGTCATCGTGTGGTGTGCCTGCGCCGGCCAGCCCGTCCGCAGCCCCGCGGCGAGCACCACGCAGGAGGGGGAGTAGCGGGTCGTCGACTCCCGAGCGGCGGGCCGCCCGAGCAGCCGGCGGGCGAGGGGGGCGTCCGGTGTCATGACCACGGCGTCCGCGCTCCACGAGCGCCCGTCGGCGGCGACGAGGCGGGAGACCCGGTTGCCCTGCCACCGCACCTGCGAGACCTCGGTGTCGTAGACGAGCTCGACACCGGCCCGCGACGCCGCCCCGGTCATGGCCGTGGGTATGGCGTGCATCCCGCCGTCGGGGTAGGAGACTCCGGCGACCAGGTCCATGTAGGAGATCACGGCGTAGAGGGCGAGGGCCCGCTGCGGCGACAGGCCGGCATACAGCGACTGGAAGGTGAAGACGCGCTGCAGCCGCTCGTCACGGAAGTAGCGCGCGACGGTGGGCGCGAGGCGCGAGAAGGCGCGCAGACCGGCGAGTCTGGCCAGGGAGGGTCTCGCGAGCCCGAGCACCGAGTCGAAGTTGCGGTCGATGAAGTCGCGGACCTCGAGTCGGTAGAGCGTGGTGACGAAGTCGACGTAGCGCTCGTAGCCACGGGCCTCGGCCGCGCCGGCGAACTCGCTGATGCGCTGCACCATCTTGTCGCGGTCGGAGGTCAGGTCCAGGGTCGTGCCGTCGGCGAACCTGGCCCGGTAGGCGGGGTCGAGACGGCGCAGCGTGACGTGGTCGCCGAGTGACTCGCCGACGGCGGCGAAGCAGTCCTCGAGCAACTCGGGCATCGTCAGCACGGTGGGGCCGCTGTCGAGGTGGTAGGTGCCGCCGCCGCCCTTGCGGACCACCCGCGCGGCTCGCCCCCCGGGGAAGGACTCTCGTTCCAGCACGGTCACCCGTCGACCCGCACCGGCCAGGTGCAGGGCGGCCGAGAGCCCGGCCAGACCCGCGCCCACGACGACGACGTGGTCGGTGGGGCCGGCGTTCACGCCGAGCGGGCGGTGGACAGGCCGATCAGCGACTCGAGGGTCGCCACACCCTCGGCGGTGAGCCCCTGGGCCGAGTGCAGGTGGTCGTGGGCCGCCTGCGCCTGCTCGGTGATCATCTGCTCCACCCGGTCGAGGGCGCCGGTCGAGCTGATCACCGCGCGCAGCTGCGCCACCTGCTCGTCATCGAGGTCGGCGACGCCGAGCAGCTTGTCGAACAAGGCGATCTCGTCGGGCTCCGCGGACGCGAGCGACTGGGCGACGAGCACCGTGCGCTTGCCTTCGCGCAGGTCGTCGCCCGCCGGTTTGCCGGTTGCCTCCGGGTCGCCGAACACGCCCAGCACGTCGTCGCGCAGCTGGAAGGCCTCACCGAGCGCGAGGCCGTAGCGCGACAGCGCTGCCAGGTCGCCCTCCTGCGCCCCGGCCGCGGTGGCGCCGATCAGCAGCGGATGCTCGACGGTGTACTTCGCGCTCTTGTAGCGGATCACGTGGCGAGCGCGCTCGACCCGTTCCTGCGCGGACAGCCCGTCCCACCCGCGGACCGACTCCAGGACGTCGAGGAACTGCCCGCCCATGAGCTGGGTGCGCATCCGGTCGAACAGCTCACGTCCGCGCGCGGTCTCGTGCGCCGGCAGCCCACTGGTGGCATACATCTCGTCGGTCCAGGTCAGGCAGAGGTCGCCGGCGAGGATGGCCCCCGCCTCGCCGTACCGCGCGGCGTTGCCCGACCAGCCCTGGGCGGCGTGGTGGGCGGCGAGGCGGCGGTGGGCGGACGGCATACCGCGACGGGTGTCGCTGCCATCCATGACGTCGTCGTGCAGCAGCGCGGCGGCCTGGAAGAACTCCATCGACGCGGCGGCCCGGATCGCCGCGTCGCTGTCCGGCCCGCCGCCGGCGCGGTAGCCCCAGTAGAAGAAAGCGGCGCGCAACCGTTTGCCGCCACGCACCAGGGACGCCACCAGGTCGACGAACGGCGTCATGTCAGCGCCGATCTCGGCCAGGACCGCCTCCTGCGTCGCGATCTCGGCGTCGACCACCGCCTGCACGCGTGCGCGCAGGCGGTAGGCGTCGAGTGGGTTCGACAACGGACCTCCCGGAGGGTGACTACCTCGAGCCTACGGTGCCCGGTGTCGCCTAGGCTGACGGGTATGGCCCACGGAACCGCATCGACCATGCCGAAGGCAGCGAACGCGATGCGGTCCATCCCGCAGATGCTCGCGGGGGAGGGCACGTCCTACAGTTTCGAGTTCTTCCCTCCCAAGACCGACGACGCCGAGGTGGCGCTGTGGGAGTCGATCCGCCGGCTCGAGCGGCTGCACCCGACTTTCGTGTCGGTAACCTATGGCGCCGGTGGCACGACCCGCGACCGCACCGTGCGCATCACCGGGCGGATCGCCCGCGAGACGACCCTCACCGCGATGGCGCACCTGACCTGCGTGGGCAGTTCCGTGGCAGAGCTGCGGCAGGTCGTCGGCGAGTATGCCGGGGCCGGCATCCGTAACATCCTCGCCCTGCGCGGGGACCCGGCGGGCGGTCTGGGCACCCCGTGGACGCCGCACCCGGGGGGCCTCGACCACGCCGACGGGCTGGTCTCCCTGGTGCGCGGCCTCGGCACGTTCACCGTCGGGGTGGCGGCGTTCCCCGACCGGCACCCCGAGTCGCCGAGCCTCGAGCACGACGCCGAGGTGCTGGTGCGCAAGGCTGATGCGGGAGCCGAGTTCGCCGTGACGCAGTTCGTCTTCGACCCCGACACCTACCTGCGGTTGCGCGATCGGGTCGACGCGAGCGGCCGCACCATGCCGATCATCCCGGGGCTCATGCCGGTGACGAACTTCAGCCAGATCACCCGGATGGCCGAGCTGTCCGGGACCCCGTTGCCCGAGAACGTCATCCGCCGACTCGAGCCCGTGGCGGAGGACCGGGTGGCCCTGCGCGCGGTCGGCGTCGATATCGCGACCGAGCTCGCCTCCCGGTTGCGTGACGAGGGCGCGCCCGGCCTGCACTTCTACACGATGAACCGCTCCACCGCGACGCTCGAGGTCTACACCAACCTGGTCCCGGAAGCCGCGGGGCCGCATCACGCCTGACCGTCGTCGCGCCACGCTGGCAAAGGTGGGATGAGCGGCCGGCGCACCGGGTTCTCGGCGATGTTTGCCAGCACGGCTCGACGGGCTCGGCGGGAGCGCGCCCGGATCACTCGAACGGCGCAGGGTCGCCGGCACCGAGCCGGACGATCTCCGGGAAACCACCCGAGAAGTCCACCACCGTGGTCGGCTCGGCCCCGGTGTCGCCGGAGTCGAGCACCGCGTCGACCTGGTGGTCCAGGGTCTCCTTGATCTCCCACCCCTGCGTCATCGGCTCGTCCTCTCCCGGCAGCAGCAGCGTGCTGGACAGCAGCGGTTCGCCGAGCCCGGCCAGCAGCGCGAGGACGACGCGGTGCGAAGGGATCCGCACTCCGACCGTCTTCTTCTTCGGGTGGAGCATCCGCCGGGGGACCTCCTTGAGGGCGGGCAGGATGAAGGTGTACTGCCCTGGCGTCGTCGCCTTGATCTTGCGGAAGACCTGGTTGTCGATCTGGACGAACTGACCGAGCTGGCTGAAGTCGCGGCACATGAGGGTGAAGTGGTGCTTGCTGTCGAGCTTGCGGATCGTCCGGATGCGCTCCAGCCCGTCGCGGTTGCCGAGGGCACAGCCCAGCGCGAAGCAGGAGTCGGTGGGGTAGGCGATCAGCCCACCGGACCGGATCAGGTCCACGGTCTTGGCGATGACCCGTGGCTGGGGGTTGTCCGGGTGCACGTCGAAGTAGCGGGCCATGGGGGTCACCATAGGTGACGGTGTGCGCTCAACGCTGGCCGATACGGTGGGTCGGGTGACCGCACCGATCGACGTCCCCGCCGCCCGCTCCCGCGTTGCCGGACACGTCCGACGCACCCCGGTGATCGAGGTGGAGGGCGGCGCCTTCGGCGTCGGCGAACCGGTGGTGCTCAAGCTCGAGCTGCTGCAGCACACCGGCTCGTTCAAGGCGCGCGGTGCCTTCAACCGCATCCTGGCGGCGCAGGAGCAGGGGGAGCTGCCGGGGAGCGGCGTGATCGCGGCCTCCGGCGGCAACCACGGACTGGCCGTCGCGCACGCGGCGCGACAGCTCGGCATACCGGCCGAGGTCTTCGTCCCCGACGCCGCCAGCCGGGTCAAGGTCGAGGGCATCCGGGCCACCGGTGCCGAGGTGACCGTCACCGGAGCCCTGTATGCCGATGCGTATGCCGCGTGCGCGGCTCGCGCACGGCAGTCGGGCGCCCTCTTCGTGCACGCCTACGACCAGCCGGATGTCGTGGCAGGACAAGGCACGGTCGGGTCCGAGCTGCTCGAGCAGGTGCCGGACCTCGACACCGTGCTGGTGGCGGTCGGCGGTGGTGGGTTGTCGGCCGGTGTGGCGGCGGCGCTCGGTGGCCGGGCCCGGGTGGTGGCGGTCGAGCCTGAGTCCATCCCGACGCTGCACGCGGCCCTCGAGGCCGGCGAGCCCGTGGACGTCGAGGTCTCGGGCGTCGCCTCGGATTCGTTGGGGGCAAAGCGGATCGGCGAGATCGCGTTTGGCATCCTGTCGGGGGCCGGCGTGACGAGCGTCCTCGTGAGCGACACGGCGATCATCGAAGCGCGCCAACGCCTGTGGGACCGGTTGCGTCTCGCGGCCGAGCACGGCGGCGCGACGGCCGTGGCTGCGCTGTCGGGCGGTGCCTACGCGCCACAGCCGGGGGAGCGGGTGGGTGTCGTGGTCTGCGGCGGCAACACCGACCCGTCGGACCTGTCGGTCCCTTCGTGACCGCTGTCCGAGCATGTCGGCATCCGGCTCAGCGCGGTGGCCGGGGCGCGGCTCCCGCCCGCGGGCCGGGGGCCTCGGACCGCATCTCTTGACTGGCCCCAGGACGGGTGGTGCGGTGGAGGTGTTCCGGTCTCCACCTGAGGAGCGACATGTCCGACAACTACACCACCACCGATGCCGGGATCCCGGTCGAGAGCGACGAGCACTCGCTGACCGTCGGTCCCGACGGGCCGATCCTGCTGCAGGACGCCTACCTGATCGAGCAGATGGCCCAGTTCAACCGGGAGCGGGTGCCCGAGCGGCAGCCCCACGCGAAGGGTGGGGGCGCCTTCGGCCACTTCGAGGTGACCGGCGACGTCAGCGCCTACACGAAGGCCGACGTCTTCCAGCAGGGCAGAAGGACGGAGATGGTCGCCCGGTTCTCCACCGTGGCCGGCGAGAGAGGGAGCCCTGACACGTGGCGCGACCCGCGCGGGTTCGCCCTGAAGTTCTACACCGAGCAGGGCAACTACGACATGGTCGGCAACAACACGCCGGTCTTCTTCATACGGGACCCGCTCAAGTTCCAGCACTTCATCCGGTCCCAGAAGCGACGGGCGGACACCAACCTGCGCGACCACGACATGCAGTGGGACTTCTGGACCCTCTCGCCCGAGTCGGCCCACCAGGTCACCTGGTTGATGGGGGACCGTGGCATCCCTCGCAGCTGGCGGCACATGAACGGCTACTCGAGCCACACCTACATGTGGGTCAACGCCGAGGGTGAGCGGTTCTGGGTGCGCTACCACTTCAAGACCGACCAGGGCGTCGACTTCCTGACGCAGGAGGAGGCGGACCGGCTCGCCGGCGAGGACGGCGACTACCACACGCGTGACCTCTACCAGGCGATCGAACGCGGCGAGCACCCGAGCTGGACGCTGCACATGCAGATCATGCCGTTCGAGGAGGCGGCGACCTACCGGTTCAACCCGTTCGACCTGACCAAGACGATCTCGCACCAGGACTACCCGCTGATCGAGGTGGGCCGGATGACGTTGGACGAGAACCCGACCGACTACCACGCGCAGATCGAGCAGGCCGCGTTCGAGCCGAACAACATGGTGCCCGGGATCGGCCCCAGCCCGGACAAGATGCTGCTCGGCCGACTGTTCTCGTATGCCGATGCGCACCGTTACCGGATCGGTCCCAACTACCGTGAGCTGCCGGTGAACTACCCGCGGCACGCCCCGGTCCGGTCCTACTCCAAGGACGGGGCGATGCGCTACCACCCCGTGTCCGACCCGGTCTACGCGCCCAACTCCAAGGGCGGTCCGAGCGCCGACACCGCGCGCTTCGGTGAGCCGGCCGGATGGCGCACCGACGGGGACCTGGTGCGGTCGGCATACACGCTGCACGCCGAGGACGACGACTTCGGCCAACCGGGCACGCTGGTCCGCGAGGTGCTGGACGACGCGGCGCGCGAACGGCTCGTCGGCAACATCGTCGGGCACCTGTTGGACGGGGTCAGCGAGCCGGTGCTGGTTCGGGCCTTCGAGTACTGGCGCAACGTGGACCAGGACCTCGGCGACCGCGTGGAGTCGGGAGTCCGCGAGAAGCAGTAGCCGGTCCACACCGGCAGGCCTGGCTGGCCTGGCTGGCGTGACGTCGGCACGGCACGGCACGGCGCGGGACCGGCACGGGTCCTCCCCTCCCAGGACCCCTGCCGTTCCCGTGCCGGCGCACACACGCCACCCCACCGTGTGGTGCGGTGCGGTCCCATGGTGGCGGATTTCGGCCGCGTCGGCATCCGCAGAGTCTCAGCCGGCGGACCGAGGTGCCCAGTCGGACCCGTTGCCCGGGCTGCGGACCGGTGACCAGGCGGCGGCTCGGGTGCTCAGGCGACCTCTGCCGACTGCCCACCGGTGAGGCGGAGCAGCTCGTTGTACGACGTGGGGAACACGGCCCGGGGATGACCTGCGGCCGCCCACACCTGGCGGTAGCGGCTCAGGGCGATGTCGACGACCGTGAGCGGTGGCGTGCGGTGTGCGATGGGCGGCACCCCGCCGATGGCGAACCCGGTGTGCTCGCGGACGAAGGCGGCGTCCGCCTTGCTGATCTCGTCGAGACCGAGCGTGTCGGCGACCTGGACGATGTCGACCCGGTGGGCGCCCGAGGCGAGGACGAGCAGGGGAGCGACCTCGCCGTCCTCGAGGTGCGCCCGGAAGATCAGCGAGTTGGCGATCTGGCCGATGTCGATGCCGAGCTGGTCGGCGGCCAGGCGCGCGGTGCGGGCGTGCTCGTCGAGGATGGTCACCGCACCCCGGACCCGTTGCTCCTGCAGGACCTGGACGACGCGGAGCACGGAGGGGCTGTCACGCACCTCGAACCCTGAGGCTTCGGTCATGACGAAACGGTAGCCATGACCCGGTCCGTTTGCCCCCGAGACTCGCCATCTGGACGGCGCTGGGCCGGTCCGGGACGTGCGGGCGTCGCGGTGTGACGGCCGCGTCCGAGGTTCTCCACAGGGACTTGACGGGCTGTCGGCGCAGTGGGGTACATTCGTCCGTATCGAACAAACGTTCGAGATAGTTGGTTCGTCCGGTGTGGCGGCGGGCGCCTCGACCCCGTCCGCCGCCCTGCCGGGCGGCGAGGCCCGCGGAGGAGTGGTCATGGTGCGTCGTTACCACGAGCCGGTCGAGGTGCAGTCCCGGTCAGACGTCAGCAGCACTGGCAGCACGGGCAGTACTGGCAGCACGGGCAGCACTGTTCTGGCCGCCGCTCCCTCGGCCTTCCTCTGGCGGGGACGGCTCTACGTCGTCCGGGAGGTGCTCGACCACTGGCGTGAGCGCCGGGCGTGGTGGCGGGACGCGCTGGACCGGTCCGGGTTCGACGCCGGCTCCAGTGAGGACACGACCGGCGATGGCGTGCCCGGGCCGGACGACCTCGAGCAGGAGATCTGGCGGGTCGTGGCCAGTGCCGGACGCCACCGAGGCAGCGGGGTCTACGACCTGGCCGGAGGTGACCGAGACCAGGCCTGGCGCCTGGTCCGCGTCGCGGACTGACCGGTCTGCACCGCACCGGCCCCGCCGAGACCGCACCGACCACGCGCACGCGGTCCGTCGGCGACCAACCGTCCGCAACCGACCGACCGCAACCAGCCGACCGCACCAGCCATCGCCACAGACCAAGGGAGACGACGTGACCACCATCCACTCCACCGCCGCGGCACCGCAGGCCCCGGTCGCGGACACCGTGCTCGAACTGCTGGAACGCTCGCGGACGACGTTGCTGGCGGCCTGTGGGGCCGGCAGCGCGGGTGAGCGCTACGTCGATGCGCACCTGGCTGCGTTGCGGGCCGCCGCGGCCCTGCTCGCGGCCCGGAGCAAGCCGGTCGCCCGCTCCAGGCCGCGCAGTGTGTGGGAGGTGTTGCCCACCGTCGCCTCCGACCTGGGGGAGTGGGCAGCCTTCTTTGCCGGGTCCGGCCGGCGGCGAGCGGCCCTCGAGCGGGGCTCGGCCACCGCGAGCAGCCGCGAGGCCGACGACCTGCTGCGGCAGGCCGAGATCTTCCTCGAGCTCGTCCAGGCGCACCTCGGTCTGCCGATCAGTGCGCCGCTGCCGCAGTTCATGACCCCCACGGCGTCCGAGCACGCCGCTGCGACAACCTGGCAGGAGCCCGGTGAGTGAGTCCTTCGCCCACCTGCACGTCGCGTCCGGGTTCTCTCTGCGTTACGGCGCCTCGACCCCCGCCGCGCTGGTGCAGCGGGCCGCCGATCTCGGTCAGCCCGCCCTCGGCCTGACCGACCGCGACGGGCTCTACGGTGCAGTGCGGTTCGTCCAGGCCTGCACGCAGGCGGGGATCGACCCGGTCCTCGGGGTCGACCTCGCCGTGGAAGATCCCACAGCGGGTGCCGGGCTGCTGAGCGTTTCTTCGTCCGGGCGGCGGGTGCGGGTCCACCCGGTCAAGGGCGGTGCGGTGGTCGACGACCGGCATCCCCGGGTGACCGTGCTCGCCCGGGGGCAGGCGGCGGGGGTGGCGCCCGGTCTCGGCTGGGCCCGGTTGTGCCGGCTGGTGACCGAGACGCACCTGCGCGGCGAGCGCGGCACTCCGGTCAGCACCCCCGAGCTGATCGCGACCTGGTCGCGGGTCGACCGGTCCGGCGATCCCCAGAACCCCTCCGTCGGCGACGACCCCGGCGCCGCTCTCGTGGTCCTGCTCGGCCCCGGCTCCGACGTGGGACGAGCCGTCCTGCGCCGCGACCTCGTGCGGGCCCGGGAGCTGCTGCGGCGCTGGCAGGAGCGCCTGCCCCGCGACGGGTTGGCCATCGAGGTCGTCTGCCACGGCGGGCCGCCGGGAAGCCCGGGAAGCCGCGGTCACGCCGCCCGGCTGTGGGGGCTCGCCCTCGAGTCGGGGGTCCCGGCGGTGCTCACCGCCGCCGTCCGGCACGTCGAACCGGCCGACGCGATGACCGTGGACGTGCTCGACGCCGCGCGGCGGATGGTGCCCCTGGACACGCGACACCTCGACCGGGTCACCACCGCCGGCCACCTGGCGGAGACCGCCCGGATGCTGGAGGTGGCGAAGGAGGTGGCGGAGGCTTTGGGCCCGTCCAGCGGGACGGGAGGTTGCGGTGATGCCGTGGCTCGTGCCTCGGCTCTGGTGGAGGCGACGGTGGCCCTGGCCGGCGAGTGCCGGCAGGACGCCCGCACCGACCTCGGCATCGGGTCGGTGCACCTGCCCGAGGGCTCGGTGCTCGGGTTGACGCCGGGCGACGACGCCCAGGCGGTGCTGGCCGCTCGCTGCCGCGCCGCGATCGCCGGCCGTTACGCCGGGGCGGGTGAGCGCGAGCGGCGGGCCGTGGAGAGCCGGCTCGAGGACGAGCTGCGCACGATCGCCGCGTTGGGCTACCCGACATACTTCATGACGGTGGCCGCCGTGTGCGACCTGATCCGCGACATGGGGGTCCGGGTGGCCGCGCGGGGCTCGGGAGCCGGCAGCCTGGTCAACTACCTGCTCGGCATCAGTGGGGTCGAACCGCTGCGCCACGACCTGCTGATGGAGCGGTTCTGCACCCCCATGCGCGCCCAGCTGCCGGACATCGACGTCGATGTCGAGTCGGCTCGCCGCACCGAGGTCTACGAACGCATCCTCGAGCGGTTCGGGGGCGATCGGGTCACCTGTGTCTCGATGATGGACACCTACCGGGTCCGGCACGCCATCCGCGACGTGGCGGCGACGCTGGGGTTGCCGCCCGCCGAGACCGACGCGCTCGCCAAGGCCTTTCCCCACATCCGCGCCCGGGACGCCCGCGCGGCCGTCCGCGAGCTGCCCGAGCTGCGCTCCAGGGGCCTGGACGCGCCCCGGCTGAAGCTGCTCTTCGAGCTGGTCGAGCGTCTGGACGGGCTGCCCCGGCACGTGGCCCTGCACCCGTGCGGCGTGGTCCTGTCCAATCGAGGGCTGCTCGACCGGACGCCGGTGGAGGCCAGCTGGCTGGGCTTCCCCATGAGCCAGTTCGACAAGGACGACGTGGAGACGCTCGGCCTGCTCAAGCTGGACGTGCTCGGCATCCGGATGCAGTCGTCGATGGCGCACGCGGTCGACGAGGTCGCCCGGGTCGACGGCATCACCATCGACCTCGACGACCGTGAGCAGGTGCCGCTCGACGACGAGCAGACCTTCGAGCTGATCCGGTCCACCCGCACGCTCGGCTGCTTCCAGATCGAGTCGCCGGGGCAGCGGGAGCTGATCGGCAAGTTCGCGCCGGAGACCTTCGAGGACCTCATCATCGACATCTCGCTGTTCCGGCCGGGGCCGGTCAAGTCCGACATGGTCACGCCCTTCCTGCTCGCCCGGCAGGGCTGGCGACCGCCCGAGTACCTCCACCCGACCCTGGAGCCCGCGCTGCGCAGCACCTGCGGCGTCGTGGTCTTCCACGAGCAGGTGCTGCAGCTGGTGGCCGAGACCACCGGAGTCAGCCTGGCCGAGGCCGACGAGGTGCGCCGTGCCCTCGGGTCCCCGGCCGGGCAGGAGGAGGTCGAGGCCTGGTGGCGACCCGCCGCGGCGGCGCGCGGCTACGAACCGGCCGACGTCGACCGGATCTGGGAGGTGCTGGCCGCCTTCGCCTCGTTCGGCTTCTGCAAGGCCCACGCGGCGGCCTTCGCGCTGCCGACCTACCAGTCGGCCTGGCTCAAGGCGCACCACCCGGCGGCGTTCCTCGCCGGGGTGCTCACCCACGACCCGGGCATGTACCCCAAGCGGCTCATCCTCGACGACGCGCGAAACACCGGGGTCGCGGTGCTGGGGCTGGACGTCAACCGGTCCGGCGCCACCTACCGGGTGGAGCCGGTGGGGCGGGACGGACGGACGGACGGCGACGCGGAGGGGGCCGAGGCGAAGGCGCCCACACGCAGGGGTATGACGGGCCACGCAGGTCACGCGCGGGGCTACGGCATCCGGCTGTCCCTGTCCGACGTCAAGGGGATCCACGAGGACGAGGTGACGCGCATCGTGGCCGGGGCGCCCTACGCCTCCCTGGCCGATTTCTGGCAGCGGGCCCGGGTGTCGCGTCCCGTGGTCGAGCGGCTGGTGCTCGCCGGGGGGTTCGACTCGGTCTACGGGCTCGGGGGCGACGGGGGCGCGGCGCTCGGTCGCCGCGGGCGGATCACCCGACGCGACCTGCTGCTGCACGTCACCGAGCTCGACCGGTGGTCCCGATCGATGGCGCGTCGCGGCAGTGCCGCGGGGGTGGCCGCGACGAGCAGCCGCCCGATGACCGGAGGCGGGGGCCCCGGTCAGGCAGGACAAAGGGTGGCCGAGCGCGCGGCCGGGCAGGCGCGGGGGCGGCGCCCGAGCGCACGCCGCCAGGCCGGACCGGCCCAGCTGATGCTCGACCTCGGCGATGCCCCCGAGCTCGTCGCCGGTTCGGGACTGCCGGAGATGACCGCAGCCGAACGGGTCCGCGCCGAGCTGGACGTCCTCGGCCTCGACGTCAGTGCCCACGTGATCGACTGCTACGCGCCCCTGCTCGACGCGTTGGGGGCGACCTCTTCGTCACGGTTGCTGCAACAGCGCAACAGGGCCGAGCTGCTGGTCGCCGGCGTCAAGGTCGCCACCCAGACCCCACCGATCCGCTCAGGCCGCCGGGTGGTCTTCCTGACCCTCGATGACGGCACCGGCCCGATCGACGCCACCTTCTTCGAGGACGCGCAGGGCCCCTATGCCGCCACGGTCTTCCACTCCTGGATGCTCCTCGTGCGCGGCGTCCTGCGCCGGACCGGGCCGAAGGGGGTCTCGCTGCGGGCCACCGGGGCCTGGGAGCTGTCGGGGCTCTGGGATGCCTGGTGCCGGGGCGGGCTCGAGGCGGCGCAGGCGGCGCTGGCCGAGGCCGATGCCCGGGCGCGGGGCCTGGCCGAAGCGCAGGAGAGGGCGATGACCGAGCCCTCCGGACACCGGGTGCTGGTCCACGCCTCCGGTTTCAAGCAGTCGCCCTACGCGGATGTCCGGCCCGCCGGGCCGGAGACCAGGAACGGCCGGCTGGTGCAGGACCGACCCGGGGCGACAGGCAATGGCAATGGTGCGCCGCCACGCAAGCTGTGGCACTCCAGCCCGGGCAGCGCGGGGGGCTGATTGAGCGGCGACGACAGCGTGAGGAAACGAGCGGAGCGAGGCCCGGAGCGCCGAGGAGCGCGACCATGAGCATGAGCGACGAGCGAGGTAGATCACCAGCATGAGCAGGCGAGCGTTCGACGCACCGGAGCGCACGGCATACGGGGGACGTGCGGCACCCGACGACAGCCGCTGCCCGATCCTGCACGTCGACATGGACGCCTTCTACGCCTCGGCCTCCCTGCTGCACCGGCCGGAGCTGCGAGGGACTCCGGTCATCATCGGCGGAGGCAACCGGGGCGTCGTCCTGTCCGCCACCTACGAGGCCAGGAGCTTCGGGGTGCACGCGGCGATGCCGATGACGCGAGCCCGGCGGCTGTGCCCGCAGGCCACCGTGCTCGCCCCGGACCACCGGCTCTACCAGCGCATCTCCGACGCGGTGATGGCCTACTTCACCAGCATCACCCCTGTCGTCGAGCCACTCTCGGCGGACGAGGCGTTCCTCGACGTCTCGGGCTCTCGCCGTCGGCTCGGGCGGCCGGGCGAGATCGCGGCCAGGATCCGCGACACGGTCGCCGACGAGCAGGGGATCACCTGCTCGGTCGGCGTGGCACCGACCAAGTTCCTCGCCAAGCTGGCCTCCGGCCTCGCCAAGCCCGACGGGCTGCTCATCGTCCCCGAGGACGAGGCGGTCGACCTGCTGCACCAGCTCCCGGTCGGAGCGATCTGGGGCGTGGGCGACCGCACCGAGGAAACGCTGGCTCGGCTCGGGCTGCACACCGTCGCCGATCTCGCCCACACCCCGGTGGAGACCCTGCGCCGCGCGCTGGGTGACGCGGCCGGGCCGCACCTGCACGAGCTTGCCTGGGGCCGGGATCCACGCCCGGTGGTCCCGGCCCGGCGCGAACGCAGTATCGGCTCGGACGAGACGTTCGACCACGACGTGGACGACCCCGCGGTGATCCACCGCCAGCTACTGCGGCTCAGCGACCGGACGGCGGCGCGGGTCAGGGCCGCCGGCCTGGTCGGGCGCACCATCCAGCTCAAGGTGCGCTTCTCGGACTTCACGACGATCACCCGCTCGCGCACCGTGCGGGAGGCGACCGACGTCAGCCGGGAGGTCTACGCGGTTGCCCGTGACCTCTACGACGCGCTCGGTCTCCGGCGGGCCCGGATCCGCCTGGTCGGGGTGCGCATGGAGGGGCTACGGGAAGCCGCGGGCTCACCGATCCAGGGGCTGCTGGACGAGCCGGAACACGGCTGGAGGGAGGCCGATCGCGCCGTCGACCGGGCCAGCGCGCGCTTCGGCGCAGGGAGCGTGCGGCCGGCCGCGTTGATGGACCGATAGCGCTCGCGGCGACTCCCGGCTACCGTATCCGTCCCGGGCGACATATCCTTAGGAGGAGAACGGAGAGCGAAGGAGAAGCCACAACTCCATTTGGCCAGTCCACCGCTCGCCGGTACCAAGGTGCCGCCCGCGCACAGGAGGTCGAGATGCCGCTCTCTGAGCACGAGCAACATCTGCTGGAGCAGATGGAGCAAGCGCTGTATGCCGAAGACCCCAAGTTCGCGTCCCACATGGTGGGTTCGAGCGCCAAGGCTCGGCAGCGACGTCGGATCATCATCGGCGTGGTGATCGCGGTCGTCGGCCTGGTCCTCGTCGTCCTCGGAGTCATGGGCCAGCAGACCTGGCTCGGTGGCATCGGCTTCGCCGTCATGGTGGGCGGTGCCGGCTTGGCGATCACGCCGGCACGCGTCCGCACCAAGGGGGAGAAGCATCCGGGGATCGGGGCGGTCGGTGAGGACGGCAAGGTCGAGAGCGTGCGCAAGCCGGGCAGTGCCGGACGTCGCAAGAAGGGTGCGCCGCCCTCGCGCGGGAGTTTCATGCAGCGGCTCGAGGCCCGCTGGGACCGCCGCCGCGACGAGGGCTGGCACTGAGGGGACGAGGACTGGCACTGAGGGGACGAGAGCTGGCGCCGAGACGTGCCGCCTGACCCGAAGGGGACGCTGGACGCAGCCAGCTCCAGTCAGCGGGTGACGAAGACCGTGACGCCCCATCCGGCGGCGACCACCAGACCGGTGAGCAGTTCGATTCCGACGCTCAGCGCGATCGCGCGCAGTGCCTGTTTGGTGGAACCCCACGCAATCGGATGCGACCGCTGGCGGGCGCTCTCGGCGAGGTAGACCCCCAGCACAAAGCCGAGCGGGAGGCCGACGACCGGGAGCACGAAGAACCCGACCACGCCCAGCACGACGCCGGCGAGTGTGGTGGTGGTGCGCACGCCGGCGCGGCGCATCCGTCGCCCCGGAACGAGGTACTTGACCAGCGTGCCGACCGCGATCAGGAGGGTGGCGCACCCGAGGACCACCCATCCGAGGGTGATGCGGGCCTCCGTCGCCCACAGGGCCACGCCGGCCCAGACCAGCAACAGGCCGGGTAGCAGGGGGACGGCGATGCCGACCAGCCCGACCAGCATCATGGCCCCGGCGACCAGGGTCACCGGAGCCGGCACAGATCAGCTCTCGTCGACGGCGGCGGTGGGAGAGGGATCCTCGTGGAGTCGGTCGCTCTCGTCCTGGATCTCGAGGGCGAGATCGCGCAGCTTGGGAAGGTGCTCGCGGCCGTGGTGCGCGCAGAACAGCAGCTCGCCGCCTGCGGTGAGGCGGGCGCGCACGTAGGCCTGGGCGCCACAGCGGTCGCAGCGGTCCGCTGCGCTCAGGGTCGGTGCCAGTGCAGTTGTCACGTCAGCCATCCTTATGTCGTCGTGGGCGCCTGGGCGCCACCGGCGGGGGTATCACCCGATTGCTCGGGCACGTCATACTGGGACGCACACGAGGTGGTCACGGTTGCCCTGTGCTGGCCACCGTCTCGCACCCGTCCGTCCCTTCTCCAGTTGTGCTTGTCGTGGTGCTCGTCGATCGTGCTTGACGCTGATTTCAACAGTGAAGCACGCTCTTTCGTTCCCGCGAGCCAACGGCACGGCATGTGGACACAATCACGGCCGATTTCGCTCAGCGCGCAACTGCCTCCGGCCGTCGCCGCCGCGTGCCTGCCGGGCCCGCGAACGCGGGCGAGTTAACCTGCCCCCAACCGAAACCGTCACTTCCGCACGCCCGCTCGAAGGAGTCCTGTCTCCGTGGCCGCCACTCGCACCGTCAAGACCGCCCCCAGCAACTACACCGCTCGCCACCTGCAGGTGCTCGAGGGGCTGGAGGCGGTGCGCAAGCGACCCGGCATGTATGTCGGGTCCACCGACTCGCGTGGCCTGATGCACTGCCTGTGGGAGATCATCGACAACAGCGTCGACGAGGCGCTCGGCGGTTACTGCGACCGGATCGAGGTCGTGCTCCTGGCGGACGGCTCGGTCGAGGTTCGCGACAACGGCCGCGGCATCCCGATCGACATCGAGCCGAGGACCGGACTCACGGGTGTCGAGGTGGTCTTCACCAAGCTGCACGCCGGTGGGAAGTTCGGGGGTGGCTCCTACACGGCGTCCGGTGGCCTGCACGGCGTCGGCGCCTCGGTGGTCAACGCCCTGTCGGCGCGGCTGGACGTGGAGGTCGACCGGGGCGGCAAGACCTACGGCATGAGCTTCCGCCGGGGTGAGCCGGGTGTCTTCGACGACCCCAGGTCGGGCAAAAGCCCGGAGGCGACCTTCACGGCCTACGTCAAGAACAGTGAGCTGCGGGTCGTCGGCAAGGCGCGGCGTGGCGTCACCGGGTGCCGGGTCCGCTACTGGGCCGACGGCCAGATCTTCCTCAAGCAGGCCGCCTTCAACTACGACGAGCTGGTCGCGCGTGCCCGCCAGACGTCATACCTCATCCCGGGGCTCACCCTGGTCATCCGGGACGAGCGGGGGCTGGCAGGGACTCCCGGCGAGGAGGGTCCGACCGAGGAGGTCTTCCAGCACGACGGGGGCATCAGTGAGTTCGCCGAGTTCCTCGCCCCGGACCCGGCCGTCACCGAGGTCTGGCGGCTGCAGGGCTCCGGCACCTTCACCGAGACGGTGCCCGTGCTCGACGACAAGGGACACATGTCGCCGAAGGAGGTCGAGCGCGACTGCGAGGTCGACATCGCGGTGCGGTGGGGCACCGGCTACGAGACCAAGACGGTGTCCTTCGTCAACATCATCGCCACCCCCAAGGGCGGCACCCACCTGGCCGGGTTCGACCAGGCGTTGCTGAAGGTCTTCCGCAAGCAGCTCGAGGTCAACTCGCGGCGCCTCAAGGTCGGGAACGACAAGGTCGACAAGGACGACATCCTCGCTGGCCTCACCGCGGTCGTGACCGTGCGGCTGGCGGAGCCGCAGTTCGAGGGCCAGACCAAGGAGGTCCTCGGGACCTCGGCGGTGCGCTCGATCGTGGCCAAGGTGGTCGAGAAGGAGCTGGGTGCCCACCTGACCGCGACCAAGCGGGGGGCGAAGGCGCAGGCCAGCCTGTTGCTCGAGAAGGTCGTCGCCGAGATGAAGTCGCGCATCAGCGCCCGGCTGCACAAGGAGACCCAGCGGCGCAAGAACGCCCTCGAGTCCTCGTCACTGCCCGCCAAGCTGGCCGACTGCCGCAGCAGCGACGTCGACCGCTCCGAGCTGTTCATCGTCGAGGGGGACAGCGCGCTCGGCACGGCCAAGCTGGCCCGGTCGTCGGACTTCCAGGCGCTGCTGCCCATCCGCGGCAAGATCCTCAACGTCCAGAAGGCCTCGGTGGGGGACATGCTCAAGAACGCCGAGTGCGCCGCCATCATCCAGGTCGTCGGAGCCGGGTCGGGCCGGTCCTTCGACCTGGACATGGCGCGCTACGGCAAGGTCATCATCATGACCGACGCCGACGTCGACGGCGCCCACATCCGCACCCTGCTGCTGACGTTGTTCTTCCGCTACATGCGGCCACTGGTCGAGGCCGGCCGGGTTTATGCGGCCGTGCCGCCGCTGCACCGCATCGAGGTGATGAATGGTGGCGGGAAGAAGAACGAGCTGATCTACACCTACAGCGAGGCGCAGATGCGCAAGACGGTGTCCGCCCTCACCAAACGCGGGAAGAAGACCAAGCAGCCGCTGCAGCGCTACAAGGGCCTCGGCGAGATGGACGCCGACCAGCTGGCCGAGACGACGATGGACCCGCGCCAGAGGACCCTGCGCCGGGTGACCCTCAAGGACGCGGAGCTGGCCGAGAAGGTCTTCGAGCTGCTCATGGGCAGCGACGTGGCGCCGCGCAAGGACTTCATCGTGGACTCGGCCAGTGCGTTGGACCGAGAGCGCATCGACGCCTGACGCGAGTCCGGGCACGCCAAGCCGGCCGCGCTCCCAGGGGCCGAATGCCGAGAATTTACAAGACTTCAGGCCCTAGGCGGTGGACAAGGCACCGCCGATCGGGTCACCGTGTGCGCCATGAACCAACCAGCGCGCACTGCCATCGCGGACGAGCACGAGGGTCAACCCGAGCTCAAGCGGGCGATCGGACCCGGTCTGCTGCTGCTGTTCATCGTCGGTGACATCCTCGGCACCGGCGTCTACGCCCTGACCGGCAAGGTGGCGCAGGAGGTCGGAGGTGCCGTCTGGCTGCCCTTCCTGTGTGCCTTCATCGTCGCCATGCTCACCGCGTTCAGCTACCTCGAGCTGGTGACCAAGTACCCGAGGGCCGGTGGCGCCGCGGTCTATACGCACAAGGCGTTCGGCATCCACTTCATCACCTTCATCGTCTGCTTCACCGTGATGTGCTCCGGCCTCACCTCGGCCTCGAGCGCGTCCAAGGCGTTCGCCGGCAACTTCGGCAAGGCGACCCACATCGAGCTGCCGGAGGGCGGGTTCGGGCTCCTGCTCGTCGCGTTGGCGTTCATGGCCCTCGTGGCGGCGGTGAACTTCCGCGGGGTCGGGGAGAGCGTGAAGGCCAACGTGGTCCTCACCCTGGTGGAGCTGTCCGGCCTGCTGATGATCATCGGGATCGGCGTGTGGGCCATCGCCGGCGGCAAGGGCGACCCCGCCCCGCTCACCGACTTCAGCACACCCGGTGGCCAGTCCGGCTTCCACGCCGTCACGGCCGCCACGGCGCTCGCGTTCTTCGCGATGGTCGGCTTCGAGGACTCGGTCAACATGGCGGAGGAGACCAGGGAGCCCTCGCGGATCTTCCCCAAGATCATGATCATCGGACTGTCCATCACCGGAGTCATCTACGTCCTGGTGTCGATCTCCTCCGTGATGCTCGTACCGGTCAAGGAGCTCGGGGAGGGCAACGCGCCGCTGCTCAAGGTCGTGCAGGCCGGTGCACCCGCCTTCCCTGTCGGGATCTTCGCGTTCATCACGATGTTCGCGGTGGCCAACTCGGCGTTGATCAACATGCTGATGGCCTCCCGGCTGCTCTACGGCATGGCCCACGAGAACGTCCTGCCGAAGCCGCTCGGCAAGGTGCACGCCGGTCGGCGGACCCCGTGGGTTGCCATCATCTTCACGACGCTACTGGCCTTCGGGCTGATCTACTTCGCCGACCTCGAGGCGCTCGGCGGCACGACGTCCCTGCTGCTGCTGTGCGTCTTCACGGTCGTCAACATCGCCGTGCTGGTGCTGCGCAAGGACACGGTGGAGCACCAGCACTTCAGGGCACCGACCGCCATACCGGTCATCGGCGCGATCCTGTGCGCCTACCTGGTGACGCCGTTCTCGGGACGGGACACCGCCGACTACCAGATCGCGGGATGGCTCTTCGTGATCGGCGTCGCACTGTGGGCGCTCACCTGGCTCGCCAACCGGGCCCTCCACGGGCGGCCCACCTACATCAAGGACCCGGACAAGATCGGCCGCGACGACCGCCGGTGAGCCCTCAGGGCGGCCCTGTCCGTGCGTTGTCCGCGGTTCCGCGGATCGTGCCCGGCTGAGCAGTGATGACGCGTGCGTTTTCCGCGGTTCCGCGGATCGTGCCCGGCTGAGCGTTGAGGCTGCGTGCGTCGCCGGGTCGAACCGCTCACGTGGGCGCAGTGGTCCGGTCAGGGGCGAGCAGGGTGGTGTGCCAGGTCGTCACGGGAGCGGCGCCCTTGCCACACGAAGCGGGCAGCTCGGCGGGCCCGACCTCGCGCCGGACCTCGACGTTCCAGTGCCGGCCGTCCGCGTGGGTCACGCCGGCGAGCCAGCGCCCGCCGGCCGAGGGGGCGCTGACGGTCGCCAGGGCAGTGAGGTCGGTCTCGCCGATCTCGGCGCGCACGAACGACTCCGCCGCCTGGGCCTGCGGCGGCAGCGCACTGCGTCCTCGGTCATGGACGGTGCCGAGCAGGAGCCGGGGGAGCTGCCCGTCGGCCGCCGCGTCCACGGTCTGCGCCGCGAGGTCGGTGTCGAGCCTGGCCAGCGTCTGACCGTGGGGGAGCAGGATGCCCGTGGGCGCGAACCGGTGACCGCCGGTGTGCGAGCACTCCCAGACCCGACCCGGCTGCCGCTCGGCGGCACCAGCGGCGACGGGTCGGCCGCGCACCGCGCAGCAGACGTCCCGCTTGGCGTTGGTGCAGACCAGCAGGACCGGCTCGGCGGGTGCGAGTTCCGGCCACCGACGCATGGCAGCCTCCCGGTCACCGGTGCCGAGCAACTCGGGATCGATCCGGTGCAGCAGCTCGGCCGGGTCCGCGACGGTGCCCGACAACAACCAGGGCGCCTCGCCCGACCAGGCGACGAAGACCCGGTGCGACTGCGGCGTATGGCGATCCGGGTGCACGCCCGGGCGCCGAACCAAGATCAACCGGCCCCCGGCGTCGGCACAGGCACGGGTGAGCTGGTCACCGACGTCCGGCGCGAGGTGAGACTCGCGGGCGGCGTCGCGCCCCCACGGTCCCTCCTGCTCGAGGGCCACCCAGAACCGGGCCACCGAGGCGGTCCCGTAGGCCGGGGCCTCGAGGTTGTCCCAGAGCACCGAGCACGCGTCCGGGGCGCTGCGGCCGTGGGCCAGCGAGGTCACTCGCGCCCCGCGGGGAACTCCGGCAGGGGCAGCTCGGCGGCGGTGGGTTCGGTGCTGGTGTTGCCGGAGACCTCCGGCAGCGCGCCGGCGATGGCGGCGATCGGCGCGGGCGCCGGCACCCCGGACCCGTCACGCCGGCCGTTCGCCTTCGGCAGCTCGATCGACACCCCGCTCGCCCCGGCTGCTCGCGCGGGTGTCGCGCCGGCCCAGGCCAGGATGAGGGTGTCCTCGCCGCGCAGGAACCGGTGGCACCGCACACCTCCCGTGGCCCTGCCCTTGGCCGGGTACTCGTCAAAGGGCGTGACCTTCAGCGAGCCCGCCTCGGTCCCTGGCAGGGATCCCTCCGAACCGCTCACGGTGGCGAGCACGTTGTCGACGGAGAGGTCCACCGCCCCGAAGAAGACGACCCGGTCCTTGGCGCCGAGCTTGATGCCCGCGACGCCGCCACCCCCGCGACCCTGCGGCCGGACCGCGGAGGCCGCGAAATGCAGCAGCTGCGCGTGCGCAGTGGCGAAGACCAGGTGCTCGTCGCCCGTGGCCAGCTCGACCGCACCGACCACCGAGTCCTGGTCCTTCAGCGAGATGACCTCCCAACTGTCCCTGTTGGCAGGGTGATCCACGGTGACCCGCTTGACCACGCCGTGCGCCGTGCCCAGCGCCAGCCCCGGGGAGTCAGGCGAGAGGGAGGTCAGCGTCAGCGGCTGCTCACCGTGCGGCAGGTCGACGAAGGCCGCCAGCGGCGCGCCGCCGGACAACGACGGCGCGCCGTTCGTGGGCGGGAGGGTCGGCAGGTCCAGTGCCGACAGCCGCACGACGCGGCCCAGGGAGGTGACCAGCCCGACATACCCTCGCGCGGTGGTGCGGACGGCGGCGGTGACGGCGTCGTGCTTGTGCCGTCCGCCCTCATTCGACAGGGGATCGGCGGACGTGGTGCGGGCCAGCAGGCCCGTCGAGGAGAGCAGGACCCAGCAGGGGTCGTCGCTGACCTCGAGCGGGGTGGCGGCGGAAACGGCCTGACCCACCGACTCGAGCAGCACGGTCCGCCGCGGTGTGCCGTGCTTCTTGGCCACCTCGGCCAGCTCGTCGGACACGGTCTTGAGCAGGAGCTTCTCGTCCTCGAGGATCGCGCGCAGTGCCTCGATCTGCTGCTCCAGCTCGGACTTCTCGGTCTCCAACTCGATGCGGGAGAACTTGGTCAACCGCCGCAGCTGCAGGTCGAGGATGTAGGTGGCCTGCGCCTCGGACAGGTCGAAGACGTCGATCAGGCGGGCCCGGGCGACACCCGCGTCGTCGGAGCTGCGGATCACCTGGATCACCTCGTCGATGTCCAGGATCGCGATCAGCAGTCCCTCGACCAGGTGCAGGCGCTCCTCGCGCTTGCGCAACCGGTAGGCGCTGCGCCGGCGCACCACGTCGGTGCGGAAGTCGAGGTAGACCTGGAGCAGCTCCTTCAGGCCGAGGGTGCGTGGCTGGCCGTCGACCAGGCAGACGTTGTTGATGCCGAAGTTGTCCTCCATCGGCGTCAGCTTGTAGAGCTTCTCGAGGACCGCCTCGGGGTTGAAGCCGTTCTTGACCTCGATGACCAGCTGCAGCCCCTTCTTGCGGTCGGTCAGGTCGATGACCCCGCTGATGCCCTGCAGCTTCTTGGCCTGGACGAGGTCCTTGATCTTCTCGATCACCTTCTCCGGGCCGACCGTGTAGGGCAGCTCGGTCACGACGATGCCCTTCTTGCGGGGCGTGACGTTCTCGATCCGCGTGGTCGCCCGGGTCCGGAAGCTGCCACGGCCGGTGAGGTAGGCGTCGCGGATGCCCTCGAGCCCGACGATTCGGCCGCCGGCGGGCAGGTCGGGCCCGGGGACGAACTTCATCAGGTCGTCCAGCGAGCAGGTCGGGTGCTTGATCAGGTGGCGGACCGCGCCGATCACCTCGACCAGGTTGTGCGGCGCCATGTTGGTGGCCATGCCGACCGCGATGCCGCCGGCGCCGTTGACCAGGAGGTTGGGGTAGGCAGCGGGCAGTACCTCCGGCTGCATCAGCTGGTCGTCGTAGTTGGGGACGAACTCGACCGTGTCCTCGTCGAGGCTGCCGGTCATCAGCAGCGCCGCGGGAGCCATCCGCGCCTCGGTGTAGCGAGCGGCGGCGGGGCCGTCGTCGAGGGAGCCGAAGTTGCCGTGGCCGTCGACCAGCGGCAGGCGCATCGAGAAGGGCTGTGCCATCCGCACGAGGGCGTCGTAGATGGAGGCGTCGCCGTGCGGGTGGTACTTGCCCATGACCTCGCCCACGACGCGGCTGCTCTTGACGTGCGCGCGGTCGGGCCGCAGCCCCAGCTCGTTCATGCCGAACAGGATCCGGCGCTGCACGGGCTTCAGGCCGTCGCGGGCGTCCGGGAGCGCGCGGGAGTAGATGACCGAGTAGGCGTATTCGAGGTAGGCGCCGCGCATCTCCTCCTCGACGTCGATGTCGACGATGTGCTCCTCGAAGTCCTCGGGCAGCTGGGGGGTCGTCGACTTGCGGCGGGCCATGCGCGGGGTGTCTCCTTGCTCGAGCGGTCAGGCGTCAGCGACCCATCCTCTCGCACCCGTCCGCGTGGTCGGTCACCGACGCGCCGGTCGTGCTCGTGGGCCCCGCTCCTGTCCTCGCTGCGGCCGTGCCTTCGCCGTCTAGAGACCGTACTCCTCGAGGAAACGCAGCCACACCTCGCTGATCGTGGGGTAGCTCGGCACCGCGTGCCAGAGCCGTTCGAGCGGCACCTCGCCGGCGACAGCCACGGTGGCCGAGTGCAGCAGCTCCGCGACGTCGGGGCCGACGAACGTGACGCCGACGAGAACGCGACGGTCCTCGTCGACGACGAACCGCGCCTTGCCGGAGTAGCTCTCGCGGTGGAGGTAGGCGCCGGCGACGTCGATGTCGAGGTCGACGACCCGCGTGCGCAGCCCCGCCTCCCCGGCCTCCGCCGCAGTGCGGCCCACCGAGGCCACCTGGGGAGTGGTGAAGACCACCTGCGGCACCGCCACGTGGTCGGCCGCGAGGGAGTATGCCGTCCACGCCGCGATCGTGTCGGGCAGCTCGCCCCGGGCACGGGCCACGACCACGGACCCGACGATGCGCGCCTGGTGCTTGCCCTGGTGGGTCAGCGGCGCGCGACCGTTGACGTCTCCCACGGCGTGCAGCCAGTTGCCGTCCAGCCCCTCGACCACCCCGCTGTCGTCCACCGTCAGGGTCTGGCCGGGTTCCAGGCCCACCGTCTCCAGGCCGAGGTCGGAGGTGGCCGGACGGCGTCCCGTGGCGACCAGCAGCTCGTCGCCACTGACCGTGCTGCCGTCGTCGAGCTGCAGGTGCACACCCTGGTCGTCGCGGTCCACGCCACGGGCCCGAGCGCCGGTGTGCAGCGTGACGCCTTGAGCCCGAAGGGAGTCGGCGAGCATCTCGCCCGCGAAGGGTTCGGCGCGGCCGAGCAGTCCCGAGTCGGCCACCAGGGTGACGCGGCTGCCGAGTCCGGTGAAGGCCTGCGCCATCTCCGACCCCACCACGCCGCCACCGAGCACGACGAGGCTCGGCGGCACCTCGTGGGCGCTGGTGGCCTCGCGACTGCCCCAGTGCTTGGTGTCGGCAAGTCCCTCGATGGGTGGCTCGGCCGGCACCGACCCGGTCGCCACGACGACTGCGTGCCGCGCGGTCAGCTGTCGCACCCCGTCGCCGGTCGTGACCTCGACGGCGCGTTCCCCCGCCAAGCGGCCGTGACCGCGCAGGATCTCGATGCCGACACCGACGGCCCACTCCACCTGCCCGGCGTCGTCCCAGTGAGCGGTGAACTCGTCACGGCTGCGCAGGACCGCTGGCACGTCGAGGTCTCCGGCCGCCGCGGTCCCGCCACCGGGGACGTGTCGTGCGGCGTCGACCGCTTCGGGCGGACGCAACAGCGCCTTGGACGGCATACAGGCCCAGAAGGAGCACTCCCCGCCATAACGTTCCGCCTCGACCAAGACGGTGCGCAGCCCGGCTGAGGCGGTGCGCTCGGCGGCGTTCTCGCCGACCGGGCCACCGCCGATCACGATGACGTCATAGCTCGGATCCGGCGTGTCCTGCTCACTCATCTGCACACCGTGCCACACCTTCGCCCGCTTCGCGCGAGACCAGGTCGACTGCGTCGGTGATGGTGTCCGCCTGGCGGTCGACCGGGCCGTCCGCGTCGTCCCAGGCCCGGCCGTGCCGCAACCAGACGGAACGGATGCCCGCTGCGCGCGCGCCTCCGATGTCGGCGACCGGGTTGTCGCCGATCATCCAACGTGCGCCACCAGGACCACCGAGCCGCTCGATCGCCAGCGCGAAGATCGCCGGATCGGGTTTTGCCACACCGGCTTCGCCCGAGATGACCACCGTGTCCACGTGTTCGGTCAGGCGGAGGTGCTCCAGCTTCGCCCGCTGCAGGTCCGCAGGACCGTTGGTGACGACGCCGAGGCGAAAGCCGCTCCGGCGCGCCCGGGCCAGGGCGGCCAGAGCACCGTCGACCAGGTGGGTGTGGCCGGCGGCCTGTGCGATGTAGTCGGCGTGCAGGTCGCCGGCACTCGCGCGCACCCCGAAGCGCTGGCGGAAGGCGGCGAGCCGGTCCTGCGGGTACATCGGCCGGACCTCGTCACCGGTGAGGAAGTCGACCATCTCGGCGCGATGCTCGGCGGTGAACCGTGCGACCCACTTCTGGGCCCATGCGCTGAAGCCGCGGTCGGCGTCGGTGAGGGTGTCGTCCAGGTCGAGCAACAGGATCATGCTTCTCGACCCTAGACCGGCGCCGCGATCAGCGTCCCGGGCCCGGGTCGAGGCCTCCCGGGCGACCGTCGGGAGCGGGTGAGGGGAGCCGGCCCAGGTCTGGCGGGTTCAGAGCCGGTCGTGCTGGCCGAACCGTCCGTGGTGGACGACCTGCTCGGCGCCGCGCCGGCCCCGTTTGAGGCTGGGGCTCTTGCGGTCGGGTGCGGGGTAACCCAGGGCGACGACGCCGATGACGGTGCGGGCCGGAGGGATGGCGAACGTCTCGTGCACCGCGGCCTGCGACTCGGGCGGCACCCCGAAGAACAGCCCGCCCAGCCCTTCGTCGACGGCGGTCAGCAGCATGAGCAACGCGGCCATGCCGGTGTCGATGTCCCAGTAGGGGACCGGCCAGCGAGCCTCGTCCCGGTCGGTCCAGCCCTTGTCGGGCTCGGCGTAGCGGTCGAGGTAGGCGTCCTTGTGCGAGCAGCAGAGGATGAGGGCCGGCGCGGTCTGCAGCCCGGCCAACCAGGAGTCGGGCGCGGCATCCGGGTCGGTGGTCGCGTCCCAAAACGCTTGGCGCTCCTCGGGTTTGGTCAGCACCACGAAGTCCCAGCCCTGGCTGAACCCCGCGCTGGGGGCGCGGGTCGCGTGTCGCAACACGGTGTCCAGCACCTCGTCGGGCACCCGGCGGTCGGGCTGGTAGCGCCGGACCATGCGGCGCTTGCGGACGACCTCGCGGAACTCCATGCGGCCACGATCTCACCCGTGCACAGTTCGGCGCGAGCGCCACGGGTGGCCGTGTGCCACGCGTCCCCGCTGTACCGGTCGAACCGGAGACGGGCCCTGTCGCGAACACGTCCCGAGGTGGTGTGATGTGGGTCCCAGCCGTCGAAGGAGCGAGCCATGACCCAGACCGTCGAGTCGCGCGGAGCCGGGACCGAGCAGGAGGCAGGTGCCGCGGCCCCCGACGCGAGCCAGGCGAGGGTCGACGCCTGGTTGTCGGAGTTCGAGCAGGCACTGACTGCCCGCGACGTGGAGGCGGCCACCCGGTTGTTCGCCCCCACCTGTTACTGGCGCGACCTGATCGCTTTCTCCTGGAACCTCACGACGGTGGAGAACCATGAAGGCGTCGCCGACCTGCTGCAGCGCACCCTCGAGACCACCGACCCCTCCGCCTTCCGCACCGAGGAGCCACCGACGCAGGAGGACGGGGTGGTCACCGCCTGGATCCTGTTCGAGACCGCTGTGGCCCGGGGCCGCGGCTTGCTCCGGCTGACCGACGAGGGTGCCTTCACCCTGCTGACGACGGCCTACGAGCTCAAGGGACACGAGGAGCCGCGCGGCCGCAGGCGTCCCAAGGGTGCCGAGCACGGAGCGCGGCGCGACCGCACCTCCTGGCGGGAGCAGCGTGAGCGGGAGGCCGAGGAGCTCGGCACCTCGCGCCAGCCCTACGTGCTGGTGGTGGGCGGCGGCCAGGGGGGCATCGCCCTCGGCGCCCGGCTCCGTCAGCTCGACGTGCCGGCGATCGTGATCGACAAGCACGACCGCCCGGGTGACCAGTGGCGCGGCCGCTACAAGACCCTGTGCCTGCACGACCCCGTCTGGTACGACCACCTTCCCTACCTGAAGTTCCCGGACAACTGGCCGGTCTTCTCGCCCAAGGACAAGCTCGCCGACTGGCTCGAGTCCTACACCAGGACCATGGAGCTCAACTACTGGGGCGGCACCGAGGCCAAGCACGCGGCTTACGACGAGGACGCCGGGGAGTGGACGGTCACCGTGGAGCGGGAGGGCCGTCAGGTCGTGCTGCACCCGAAGCAGCTGGTCCTGGCCACCGGGATGTCGGGCAAGCCCAACCTGCCGAGCTTCCCCGGGATGGACGTGTTCCGCGGTGAGCAGCACCACTCCAGCGAGCACCCTGGTCCGGACGCGTATGCCGGAAAGCGTTGTGTCGTCATCGGGTCGAACAACAGCGCGTTCGACATCTGTGGTGCGCTGTGGGAGCACGGCGCGCAGGTGACCATGGTGCAGCGGTCGTCCACGCACATCGTGCGGTCTGACTCCCTGATGGAGATCGGCCTGGGCGCGCTCTACTCGGAGGAGGCAGTGGCCGGGGGGATGACCACGGAGAAGGCCGACCTGACCTTCGCCTCGCTGCCCTACCGGATCATGCACGAGTCGCAGATCCCGCTGTACGAGCAGATGCGCGAGCGCGACCAGGACTTCTACCAGCGTCTGGAAAGTGCTGGCTTCTGGCACGACTGGGGCGAGGACGGGTCCGGCCTGTTCATGAAGTACCTCCGGCGCGGCTCCGGCTACTACATCGACGTCGGGTCCGCAGACCTGGTGGCGAACGGTGACGTGGCGCTCGCCCACGGGCAGGTGGACCACCTCACCGAGGATGCGGTGGTGCTGCAGGACGGCACGGAGCTGTCCGCCGACCTGGTCGTCTACGCGACCGGCTACGGATCGATGAACGGCTGGGCGGCCGACCTGATCTCCCAGGAGGTCGCCGACACGGTGGGCAAGGTCTGGGGGCTCGGTTCGGACACCGCCAAGGATCCCGGTCCCTGGGAGGGCGAGCAGCGCAACATGTGGAAGCCCACCCGGCAGGAGGCGCTGTGGTTCCACGGCGGCAACCTGCACCAGTCGCGGCACTACTCGCTCTACCTCGCGCTGCAGCTCAAGGCCCGTCAGGTCGGCATCCCCACGCCGGTCTACCGGCTGGCCGAGGTGCACCACCTGTCCTGAGCCGTATGCCGGGTGCTCACCCGCCCGCGGAGCGCCCGTCACGCGGCCCGAAGGCAGCGAGGGCCTCGGCGTCGCTGGATGTCGAGAGGAGGTATTCCTCCGTCCAGGCGTCGACGTCCGGGTAGTCGCACGTCGCGGCGATCGACGCCCGGGCCACGTCCACGTCGAAACCGCTGCTGCCCAAGGTGACTCGGCCGCCCTCGAGCAGGGCCCAGTGAGCGCCGTCGCCGCCGTACGGCATACCGACGCTGCCCGGGTTGACCACCAGACGCCTGTTGACCAGCCGGGTGAAGGGCATGTGGGTGTGGCCGCAGACGACCGTGCTCACGTCCTCCGGCAGGGCCGCGAACGCCTCCGCCCAGCGGGACATGCGGGTGTCGACGAGCACGACCTCGTCAAGGTCTCGGGGAGTCCCGTGGCAGAAGAGGACCGGGCCGAAGCCCTCGACGGGCACGGTGACCGGGTGGGGGAGCGAGTCGAAGAGATCCACCTGATCGGGCCGCAGCTGCCCCGCTGCCCAGCTCGAGATTTCGTCGGGCACCGCCACCGCCTCACCGCGCGCGATCCTGGCCAGGTCCCGGTCCGCGTTGCCCTGCACGAGCACCGCCCGGTGGCCGAGCCCGACCAGGCGGTCGAGCACGGCCACGGGCTGCGGCCCGGCCGCATGGTCCCCGGTGACCAGCACCAGGTCGGCGCCGGCCACCGCGGGTTCGGCAAGGGCGGCGTCGAGGGCCGGCAGCACGCCGTGCACGTCGGAGAGCACGGCCACGGATCGAACAGGGCCGTCGAAGGTCGGCAGGGACGTCATCCGGCGTGGCGGGAGGTGGCGATCTCCGCAAAGCGCCGCGCGACCTCGCGCCACACCGCCGCGGAGGCCGGTTCGTCGGCCTCGGCCTGCCGCACCACCTCATCGGGGTCGAAGCCCTGCTCGCGCAGCCGGTCACGGTCCCACTTCCGGACACCGGCGGCGTCGGCCTCGGGGTGGAACTGGAACCCCCACGCGGGCGCGCCCTCGATCCGGAACGCCTGGTAGGGACAGCGGTCGCTCTGCGCGAGCCACACTGCGGTGGCCGGCAGTCCGGTGATCGCGTCGACGTGGTGCTCCATGCCGGTGACGACTTCGGGGAGCTCCCGGAACAACGGGTCGTCGGCCGCCTCCGGGCGCAGCGTGAGCACCGTGCTCCCGCTCTCGGGCAGCCCGTGGTCGGGCTTGACCTCGCCACCGGCGATGTGGGCCAGCAGCTGCCCACCCAGGCAGATGCCGAGCAACGGGACGCCGGACTCGAGCGCCGCACGGGCGAGCGCCCGCTCCTGGGCGAGCCACGGCGCCTTCTCGTCGGCGTCCGGCATGAGCCCACCACCGAGCAGGACCAGCGCTGCGACCCCGTCCGTCGACTCCGGCAGCGCTGCGCCGTCATAGGCCTCGACGAGGTCGACTCGCAGCCCGTCCTCGGCGAGCCAGTCGCCGAGCCGGCGCAGGCCGGAGGTCTTGGAGTTCTGGATGACCAGGGCGCGGTGCTCTGCAGCGGTGATGGTGCTCAGTCCTTCGGTCCGTGTCGCGGGGTCGGTTCGGGGTCGCGTCGTCGGTGGTCGGCTAGCCCTTGAGGTCCGGGAAGTCACTCTCCCAGAACTCCAGCTCGCTCGCCCTCGAGGTGAGGTCCTCGCCGGTGCCGTGCGACGCGTCCTCGCGTCCGCGCAGCTCGACGCGGCGGATCTTGCCGGAGATGGTCTTGGGCAGCTCGCCGAACTCGATCCGCCGGATCCGCTTGTACGGCGCGAGGTGCTCCCGGGCGAACCGCAGGATCGACTCCGCGGTCTCCTTGGTGGGCTCGTGACCACCGGCCAGCACGACGTAGGCCTTGGGCACCGACAACCGGGTCGGGTCCGGGGAGGGCACGACGGCGGCCTCGGCGACGGCCGGGTGCTCGATGAGCACCGACTCCAGCTCGAACGGGCTGATCCGGTAGTCCGAGGCCTTGAAGACGTCGTCGGCGCGGCCGACGTAGGTGATGTAGCCGCGCGCGTCCCGGGAGGCGACGTCGCCGGTGTGGTAGGCGCCGTACTCCATCGACTCGGCGGTCCGCCCCGCGTCGCCGTGGTAGCCGGCCATCAGCCCGACCGGACGACCTCCCGGCCCGGACAGCGGCAGGCACAGCTCGCCCTCGGCGCCGTCGCCGGTGCGCTCCTCGCCGGTGAGCGGGTCGAGCAGGACCACGGTGTAACCCGGCAGCGGCCGACCCATCGACCCGGGGACGATCTCCTGGCCGGGTGGGTTGGCGACCTGCGCCGTGGTCTCCGTCTGGCCGTAACCGTCGCGGATGGTGAGCCCGAGAGCGGTCCGCACCTGCTCGATGACCTCGGGGTTGAGCGGCTCACCGGCGCCGACCATCTCGCGCAGCGACAGCCGGTCGCGCCAGCTGGCGAGGTCCTGCTGGATGAGCATCCGGTAGACGGTCGGCGGCGCGCAGAACGTCGTCACCTGCTCGTCGGCCATCGCCTGCAGCAGCGCCGGCGCGTCGAACCGCTCCTGGTTGACCACGAGGATCGTCGCCTCGGCGTTCCACGGCGCGAAGAACGAGCTCCACGCGTGCTTCGCCCAACCGGGGGAGGAGATGTTGAGGTGCACGTCGCCCGGTTGCAGACCGATCCAGTAGACCGTCGAGAGGTGTCCGACGGGATAGGAGAGGTGGGTGTGCTCGACCAGCTTGGGGCGTGCCGTGGTGCCAGAGGTGAAGTAGAGCAGCAGCGTGTCGTCTCCCCGCGTCTGACCGGACGGCTGGAAGGCTCCCGCGAAGGACGTCGACTCGGCGTATGACGTCCAGCCGGCAGTGTCGTCCGCCTCACCCTCCCCGACCGCGACCCGGGTGAAGTCGCCCGGGATGTCGCTGAACTTGGCGGCGTCCGCCGCCCGCGCGACCACGTGCCGCACGGCGCCTCGCTCGATGCGGTCCGCGAGGTCCTGGGTGGTCAGCAGGGTGGTGGCCGGGATGAGCACGGCGCCGAGCTTGATGCAGGCGAGCATGGTCTCCCAGAGCTCGACCTGGTTGTTCAGGACGAGCAGGACGCGATCGCCGCGCACCACGCCGAGCGAGGTCAGCCAGCCCGCCACCTGGGAGGAGCGCCGCGACATCTCGGCATAGGTCACGCTCAGTCCGGAGCCGTCGGCCTCGAGGATGCGCAGGGCCGGCCGCGTGGCGGTCGCGGGGTCGGCGGCAACGCGGTCGAACCAGTCGAGTCCCCAGTTGAACAGCTCCGGCCGCGGGGGGTCATATTCCGCGACGGCCCGGTCATAGTCCTCGCGCCGGTCCAGCAGCAGGTCACGGGCAGTGCGAAACTGGGTGTACGAGTCGGTCTCGGCCATGGCCCGACCCTAGTACCGCAGCACGGGTCGTGGACGGGGACCGACGGACAGACAGGTGACCAACCGGGCGGCTTCCTCGGTCGTCTACGGGGCATGACGACGATGGTGGCCGGGGGAGCGCTGCGTGCCCGACCCCGCCCGGGAGGCGATGTGGCAACGCGCAGCACCGACCTCGACGCGGAGCAGGCCGTCAAGGAGGTCTACGACGCCCACTACGGCATGCTCGTCGGCTGGACCACCAAGCTCGTCAGCGACCCCGATCTGGCCCATGACTTCGTCACCGAAGCATTCGTCAAGCTGCTGCGCCACTGGGACACCGTCATCGAGCCGCGGGCCTGGCTCTACACCACCGTCGCCAACCAGGTGCGTGACCACTGGCGCAAGCGCGGGCGCGAGGCCACGGCATACGAGCGGTTGCAGGCCGGGCAGCGTGACCCCGACGTGGCACCGCTGCAGGACCAGGCCACGACCCTGTCGGTGCGCGAGGCCGTGGAGTCGCTGCCACCGCGGTTGCGAACCCCCGTGCTCCTGCACTACTTCGCGGATCTGACGGTGGTCCAGATCGCCCGGCAGCTCGGCAAGTCCGAGGGCACCATCAAAAGAGACCTGTATGACGCCCGCCACAAGATGGCGGCGATGCTGGAGGGAGTTCGATGAACGACGAGCGGGAGCGGCACGAGGGTGACGACCCCGTCGCCGACTTCTTCGCGCGCGAGCGGGCCTCGATCCGACCCGAACCGGCGGACGACCTGCGCTGGCAGCGCATCGTCCGGGAGGCCCGGCGTGGCCGGCAGTCCCGCTGGCTCGCCACCGTCGGGGGAGTGGCGGCGGCCGGTGTCGTGGCCGCGACGCTCGCCTTCGGACCGCAGGTCGCAGACACGCTCCGCGGCACCCCGCAGCTCGGGCCAGTCGCACCTGCCTCGCAGTCGGCCGCACGCTCGGCGGCGCCCACCCCCCACGTGTCGTCCGCGCCGTTGCCGAACCCCACCACCGGGTCGTCGACGAGCTCGCCTACGGGAGCCCAGTCCTCGACGGCCTCGGCGTCGCCGGAGGCCGGCACGTTCGTCGCGGGCTCCTTGTCCAACTCGGGCAACAAGCGTCTCTACCTGCTCGGCAACAGCCAGTGCGGCGACAGCCGATGCCCGGTGCTGCAGACCTCGTCGGACAACGGCAGGACCTGGGAGGTCGTGCACACCTTCTCCGCCCAGGACGCTGACCTGACCCAGGTGCGCTTCGCCAACCCCGAGGTGGGCTGGGCCTACGGCACCTCGTCGATCCGGATGACCCGCGACGGCGGCCGCACCTGGCACGGTTACCCCTTCCCGGGCGATGCCGTCCTCGACCTGGAGTCCAACGGCAAGGTCGTCATCGTCACCTCCAGCAGCCAGTGCGCGTCCGGCACCTGCTCCGGCGTCCTGCGGGTCTCTGTCACGCCCATCGGGGGATCGGCAGCGACGCAGACGGCGCAGTTCCATGGCGGTCTGCAGCGAGCCGACATCGCCACCAGCAGGGAGCACACGGTCATCGATCCGCGCTGGCCCACCACGGCCAGCCGGGTCGGCGGCCCGTGGACCCTGGCGGGCGCGGACCTCGTCGGCACCGGGCCGGTCAGCAACATCACGACCAGCTGCATCGCGACCGGCAAGGGCCTGCTCACGGTCGGCTCCAACGACCCGGGACGACTGGTCTCGCTGTGCCCGGTCGGCGGGACCGGCACCTTCGAGGTGCACAGCAGTGACGACGGCGGCTCCACCTGGACCCGGCAGGGCAACGGCCTGTCACTGCCCGGCAGCGGCCCGGTCTCGCTCGCCGCCGCCAGCAAGTCGCACCTGCTCGCGATGCGGGGCGACACCCTGCTGGTCAGCACCGACGCCGGTGCCAGCTGGCACACTCCGGCCGGCCCGCCGCCGACGCCGAGGCAGGGCTGGGCCTGGATCGGTGCACCAGGCGGCACCCAGCTCTACGCGATCGCCCACGACCAGGGCGGCTACTGGGTGAGCAACGACTGGGGCGAGCACTGGACCGAGGTGACTCCCGGCTCCTGACCGTCCACGTCATACCCGCCCAAGGCCCTGCTCTCGTGCGGATCACTGTTGCGGCCAGAGGGCGCTGGTCGCGGGGATGGCAACAACGATCCGAGGCGCGGCCCGGGCGCCCGGGGACGGCATACTGGCCGGATGACCGACGCACGTGAGCTGCCCGAGGGCTACCCCTCCGAGTGGGAGGCCGACGTCGTCCTCCGCGACGGGTCCGTGGCCCACGTGCGACCGATCACGCCGTCCGACGCCGACGCCATCCAGGCCTTCCACGCCCGCCAGTCCGCCGAATCGGTCTACCTGCGCTTCTTCGCGCCGATCAAGCGGATCAGCGACCGTGACCTGGAGCGGTTCACCCACGTCGACTACGTCGCCCGGGTCGCCCTCATCACCACCGTCGGCGAGGAGATCATCGGCATCGCCCGCTACGACCGGCTCGAAGGAGCCTCGGGACCCACGGCGGAGGTCGCCTTCAACATCGCCGACAGCTACCAGGGCCGCGGGGTGGGGTCGGTGCTGCTCGAGCACCTCGCGACCATCGGCAGCGACCACGGCGTCCGCCGGTTCGTGGCCGACGTGCTACCCCAGAACCGCAGGATGATCGGGGTCTTCGAGGACGCCGGCTTCGAGGTCACCCACCAGTTCGACGACGGCGTCATCGCGGTGTCCTTCGACATCGAGCCGACGGCCCGCAGCCAGGCGGTCATGCTCTCGCGCGAGCACCGGGCCGAGTCGGTCAGCGTGCGCGCGGTCCTGCACCCGAGCTCGGTAGCGGTGGTGGGGGCCAGCCGGCGCACCAACTCGATCGGGCACCGGTTGCTCCAGAACGTCGTGGAGGGCGGCTTCACCGGCACGGTCCACCCGGTCAACCCGGAGGCGAGCGAGGTGCTGGGCCGCAGGGCGGTTGCCCGGGTGTCCGACATCGGGGAGCCGGTGGACCTCGCGGTCATCGCCGTGCCGGCGCCGGCGGTCGTCGACGTGGTCCGCGACTGCGCCCGCGCCGGGGTGAAGGCGGTGCTGGTCGCCTCCGCGGGTTTTGCCGAGACAGGGCCTGACGGCGCGGCACTGCAGGACGCGTTGCTGCGGACGGCGCGCACCAGCGGCATGCGCGTCGTCGGGCCGAACTCGTTCGGCATCATCAACGCCGATCCCGACGTTCGCCTGAACGCCTCCTTGGCGCCTGCGATCCCGGCGCCGGGGACCCTGGGCCTGTTCTCCCAGAGCGGCGCCCTCGGGATCGCCGTCCTCGAGTCGGCGAGCCGGCGTGGCCTCGGCATCTCGGCTTTCGTCTCCGCGGGCAACCGGGTGGACATCTCGGGCAACGACATCATGCAGTACTGGATCGACGACGACGGCACCGACGTGGTCGGCCTCTACCTCGAGTCGATGGGCAACCCCCGCAAGTTCTCCCGCATCGCCCGCCACCTCGCTGCCGGGAAGCCGGTCATCGTGATCAAGTCGGGGATCTCGGCATACGGTGTGCCGCCCGGACACCGGGTGCGGCTCACGCGCGCCCGGCCGGGGGCGTTCGACGCGATGCTCCGGCAGTCCGGTGTGATCCGGGTCGAGAACGTCCACCAGCTGCTCGACGTCGGTCAGTTGCTCCTGCACCAGCCGTTGCCGGGGGGACCCCGCGTCGCCATCGTCGGCAACTCGGACGCCCTCGGTGCGCTGACCGCGGACTCCTGCCTCAGCTGGGGACTGGAGGTGGCCCACGGACCCGTCTCCATCCCGTCCGGTGGGTCGGCGGAGGAGTTCCGTGCGGCGTTGGCCACGGCGTTCGACGACCCGGAGGTCGACAGCGTGATCGCGTGCTTCGTCCCGCCGCTGATGACCGCCGACGAGGAGGTCGCGTCGGCACTGGCCGAGGAGGCCGCGAAGCACGACAAGCCCTGTGTCGCCACGTTTCTCGGTATGCGGGGAGTGACCGAGGCCTTGTCGGCGGCATCCCCCGACCCACGAGGGCGACGGTCGGTGGTGCCGGCCTACACGATGCCCGAGGACGGGGTGCGGGCCCTGGTGGCCGCCACGCGGTACGGCGAGTGGCGGGTCCGCGACCACGGGCAGCGGGTCTCACCCGACGGCATCGACCGGGCACGCGCGCGGGCGCTGGTGCACGAGGTGCTCGCCGGGTCGCCGGACGGCCGGCAGCTGCGCCCGGACGAGGTCACCGAGCTGCTCGCGGCCTACGGTGTCGCGGTCTGGCCCACGGTGTCGGTGGCCGCCGCGGACGACGCGGTGCGCGCCGCCGACGGACTGGGCTATCCCGTCGTGCTGAAGTCGGTGTCGCCCCTTGTGCGTCACCAGGGTGGGCTGACCGGCGTGCGGGTGGACCTTTCGAACGCTGAGGCGGTGCGCACGGCATACGCGGCTCTGGACGCACGGTTGGCACCGCTGCACGCCAACCGCTTCGTGGTCCAGCGCCAGGCCACCCTGGGTGTGCCTTGCGTGATCGGCACGGCGGAGGACCCGCTGTTCGGGCCGGTCGTGAGCTTCAGCGTGGGGGGACCTCCGACGGAGCTGCTCGACGACGTCGCGCACCGCATCCCGCCGCTGACCGACGTCGACGTGGCGGATCTCGTCGGCTCGGTGCGGGCGGCACCGCTGCTGCACGGACACCGAGGAGCCGCGCCCGTGGACCTCGCGGCCCTGCACGAGCTCGTCGCGCGGTTGTCGGTGCTGGCCGACGACCTGCCCGAGGTCGCGTCGCTCGAGCTCAATCCGGTGAACGCGCACGAGCAGGGTGCGGACGTGCTCGGCGCGGAGGTGGCGCTCGCGCCGGCGCCGGTCCGGACGGACACGGGTCGCCGGGCCCTGACCTCGTGAGCGAGGATGGGGTCATGGTCCGTTCCAGCAACCGGTCGATGATCGACCACAGCTCCCTGCCGTCCGAGGTCACCGAGGCGATCGAGCAGGCCGGTTACTACCCTGCCCTCGTGGTCGACGTCGTCGCGGCGGCGGTGGCCGGTGACGAGGTGGTGTCGCACCTCGTGCACCAGGAGACGACCTTCGACGAGGACGCGGTCCGGCGCCACATCACCGTGCTGGTGATGACGGGGGGCAGGCTGGTCATCGTGCACGCGGACGACCACGCCGCCGACCACGACGACGCGCAGCAGGTCGCGACGGCCACGAGCGAGACGGTGCCGCTGTCTGCGGTGCGGGGAGTGATGCTCACGCACGTGGTCCCGGGGCCGGACCGCTACGTGCCGGGCACGCTGGGCCGAGAGGTCAGCCTGACCCTTGGCTGGGGGGCGGTCAGCCGGGTCGACCTGCTGCCGGCGACCTGTGGCGATCCGACGTGCGAGGGCGACCACGGCTACGACGGCACGATCACCTCCGACGACATCAGCCTGCGGATCAGCGCCGAGGCGGATGGTGACACCGCGCTGGGCCAGGCCCTGGCTTTCGCAGGTCACCTGTCCTCGGCCATCGGGCGCTGACCGTTGCCGACGCAGGTCCAGCCCCTGGTGCCCTCCTACGACGGTGCCGGCCTGGCCGGGGTGCTGCCGTCGGTCGTCCACTCGCTGGGCGTGGCCGGACCGCCGGGGCCCTTCCCCCTGCCGCCGGCACGTCGGGCCGTGGTGGTGCTGGTCGACGGGCTGGGCCTGGAGCTACTGCGCTCGCGCAGCGGCCACGCCCCCTTTCTGCGTTCCCTGCTGGCGGGGTCACCGAGCCTGACCTCCGGGTTCCCGTCCACGACGGCCACCAGCATGGGGACCTTCGGGACCGGCCTGCCGCCCGGAGCGCACGGACTCGTCGGCTACGAGGTGCTCATCCCCGGGGAGGACCGGCTGCTCAACGAGCTGTCCTGGGAGGACGGCCCTGACCCCTTCGTCTGGCAACCCTCGGAGACGGTGTTCCAGCGCGCCGAGGCCGCCGGGGTGGCCGTCACCCGGGTCGGGCCGCACTACTTCGACGGCTCCGGGCTGACCAATGCGGCGTTGCGGGGCGGTGGCTTTCGGGCGGCGCGCGGTCTGGAGGCGGCGGTGGACACCACGCTGGCCGCGGTGCGCGAGACGCCCCGGTCGCTCGTCTACCTCTACTGGGGCGACCTGGACAAGGTCGGTCACGTGCACGGCTGCCGGTCGTGGCAGTGGGGCGACGAGCTGGAGCAGATCGACGCGCAGCTCGCTCGCCTGAGCGAGGCGCTCCCGACCGACACCTCGTTGACCATCACGGCCGACCACGGCATGGTCGATGCGCCTCACGCGTTGCGCATCGACCTCGCGCACGACGAGGAGCTGGCAGCCGGGATCCGCCACGTGGCAGGGGAGTTCCGCGGACTGCAGCTGCACTGCGAGGACGGGGCCGCCGCCGACGTGATGCAGACGTGGTCGGACCGGGTCGGTGAGCGGGCCTGGATCCGCAGCCGTGACGAGGCGATCGACCAGGGCTGGTTCGGGCCGGTGACCCAGCGGGTGCGACCGCGCATCGGGGAGATCATCGTCGCGATGCGCGAGAACTTCGCGATCGTCGACTCGCGTTCGGCGCGTCCGCAACTGCTCTCGCTGCTGGGACTGCACGGTTCGCTCACTCCGGACGAGCTGGCGATCCCGATGCTGCACCGGATGGCGAACAGCCAGGCAACCGGTCGGTAGGTTGCTGCTCCTCGACCGGGAAGGTCAATGGTTTCCTCAGTCCTGGAGCCGCAATCAGGTGACCAGCGGAGGGCGGCACAAGGGCACGGTGGCGCGACCCTGCCGCGGAGGAACAGCGGCAGTGAACATAGAGTCAGCGACCGTGGCTGAGCTCGTCTTCTTCTCCGGGACCATGGACTGCGGCAAGTCGACACTGGCCCTGCAGATGGACCACAACCACGCGGCGAGGGGCAGGGGCGGCCTGATCTTCACCAAGCACGACCGGGCGGGGGAGGCGGTGCTCTCGTCGCGGCTGGGGCTGTCCACGCCTGCCCTGGAGGTGACCGACGAACTCGACTTCTGGGACGTCATCGTCGGGCAGGCCACCCACGGGCGCCGGGTCGACTACCTCATCTGCGACGAGACGCAGTTCTACACCCCCCTTCAGGTGGAGCAGCTGGCGCGACTGGTGGACGAGATGGGGATCGATGTCTACGCCTTCGGCATCACGGCAGACTTCCGCACCGAGCTGTTCCCCGGATCGCGCCGGATGATCGAGCTGGCCGATCGCACCGAGGTGCTGCAGGTCGAGGCTCTGTGCTGGTGCGGTCGCCGGGCCACCCACAACGCCCGCGTCGTGGAGGGCACCATGGTGGTCGAGGGCGCGCAGGTGGTCGTGGGCGACACCGGTGCGGCACGCGAAGGTGTCGTCGAGTACGAGGTGCTCTGTCGCCGGCACTACATGCGTCGTATGACGTCCCATGCCGCCCGCGCGGCAGCGGTCTCCGCCGAGGTGCTCCCCTTCGACCTCGACGTGTGCCCGCTCCCCGTCCGCCGCGATGCCGAGGAGTCCGAGCGTCGCGGCGCGACGCCTGACCGCCGGAAGTGAGCGACGCGCGGGTCCGGTAGCGGCCCCGCATCAGCGCGGATCGCCGCGCATTCGGCAAGATGGGGGTGTGCCGCCCGATGACCACTTCGACCCACCGGCGTGGACGGACGGACCGGATCGTGCCGTGCCTCCGCCCGACGGGGATGGAGCACGGCATCGACGGGCGGCCCGTCGCCGGGCCCGTGCGGGCAAGCTGGCCAAGGGCGTCGGCCGGGGAGCCCGGGGCGTGGGCAAGGGAGCCGGCGCCAGCGCCCGGGTGACCGGGAAGGCGGCCACGTCAGCCTTCCACCTGGCGCGTCGGGCAAGCCATGCGGAGGGAGCTGGGGAGAGCGGGCTGTCCCGCCTCGTGGAGCTGGGGGCGGTCAACGCGGCCGGGGACACCACCGTTGCGGTGGCCCTCGCCGGCTCGCTGTTCTTCCAGGTGCCGTCGGGCGAGGCACGCGGTCAGGTGGCCCTGTTCCTGCTGCTGACCATGCTGCCCTTCGCGATCATCGCGCCGCTCGTCGGTCCCTTCCTCGACCGGTTCCGGCGCGGCCGCCGGTGGGCGATCGGCACCACGATGGCGCTGCGCGCCTTCTTGTGCTGGGTGCTCGCCGCGTCCGTCTCCGAGCAGTCGGCGTGGCAGTTCCCTGCAGCGCTGGGGGTCCTGATCGCCTCCAAGGCCTACAACGTCACGCGTTCGGCCGCCACGCCACGGATGGTGCCGCGCCAGCTGACGTTGGTGAAGGCCAACGGGCGGCTGTCGCTGGCGGGAGTGGCGGGCGCGGCGCTCGCCGCCCCGATCGCGGGCGGGCTCTCGCTCGTCGGCCCCGAGTGGACGCTCCGCTTCGGCTTCCTGGTCTTCATCCTCGGCACCATCCTGGCGATCCTGCTGCCATCCCGGGTGGACTCCTCGACCGGCGAGGAGGAGCTGTCGATGCTCGGCATGACCGGGGCCGGCAAGGGGCGCCGGCTCGGCCCGGAGGTCGTGACCGCGCTCCGGGCCAACGTCGGGCTCCGGGCGCTGTCCGGGTTCCTCACGATCTACATGGCCTTCCTGCTGCGCGATGTGCCGTTCCCCGGGTGGGAACACCGGATGTCGCTGCAGATCGCGCTCGTGGTCGGCGCCGCCGGTGCCGGCAGCGCGCTCGGCACCTTCCTCGGGTCGGTCGTACGCTCGCGGCCGCCACAGGTGGTCGTGCTCGCGGTCCTGATCGTCGATGCCGTCGTCGCCGTGGCGGCCGCGCTCTTCTTCGGGGTCGTGCTCGCTGTGGTGCTCGGGCTGACCGTCGGACTCTGTCAGCAGCTGGGCAAGCTCTCGCTCGACGCGATGATCCAGGACCGGGTGCCCGAGGAGGTGCGCACCAGCGTCTTCGCCCGCTCCGAGACCCTGCTGCAGCTGTCCTGGGTCCTCGGTGGCGGCCTGGGCATCCTGCTCCCGCTCAACGCCGGTCTCGGCCTCGGGGTGATCGGTGGGCTGCTGGTGTGCTGGCTGGCGCTGGTGCTGTTCCTCCGGGGTGGTCGGAAGCTGCCCGTCCCTGAGGCGGCTGGGCGGGTACCGGGACGTCGCCGCGGTGCCGGCCAGGGGCCCAGGGCTCCCCGGTCGGCACCGACCGAACGGATGGCCCGGCGCGGACGGACGCGGCCGATGCCGCACGATGATCCACACGAAAAATCCCCCGGCGAGCAACCCTTCGACCCGGGTGCGGCCTACGAGGTGGAGCGGCCGCCGACGGACCGGCGGCACCCACCGCGGCCGCCCGACCCGGACGGGCGGTGGAGTGACGGCTGGCAGGACCGCTGAGGCCATGGCGGGCGCCGTTCTTCCGTGCGGCGAGTCCGTGCACCTCCCGCCCCTGGATCACGCGTCAGCGGATCAGCCGTCGCTGCGGGGCGTCCCGAACATGATGTCGTCCCAGCTCGGGACACTCGGCCGTCCGCTCTTGCGCGACGACCGCCGCGGCTTGGTGCGGTCGGGCTCGGACTGTTCGGCCTCGGCAGCCACCGAGGCCACCTGCTCCGGCGCCGAGCGAGGCTGGGCAGCGTCGGGTTCATCGGCCTGAGGGTCCTCATCGACGGCATCGGCCGAGCCGGCTTCGGGCCGGGCTGCTTCGGAGCCGTCGGCCTGATCGGGCTCGACCCGACCGGTTCCAGCGGACTCCTCTGCCTCGTCCTCGGCGGTCTCGTCCGTCCCGGCCTCCACGGGCTCCACGGCCTTCACGGGCTCCGCGGCCTCCTCTTCGGGACTGCTCTCTTCGGCCTCGTCCGCGTCGAACAGCCCGGGCTCCTCGAACCGCGTCCCCTGCGGTTCCGCCTCTTCGCCTTTGGCCTCCACGCCGGCGCCCGTGGTCACCGGCTCGGGATCGGCTTCGGGAGCTGCGTGTGCGCCCGGTGGCGGGGGCATCGTCGCCGGGTCGTAGGCGATGTCCTCCAGCGGCAGGGCATCGTCGGGAGCGTCCTCCGCGCCGGGCACGTGCGCCGGCGAGGTGGGAGGAGCGGTCTTGCGCTTGCCGCGACGACCGGAACGGCGGCCACGCGCGGCGCTGCGCTCGCGCATCGTGGTCATCAGGTCGACCGGCTCCTCGTGCGACGCGTGGGACCGGTCGCTGTGCGCGGAGTCATCCTCTTCGCGGCGCGACCCGGTGCGCTGCGCCGAGGTGGCGCCGGCAGCACCCGACCGCTCGGCGGGACGCAGCCCGCCCTCGGCCTCGACGTCATACACACGGGTCTTGCGGCGCGGGCCGGCGGCGGTCGGGATGGGGCCACCCACCGGCTCCTGCTCGTCGCCGCTGAGCCACCTCGCCTCGTCGTCGAGCGGGGTCAGCGCGCGGTCGAGCGGGTCGAAGTGCCATGAGGCGCGCCGCTCGCGGCCACCGGCCGGGAAGATCGCGACGACGGTCCACGGTCCGGTCTCGCGCCGCCAGGCGTCCCACTGCGCCGCGTCGGCAGGCACGCCGCGGTCGGTCAACCGGGCGGACACCCGTGCCTCGACGGTCTGCACGCTGGCGGCCCCGCCAGGGGTGCGACCGCGGACCGAGACCCGCCGGGCCAGCCCCGCGATGTGCTCGCGCTCGGCGAGGATGGGGCCTTCGTAGCGATGGACCTTCTCGACCGGCCAGCCGGCTCGTTCGGCGGCTTCCTCGGCACTGGCGCCACCGCGGATCAGCGCCTGGACGTCTCGGGGCCGCAGCGTGCTCCCGCCGTCCTCCGCGGGCAACGGTCGCCTCGGGTGGTGCCGCAGGCCGTCGCGCAGCTGGTCGTCGATGGGTAGGCGGAAACGCTCCTCGCCGTCGCCGGCCAGCAGCAGGTGCTCACCGTCCTCGTGCACACCGATCAGTCGCAGGTCCTGCATTCACGTCTCCTGTGGTCGCCCCGTTCAGGGGCGACTCTGCCACCTTCGCCGCCTGCGGCACAGTCGGACGCGCCGCACCGGTAGTTTTGGGAGGCCATGCTCATCCACGACGCCAACCTCCAGCTCGCCCTCGACATGGTGGGTGTGTTCGTCTTCGCGCTCTCCGGGGGCCTCGTGGCCGTGCGCAAGCGGCTCGACGTGGTCGGTGTCATCGTGCTCGCGTGGGTCGCCGGTCTGGGCGGCGGGACGATCCGCGACGTCCTCATCGGCGCGGTGCCACCGGTCGGCGTGTCCGACTGGCGTCAGATGGCCGCGGCCGCGGCGGCCGGTCTCCTGACCTTCGTGTTCCATCCGGGATTCGGCCGGATCAGTCGCTTCGTCCGGGTCCTTGACGCGTTGGGCCTCGCGGTGTTCGCGGTGGGCGGCTCGCTGAAGGCGCTCGGCTACGGCGTGACCCCGATCACCGCGGTCGTCGTCGGCGTGGTGACGGCGGTGGGTGGCGGGATGATGCGCGACGTCCTGGCGGGGCAGGTGCCGGAGGTGCTCCGCCACGAGCTGTATGCCGTGCCCGCTCTGCTCGGGTCGACGATCGTCGTCGTGGCCTCGAAGACCGAGCACCTCAACGTCGTGGTCGTCTGGCTTGCGGTGGCACTCGTCTTCGCGGTGCGGATGGGCGCTGTCATGCTGGACCTCAACGCCCCCAAGCCCCTACGCACCGGAGACCGTTCGTGACCTCACCTGCCGCCGAACCCGCCGACCCCGTGGGCCCTGCCGACCCTACCCAGCCGTCCACCGGCCCCGTCGAGCCGGCCGACCCGGCGACCCCGGACGAGGTGCTCGAGCCCGCGCCGGACCTGCGGGAGACCGACCGCCTGGAGCCCTACGACGCCGTGCTGCTGCTGTCCTTCGGTGGCCCGGAGGCGCCCGAGGAGGTCATGCCGTTCCTCCGCCGGGTCACCGCCGGTCGTGGCGTCCCCGACGACCGCCTCGCCGAGGTGGCGGAGCACTACCACCGGTTCGGGGGCCGCAGCCCGATCAACGACCAGAACCGCGCGCTGCTCGCAGCCCTGCGCGGTGAGCTGGACCGCCGGGGGACCACCACGCCGCTGCTGTGGGGCAACCGCAACTCCGAGCCCTTCCTGAGCGACGTCCTGCGCGGCGCGCACGAGACCGGGCTGCGCCGGGTGGTGACCATCGTGACCAGCGCCTACTCGTCATACTCCTCCTGCCGGCAGTACCGCGAGGACCTCGCCGACGCGGTCGCGGAGCTGGCGGACGAGGGCCGTTCGATGGAGGTCGACAAGATCCGCCCGTACGCCAACCATCCCGGCTTCACACACGCCACGGTGCGGCTGGTGACCGAGGCCGCCCGTGAGCTGGCGCAGCGCACCGGCGCCGACGACGCGCACACCCGCCTGGTCTTCGTCACGCACTCGATCCCGACCGGGATGGACGAGACCTCGGGCCCGGGGGACGGCGAGGGCAGGGCCTACCAGCGCCAGCACGCACAGCTGGCCGCCGCCGTCGCCGACGAGCTCGGCGTCACGCTCGGCCGCGAGCTGGACTGGTCGCTCGTCTACTGCTCGCGGTCCGGGTCGCCGTCGCGGCCCTGGCTCGAGCCCGACGTCTGTGACCACCTGCGGGAGCTCGCGCAGGAGGGTGTCACCAATGTCGTGCTGGCTCCGATCGGCTTCGTGTCGGACCACATGGAGGTCATCTACGACCTCGACACCGAGGCCGCGCAGGTCGCTGCGGAGCTCGGGATCACCATGGTGCGCGTCCCCACGGTCGGCACCGACGAGGAGTTCGTCAGCGGCCTGGTGGACCTGCTCGAGGAGCGCGCCGCGCAGGCCCGCGGCGAACAGGTGGCGCGTCCCGCCTGGCCCGACCCGCACGCCCTGCCCGCCATCTGTCCCGCCGGGTGCTGCCCCAACCTGCGCGAGCACCGGCCCGCCCTGTGCGGAGCGGACCGGTGACCCGGTCGCAGATCCGTTCCGGCGAGGGCGCAGAGCTCGAGGAGCTGGCCGTCGAGCTGGCCCGCGAGGCCGGTCGGCTGATCGTCGAGGAGCGCCCCGACCGGGTGACGGTCGCCGAGACCAAGAGCAGCGCGACCGACGTCGTGACGGTCATGGACCAGCGGGCTGAGCGCCTGCTGCGTGACCGTCTGGCCGCGGCCCGGCCGGATGACGGCATCCTCGGCGAGGAGGGGGAGAGCACCTCGGGCAGCAGCGGACTCACCTGGGTCGTGGATCCGATCGACGGCACCGTCAACTACCTCTACGGGCTGGCGGCCTTCGCGGTGTCGGTCGCGGTCGTGACGGGCGACCCGACCACGCCGGGCGCGTGGGAGCCGGTCGCGGCGGCGGTCGACCATCCCGTCGCCGGCGAGACCTTCCACGCCCGCGCCGGCGGTGGGTCCTTCGTGTCGTCCGCGGCCGGCTCGCCGGTCGGGCTCCGGGCCAACCACGTGGACCGGTTGGACCGCGCCCTGATCGGCACCGGCTTCGGCTACCGGGCCGAGGACCGCCGGCGCCAGGGGGCGGTCGTCGCCGACCTGCTGCCGCACGTGCGTGACATCCGCCGGGCCGGCAGCGCCGCACTCGACCTCTGTCACGTGGCGGCCGGGCGGCTCGACGGTTACTACGAATCGGGCCTCAACCCGTGGGACCTCGCAGGCGGGCAGCTGGTGCTGACCGAGGCGGGCGGCCGGGTCAGCGGCCTGCACGGTGCACCGCCGAGCCGGGACATGGTGATCGCCGCGGGCCCGGCCCTGCACCCCCTGCTCCGCGACGCGGTCGACACCCGACACTGATCACTGGTCGCCCCGCGCGGCCCGACCCGCGGCGGCCAGTCAGTGGACGGCGGCGACCGTGGGGTCGACGGCCTTGGCGGACGGGTGCCGCGGCAGGAAGAACGCCGGGATGAAGGTCAGGATGACCAACACCCACGCCACCGTGAACGTGCCCGAGAAGCCGTCGGCGATCTGGGCCACGGCCTGCGGGATCTGGGCCTGCGTCAGCTGCGGCGGCTGGCCGGACTGCATGGACTCCATGAGCTTGCCGCCGAGCGGCGACCCCAGGATCTGGTTGGTGAGCACCACCGACATGACCGCCGCACCGACCGAGCTGGCGATCTGCTGGACGATGTTCATCAACGTGGAGCCCCGCGCGATCATCTGGTCCGACAGCGTCTGCAGCGCCGCCGTCATGTTGGGCATCATCGTCGCGCCCATGCCCATTCCCATGACGAACAGCGCGCTGAGCAGCAGCCAGTACGACGTGTCGGCACCCACCTGGGTGAGCACCGCCATACCGACGACGATCAGGACCAGACCGGACAGGACGATCCGTCCGGGACCGATCTTGTCGGTGAGCTTGCCGGCCAGCGGCATGGTGAACATCGCGCCGATACCCTGCGGCGCCATGAGGATTCCGGCCGAGAGGGTGGATTCGCCCCGGACCTGCAGGAAGTAGCTCGGGATGAGCAGCATGGCGCCGAAGAAGGCCACGGCGAACATGAACATCGTGATCACGGCCACGGTGAGCTGGCGGTTCTTGAAGAGGCGCAGCTCGATCAGGGGGTGCTCGGGCCGGAACGCATGCACCACGAACAGGGCGATCAGCACCGCACCGATCGCCGCGGGAACCAGGACCTTGGTGGCGAGGACGGTGCCTTCACCCGGCACGGACGAGACGCCGAAGAGCAGCAGCGCCAAGCCAGGCGACATGAGCAGCATGCCGACGAAGTCGAAGGACTCCGACGGGGTGGGGGCGTCCTTGGGCAGCACCCTGGCCGCCGTCAGGAAGGCAGCGATGCCGATCGGCACGTTGATCAGGAAGATCCAGTGCCAGCTGACGCTCTCGATCAGCCAGCCGCCGAGGATCGGGCCGGCGATCGGGCCGAGCAGCATGGGTACGCCGAGCACTGCCATGACGCGGCCGACCCGCTCCGGTCGCGCGGCGCGGGTCATGATCGTCATGCCCAGCGGCATCAGCATGCCGCCGCCGAGACCCTGGATGACCCGGAAGGTGATCAGCGACTCGATGCTCCAGGCGGTGCTGCACAGAACGGACCCGAGGACGAACAGCACGAGGGCCAGCAGGTAGAGCCGCTTGGTGCCGAACCGGTCGGCCGCCCACCCGGTCAGGGGGATCACCGTGGCGAGGGCCAGCGTGTAGCCGGTCATCGTCCACGCCACCGTGGCGTAGGTGGCGTCGAACGTCGACTGGAAGGTCGGCAGAGCGACGCTCACCACGGTGATGTCCAGGATGGACATGATGGCGCCCAGCACCACCACACCCGCGACCTTCAGGACGGCGGCGTCCAGTTTGTCGTCGGCGGCGGGCCTCGCAGAAGACGGTGGAGCAGCGGACATCAGTGATCCTCCGGACGGTTCCCCCTGCAGGGGCTGGCGGGTGACGGCGACGCCATCGGGTGTCGCCCCCGAGGCACATCACGATTTTGTCACGCAGCGGCCGCGGGGAGCGACAGAATTTCCGGCGCTACCCGGCGATCTTGATCACGTCCTCAGGCAACTGCTAGCAGGCGGCCGGATCGCCGCCCAGGAGCGGCTCGGCCTCGGGCACGCGCACGCCGTGCTCGCGTGCGGTGCGCACCAGCGTCTCCAGCTCGCCCGTCCGCAGCTCGACCAGGTAGTCGTCGCCCTTGCGACGCGCCTCCTGCAGTGCCCGCACGGTCTGCTTGATCCGCCGCTTGATCACGGCCACGAACTCACTCATGCCTTGCCACCTCCTGGTCCGGGGCGCAGACCATATGCGACGACCCCGGGGCGCTGTCCAACGCGGCAGGTGAGCGGGGGTGCAGGGGCGGTGGTTTTCGCCCGAGGCGGACCCCGGTGTGCGGACGCCGAGCGGGATAGGGCACAATCCGCCGCGCGACTCGGGCACAAAACGTGACCCCGCCGCGTTATCCCCGCAAAGCCGCGACACACCGTCCGCGGTGCCGCATTCTTGAACATCCTTGATCTGGTCACAGAACATCCCGAGGGAGGGGTTCCCACCCCATGGCAACTGATTACGACGCACCACGCAAGACCGACGACGACGGGGCCGAGGACTCCATCGAGGAGCTGAAGTCCCGCCGCGTGAGCAAGTCCACGTCGAGTGTCGACGTCGACGAGACCGAGCAGGCCGAGGGCTTCGAGCTGCCGGGTGCAGACCTGTCCGGCGAGGAGTTGTCGGTCCGGGTCCTGCCCCGCCAGGCCGACGAGTTCACCTGTTCCCAATGCTTCCTGGTCCACCACCGCAGCCAGCTCGCCAAGGAGGTCGGCGGCCAGCCGGTGTGCCGCGACTGTGCCGCCTGAGGTGGGCAGGCGCACCAGATAGGGTCACTCCTCGTGACTGACCCCGCTCCCGTCCCGGTGCTGCTGCGACGGTTGGATCCCGACCTCCCGGCGCCCGGCTACGCACATCCGGGGGACGCAGGCGTGGATCTGCACGCGCGCGAGGACGTCACCTTGGCGCCGGGGGAGCGGGCTCTGGTGCCGACCGGGGTGGCCATCGCCCTGCCGCAGGGATACGCCGCATTCGTGCACCCCCGCTCGGGGCTCGCCAGCCGGCACGGAATCACCACGCTGAACGCGCCGGGCACGGTCGACGCGGGCTACCGTGGAGAGATCCAGGTGAACCTGATCAACACCGACAAGGACCAGGCCTTCACCCTCCACCGGGGTGACCGGGTCGCGCAGCTGGTGGTGCAGCAGGTGAGCCCGGTCAGGTTCATCGAGGTGGACTCGCTCCCGGGAAGCCATCGGGGTGACACTGGACACGGAGCCAGTGGGGGCTTCGGCCCCCAGACGACGACAAAGGACTGAGCACGCAAGTGGGCATCTTCCGCCGCAAGGAGAACAAGACCGGGCGCCATCGCGGCACCGACCGGCCGGCCGTCGTGCCGGCGGCTTCGGACGAGGCGCCCCTCATCGAGGACGGTCCCGTCACCGACGAGGCGTCCACCACGGACCCCGCGTCCGTGCCGGGCGAGCCGGGCGAGGGCACGGTGGACGACGTGGCGACCGACGCGGGAGTCGGCACCGAGGGCGAGCAGGAGGAGCCGGAGGACGAGCCGGAAGCGCCGGTGCCCACCGCACCGGTCACCCGCCGACACGGCCCGGTGGATCGCTCCGAGGGGCCGTTCGACGAGTCCGAGGTGGAGGGTCCAGGCGGGCGCCTCGACCTCGGCGCCCTGTGGCTGCCCGGCCGGCCGGGCATGGAGCTGCGGGTCGAGGTCGACCAGGAGAACCAGACGATCGTGGCGCTGACGGCCGCGCTCGGTCAGTCCGCGGTGCAGCTGCAGGCCTTCGCCGCGCCGAAGTCCAGCGGCATCTGGGACGAGGTGCGCAGCGAGATCGCGGACAGCATCATCGCCCAGGGTGGCACGGCCGAGGAGGTCGACGGGCCCCTTGGCGCCGAGCTGCAGACCCGGATGCCCGGTCGCGGCGCGGACGGTCGCACCGTCTTCTCGCCGGTCCGGTTCATCGGCGTGGACGGGCCACGATGGTTCCTGCGCGGGGTGCTGTCCGGCCGTGCCGGGTCGGACGTCGACGCGGCGGCCGAGCTGATCGAGATCGTCAAGGAGACGGTCGTGGTCCGAGGACCCGACGCCATGGCTCCGCGGGAGCTGCTCGGCCTGCATCTGCCGGCCGAGGTCACGCAGGACGGTCAGGACGAGGCGGGGGCCACCGAGCCCGAGGACGGCGGCCAGCAGGACGCCGACGACCTCAACCCGTTCGAGCGCGGCCCAGAGATCACCGAGATCCGCTGAGGCTCCCGTGTCACACTCCACCGCATCCACCCCATCCACCGCCGGCAGGCTGAGGCAGCTCGCCAGCCGGTTGTCGCGCACCCAGGACGAGGCCGAGGTGGAGGAGCTGCGGGTCGAGTCGGACCGTCCCGGGGTCACCGCGATCGCACAGCTGCAGAACCGTCGGCACGCCAACGTCTGCGGCGTCGTCCGCAGCGTCACGCTCCGTCCCCGCGAGAACGTCCCCGCCCTCGCCGTCGAGCTCTACGACGGCACCGAGCTGATGACGTTGGTGTGGCTCGGCCGTCGGCGGATCCGCGGCATCGAGCCCGGCGTCTTCCTCACGGCCAGGGGATGCGTCTGCATGCGCCGGGGCACGCCGACCATGTTCAACCCCTACTACGAGCTGATGCCCGGCCGTGGACACTGAGGCCGTGGTGGACGCGCCCACGGTGGAGGGCCTGATCAAGGAGCGGCTGTCGGCTGCCCTCGGGGGCTGGCGCGGTTCGCTCGAGACCGCGTTGCCGACCGCGGCGTTCGTCGTCGCCTGGGTCTGGGCGCACGACGTGCGCACCGCCGTCTACGCCGCGGTCGCCGTGGCGGTGGTGCTCCTCGTGGTCCGGCTGGCCATGCGACAGACGCCCCGCTACGTCTTCTCGGCTGTCATCGCCACCGCGATCGCCGCCTTCTTCGCCCTGCGCAGCGGTCAGGCGCAGGACGCCTTCCTCCCCGGCATCCTCGGCAGCATCGGCTTCGGGCTGCTCAGCATCGTCTCCGTGCTGGGACGCTGGCCATTGGTCGGATTCATCGTGGCCGCAGGCGATCCCGCGATGGCCGAGGACCCGCTCGGGTGGCGACGCAACGCCGCACTCGTCCGGGTCTGCAACCGCCTGACCCTGGTGCTCGTCGGACTGTATGCCGTCCGCGTGGCCATCATGCTGCCGCTCTACTTCGCCGGCCAGGTCGCTCTGCTCGGCGTGTCCAAGATCGTGCTGGGCTGGCCGGCCTACCTCGCGGCCGTAGCCGTGATGGGCCTGATCCTCGTGCGCGGCAACACCGCTCTCAGCGACGACTGAGCGGCGACGACCCGCGGCCACGATGGAGCGGAGCGACCCTGCCGCCGAGGAGCCGCGACCACCGGGACCGAGCGGCGAGGGCCAGCGGCACGGTCGTCACTCCCTGCCCCGGGTGGGCCGCTGGCCAGGGCTCAGCATCTGCTCGAGGGCATCCTCGGTCTCCGGCGTGGACACGAACAACAGCTCGTCGCCACCCTCGATGGAGTCGTCCCGGGTCGGCGCAATCGCCTTGTCCTCGCGCAGGATCGCCACGAGCACACACTCCGGGGGCAACTCCAGGTCTCCGACGCGGTGCCCGGCATACGGGCTCTCGATCGGCAGGGTCAGTTCCACCATCGTGGCGTTGCCCTGCTGGAACTGGAAGATCCGCACCAGGTCACCGACGCTGACGGCCTCCTCGACCAGGGCGGTCATCAGGCGTGGCGTGGACACCGCCACGTCGACCCCCCACGCCTCGTCGAAGAGCCACTCGTTCCTGGGGTTGTTGACCCGGGCCACCGTGCGGGGGACCCCGAACTCGGTCTTGGCCAGCAGCGACACCACGAGGTTGGCCTTGTCGTCACCGGTCGCGGCGACGACCGTGTCGCAGTCGGCCAGCCCCGCCTCGCGCAGGGCGCTGATCTCACAGGCGTCTGCGAGCAGCCAGGAGGCCTCCGGCATCCGCCGTGACTGGACGTCGTCGGCGTCCTTGTCGACGAGCAGGACCTGGTGGCCGTTGTGCAGCAGCTCGCGGGCGATGGAGCGGCCGACGCTGCCCGCTCCGGCGATGACGACGCGCATGGGGTCGCAGGTCCTTTCGGTGGGCTACGCGGGAGGAGGGGACTGGTCGAGCAGCTGCTCGATGACCGGGATCTGGTCGGACGTGGCGACGACGTGGACGAGGTCACCCTCCTGGTAGACGGTGTCCGGGCCCGGGATCATGCCCTCGCCGAGACGCGTGAGGTAGGCGATGCGAGCGCCGGCGACGGCCTCGATCCTGGAGAACCGCTGGCCGACCCAGTCGGCGTGGACCGGCACATCGGCCAGCACGATCTTGCCGCTCGGGTCGGTGTGCTCCGGCACCGAACCCAACGGCAGCAACCGGCGCAGGGTCTGGTCGGCCGTCCAGCGGACCGTGGCCACGGTGGGGATCCCGAGTCGCTGGTAGACCTCGGCCCGACCGGGGTCGTAGATCCGCGCCACCACGTGCTCGACGCCGTAGGTCTCGCGGGCAACTCGCGCGGCAAGGACGTTGGAGTTGTCACCGCTGCTGACCGCTGCGAACGCGTAGGCGTTCTCGATCTCCGCCTCGCGCAGGGTGTCGCGGTCGAAGCCGAGGCCGGTCACCCGGCGGCCCTCGAACGTGGCGCCCAGACGACGGAACGCCGCGGGGTTCTGGTCGATGACGGCCACGTCGTGGCCCTGCTCCTCCAGCGTGCCCGCGAGCATGGAACCCACGCGGCCGCAGCCCATGATCACGAAGTGCACGGTGCGACCGTACACCGCGGGCTGCGCGGACATACACTTGCGGATCGTGTCGACATCGGGCCGGATCATCAAGCGCGTTCTCGTGGGTCACGCCATGCGCAGCGACCGCCTCGGTGAGACCCTCCTGCCCAAGCGGATCGCCTTGCCGGTCTTCGCGAGCGACGCGCTCTCCTCGGTCGCCTACGCCCCCGACGAGATCTTCATCACCCTGTCGGTCGCCGGTCTGTCGGCCTACGCGTTCTCCTGGAAGGTCGCGGTCGCCGTCGCGCTCGTGATGCTGACGATCGTGGCGTCCTACCGGCAGAACGTGCACGCCTACCCCTCGGGAGGCGGGGACTACGAGGTCGCGACCACCAACATCGGGTCCTTCGCCGGCCTCACCGTCGCGAGCGCCCTGCTCGTCGACTACGTGCTCACCGTGGCGGTGTCGATCTCGTCCGGGGTCCAGAACGCCGCGTCGGCACTGGGGTTCGTCAACGGGCACGAGGCGACGTATGCCGTCGCGCTGGTGGTCCTCCTCGCGGCGGTCAATCTGCGCGGCGTGCGCGAGTCCGGCGCCACCTTCGCCATCCCCACCTACTGCTTCATGGCGGCGATCATCGGGATGACCGCGTGGGGGCTCGCGCGGCTCGCGTTCGGGTCACTGCCGGCCGTGTCGAGCGCGCAGTTCGAGGTGCCCTCCGACACCAGCTTCACCCACGGCCTGGGCACGGCGGCGGGCGCCTTCCTGATCCTGCGCACCTTCTCCTCGGGTTGTGCCGCGCTGACCGGCGTCGAGGCGATCAGCAACGGCGTGCCGGCCTTCCGCAAGCCCAAGAGCCGCAACGCCGCGACGACGCTGCTGCTGATGGGGACCATCGCCGTCACCATGCTCATCGGCATCATCGTGCTGGCCAACGTGACACACCTGCGCTACGTCGACCCGGACTCCGACATGAACCGGCTGACCCTGGACGGGGTCCACGGGGTGCAGACCGCGCCCGGTGTGGCGATGTTCCCGAACGGCGTGGAGTACGACCAGCACACGGTCGTCGGCCAGCTCTCCGACGCGGTGTTCTCCAACTTCCCGCCCGCCTTCTACTTCACTATCGCCGCCACCGGCATCATCCTCGTGCTGGCGGCCAACACCGCCTTCAACGGCTTCCCGGTGCTCGCGTCGATCCTCGCCAAGGACGGCTTCCTGCCCCGGCAGCTGCACACCCGCGGCGATCGGCTCGCCTACAGCAACGGCATCCTGATCCTCGCGGCCGGCGCGATCGTGCTCATCGTCGCCTTCGATGCCCAGGTGACCCGGCTGATCCAGCTCTACATCGTGGGCGTGTTCGTCTCGTTCACCACCAGCCAGATCGGCATGATCCTGCACTGGAACCGCAACCTGCGCCGGGAGAAGGACCGTCGGACGCGGGCACGGATGATGCGCAGCCGCGCGATCAACGCGCTCGGGGCGAGCATGTCGGGGACCGTGCTGGTCGTGGTGCTGGTCACCAAGTTCACCAAGGGCGCCTGGATCGCCATCGCGGCCATGGTGGTGCTCTTCGTCATGATGCGCGCCATCCGTGGCCACTACCGGCAGGTGAGCGAGGAGCTGGCGGTGGACGACGACGCCGAGGAGACCGTGCTCCCCTCGCGCGTGCACGCGGTGGTGCTCGTCTCCAAGATCCACAAGCCGACCATGCGGGCGCTGTCCTACGCCAGGGCAACCCGGCCGTCGATCCTCGAGGCCGTCACCGTCGACGTCGAGGCCGAGGAGACCAAGGCGTTGCAGGACGAGTGGGACCGGCGCGACATCCCGGTGCCGCTCAAGGCGCTCGCGTCGCCCTACCGTGAGATCACCCGGCCGGTGGTCGACTACGTGAAGTCGATCCGGCGCGACAGCCCCCGGGAGGTCGTGGTGGTCTACATCCCGGAATACGTCGTCGGGCACTGGTACGAGCAGATCCTGCACAACCAGAGCGCGCTGCGGCTCAAGGGCCGGCTGCTGTTCACCCCCGGAGTCATGGTGGCCAGCGTCCCGTGGCAGCTGCACTCGTCCGAGGGCGCCGAGGGCCGGCTCGAGGGACCGACCCCCGGGTCGGTGCGCCGGGGGAGCTGACGTGGGGGAGCAAGCGCCTTCTCGCGTCGGCGAGCTGGTCGAGCTCGACATCGGCCCCGTCGCCCACGGCGGCCACTGCGTCGCCCGTGACGAGGGGCAGGTGGTCTTCGTCCGGCACAGCCTGCCCGGCGAGCGGGTCCGCGCGCGCATCACCGAGGGGCGGGCCGACTCGCGGTTCCTGCGGGCGGACGCCGAGGAGGTGCTCGTCGCATCCCCCCACCGCGTCACGCCCCCCTGCCCGTATGCCGGGCCGGGCCGGTGCGGCGGGTGCGACTGGCAACACGCGTCCCCGGCCTACTCGCGGGAGCTCAAGGCGGCCGTGGTCTCCGAGCAGCTGCGCCGGCTGGCCGGTCTCGAGCTGCCGGTGACGGTCGAGCCGGTGCCCTCGCCAGTCGACGTCGACATCGGCGCCGACGCCGCGGACCGCGGGCTGCGCTGGCGGACCCGGGTGGAGTTCGCCGTGGGCGAGGGAGGCCATGCCGGCCTTCGCCGGCACAGGTCACACGACGTCATACCCCTCGACGACTGCCTGATCGCCACCGACGCCGTCGTCGGCACCGGGGTGCTGGGCCGTGACTGGACGGGGTCGAGGTCGGTGGACGTCGTCGCACCGAGCGGTGGTCCGGACGTCGTGGTCGTCCCTGTCCCGTCCGGCGAGGGGTCGGCACCGCGGGTCGTCGAACACGTCGCGGTGGGGGAGTGGAGCCACGAATTCGTCGTGGGAGCGCGCGGGTTCTGGCAGGTGCACGCCGGTGCGGCGGCCACCTTCGTGGGCCACGTCCTCGACGAGCTTGCGCCGCGGCCGGGTGACCGTGCGGTCGACCTCTACTGCGGCGTGGGGCTGTTCGCCGCTGCGCTCGCCCACGCGGTGGGCGAGGACGGCGCCGTCCTGGCGATCGAGTCCGACGCCGGCGCGGTGGCCGACGCCGAGGACAACCTGCGGGCCCTCCCACAAGTCGAGATCCGCGGGGGCACGGTCGACCGGGTTCTGCGACCGCTGGTGCGCCAAGGGATCCGTGCCGACCTCGTGGTGCTGGACCCCCCGCGCAGCGGGGCTGGTCGAAGAGTCATCCGGGACGTCGCGGCCCTCGGGGCCCGAGCCATTGCCTACGTCGCCTGCGACCCCGCGGCGCTGGCCCGGGACCTCGCCTACGCGAAGGACGCGGGTTATCGGCTGGACCGGTTGCGCGCCTTCGATGCCTTCCCGATGACACACCACGTCGAGTGCATCGCCACACTGGTCCGCGAAGAGCCGCGTGAACGGCGGTGAGCCGACCGCCCGTTGCGTCACCCGAAACCCGTCGGGAGTCAGCGCAGGGGCTGGCTGGCGGCCCAGCCGAGACCGGGCGACCCGGGTGTGGTTCAATGTATCTTGACGTCAAGATAAATCGACGAAGGAGCGGCGGATGACTGGCAGCACGGACAGCTTCGGGTCCAAGGGCAAGCTCGAGGTCGGTGAGAAGTCCTATGACATCTTCCGGCTCGCGAGCATCGAGGGCAGCGACCGGCTCCCCTACAGCCTGAAGATCCTGCTCGAGAACCTCCTGCGGGGCGAGGACGGCGTGAACATCACCGCCGACCAGGTCCGCGCGGTCGCCCAGTGGGACGCGAAGGCCGAGCCCAGCACGGAGATCCAGTACACGCCGGCGCGCGTCATCATGCAGGACTTCACCGGCGTGCCCTGCATCGTCGACCTCGCCACCATGCGCGAAGCCGTCAGTGAGCTCGGCGGTGACGCCGGCAAGATCAACCCGCTCGCCCCGGCCGAGATGGTCATCGACCACTCGGTGATCGCCGACGTCGCTGGCAGCCGCGACGCGTTCGCACGCAACGTCGAGCTGGAGTACGAGCGCAACGGCGAGCGCTACCAGTTCCTGCGGTGGGGTCAGACCGCGTTCGACGACTTCAAGGTCGTCCCTCCGGGCACCGGCATCGTGCACCAGGTCAACATCGAGCACCTGGCCCGCGTGGTCTTCGACCGCGACGGCCTGGCCTACCCCGACACGTGCGTGGGCACCGACTCGCACACCACCATGGTCAACGGTCTGGGCGTCCTCGGCTGGGGCGTGGGCGGCATCGAGGCCGAGGCCGCGATGCTCGGACAACCGGTCTCGATGCTCATTCCCCGGGTCGTCGGCTTCAAGCTCACCGGCGAGATCCCTGCCGGCGCCACCGCGACCGATGTGGTGCTGACCATCACCGAGCAGTTGCGCGAGCACGGGGTCGTCGGCAAGTTCGTCGAGTTCTACGGTGAGGGCGTCGCGGCCGTGCCTTTGGCCAACCGCGCCACCATCGGCAACATGAGCCCCGAGTTCGGTTCCACCGCAGCGATGTTCCCGGTCGACGACGTGACGCTGGACTACCTGCGGCTCACGGGCCGCAGCGACGAGCAGGTCGCCCTGGTCGAGGCCTACGCCAAGGAGCAGGGGCTGTGGCACGACCCGTCCCGCGAGCTGGAGTTCTCCGAGTACCTCGAGCTCGACCTGTCCACCGTCGTGCCGTCGATCGCCGGGCCGAAGCGCCCGCAGGACCGCATCTCCCTCACTGACGCGAAGTCGTCGTTCCGCACCTCGCTGCGCGACTACGTCACCACCGACGCGGACTCGATGGTCGACGAAGCCGGCAAGGAGTCCTTCCCCGCCAGCGACGCCCCGGCCGTGGACGGCCAGAGCCCCGAGCAGCTGGCGCAGGACGCGCCGCACCACGGCACGGCGGCCGGCGGTATCCGGCGCACGAGCAAGAAGGTGCCGCTGACCCTGGCCGACGGCACCCGGACCGAGCTGGATCACGGCCACGTCGCGATCGCCTCGATCACCTCGTGCACCAACACGTCCAACCCCTCGGTGATGGTCGCCGCCGCCCTCCTTGCCCGCAACGCAGTCGACAAGGGCCTCACGGCCAAGCCGTGGGTCAAGACCTCCCTGGCGCCCGGCTCCAAGGTCGTCATGGACTACTACGCCAAGGCCGGGCTCGTGCCCTACCTGGAGAAGCTCGGCTTCCACCTGGTGGGCTACGGCTGCACCACGTGCATCGGCAACTCCGGCCCGCTGCCGGAGGAGGTCTCCCAGGTCGTGAACGAGGCCGACCTCGCGGTGGTCTCGGTGCTGTCCGGCAACCGCAACTTCGAGGGCCGGATCAACCCGGACATCAAGATGAACTACCTGGCCTCACCGCCGTTGGTGGTGGCCTACGCCCTCGCCGGCACGATGGACTGGGACCCGCAGAGCGAGCCGCTCGGCACCGACGCCGACGGCAAGGACGTCTTCCTGGCCGACGTCTGGCCGGACGCAGCCGAGGTGGCGCACGTGGTCGAGTCGTCCATCGACAAGGACATGTTCACCTCCGACTACTCCGACGTCTTCCAGGGCGACGAGCGCTGGCGCTCGCTGCCGACCCCCGAGGGCAAGACGTTCGAGTGGGCCGAGGAGTCGACCTACGTGCGCAAGCCCCCCTACTTCGAGGGCATGGGACTGGAACCGGCGCCGCTGGAGGACATCTCCGGGGCCCGGGTGCTGGCCAAGCTGGGTGACTCGGTCACGACCGACCACATCAGCCCGGCGGGGTCGTTCCGCGCGGACAGCCCGGCCGGCGTCTACCTCACCGAGCACGGCGTCGAGCGCAAGGACTTCAACTCCTACGGTTCGCGTCGCGGCAACCACGAAGTGATGATCCGCGGCACCTTCGCCAACATCCGGCTGAAGAACCAGCTGCTCGACGACGTCTCCGGCGGATTCACCCGCGACTTCACCCGCGACGGTGAGCAGAGCACGATCTTCGACGCGGCACAGAACTACGAGAAGGCAGGGGTGCCCCTGGTCGTGCTCGCCGGCAAGGAGTACGGCTCGGGCTCGTCCCGCGACTGGGCGGCCAAGGGCACCCGGCTCCTCGGCGTCAAGGCCGTGATCGCGGTGTCCTACGAGCGGATCCACCGGTCGAACCTGATCGGCATGGGCGTGCTGCCACTGCAGTTCCCCGACGGCCAGGACGCCGAGTCCCTGGGCCTCACCGGCACCGAGACGTTCGACATCTCCGGCATCACGGCAATGAACGACGGTGCCACGCCGCGCACGGTACGCGTCACGGCCAGGAGAGACGGGGCCGAGCCGGTGTCATTCGACGCGGTGGTGCGGATCGACACCCCCGGGGAGGCCGACTACTACCGGCACGACGGGATCCTGCAGTACGTCCTGCGTTCGCTGGTCGACGCGAAGGCCTGACGCACCGAACCAGCCGTATGCCGTGAGGTCACCTCACGGCATACGGCCGGTTGTCGCCCGTCTCGGGCCAGGGTCGGACGCGCGCGGGCCGATGTGCGTGCGTTTTCCGCGGTTTCGCGAATCGTGCCCGGTGCGCATGGGCCGGGGCTGTGGACGACGTCTGCGGGACCCGGGCCGTCTGCGCGACGCTGAGTCGTGCCCCTTCAGGAGACTGTCGTCGCGTCAGAGCCCCGCTTGGACACCTCGAAGCCGTTCACGAGGGCGCAGGCGTTGAGCTCCGGGATCAGCAGGCGTGCCCTGACGAATGGGAACTTTCGACGGATCGTCTGGGGGGTCTATGTCGATGCCGCCGTCCCTCCGACGCCGATGATCGAGGCGGCGGCTGCGCTCCTGGTGTCGCCGACTGGTTCGCACGCCAGCCACTTCACCGCGGCGAGGATCTGGGGAGGTGTCGTCCCGGACCAGCCGCTCATCCACGTGTGTGCGGCCCCGGGGTCGACCCGGTGCCAGCGACAAGGGATCCGCTCGCACGAGTGCGCGGACCTGCACCACGCTGTCACCTCGGAGCGCACCCCCGTAGGCGCCGTCATCATCGACAGCGGGGTCCGGGTGTCCACGCCTGCTCGGTCCTTCCTCGAGCTGGCCTCGGCCATGGGGCTGGTCGACCTGGTGGTGCTGGGTGACAGCCTGGTCAAGTCGAAGCGGGTCGTGCCCCACGACCTGGTCGAGGCGGCCGACGACTGGCACGGGCCCGGCGCCGTGCGCGCGCGGCGTGCGGCCAGGTTCGTCCGAGCCGGTGTGGACTCTCCCATGGAGACGCGGCTGCGCATGCTGATGGTCCTGGCCGGACTGCCCGAGCCAACCGTCAACCACGTCATCCGGTGGCCCGACGGCTCGTGGCGATTTCGGTTCGATCTGGCGTTCCCGGACCACCGGCTCGCGATCGAGTACGACGGCAGGCACCACGTGCAGGACGACGCCACCTGGGAGTCCGACATCTACCGGCGGGAGGACCTCGACAGGGGGAAGTGGCGTCGGGTGACGGTGATCTCGTCCGGCATCTTCGTGAGTCCGGACCAGACCCTGCGCCGGATCGTGGACGTCATGCGTGAGGTCGGGGTGCCGGGCGTGCCGCGACGGTTGTCGGATGAGTGGCGGGCCCATTTCCCCGGCCGACCTGTCAGCTACCTGTCCGATCGCACCTGAGTGGTCACCGGGCTGGGGCCAGATCGACCGCGAGCGTGCCGGGCGCGTGCGTTTTCCGCGGTTTCGCGGATCCGGCATGTCCGGTTGGGGCCCTGTCGGTAGGAGCCCGCAGACTGGAGGCGTGAGCGCGACCCCTCCCGGCTGGCCGGCCGCGGTGCCGCCACCGGGTGCCCCGGGGTGGCAGCCTGCCGCCGCCTCGTGGCTGCTCGACCACTGCCCACCCGACTACCGCGCGTATGCCGCGTGGCGCCGCCACCCGGTGGCCCTCGCCTGGGTGACCGTGCGCCACGTCGACGCCCAGCTGGCCGCCATGCGCGAGGCCTACCGGCAGGCCCGGGTGGAGCTGGGCGACGTGCTGCCGGCCGACGGTCTGGAGCAGGTCCTCGAGAACCTCGAGGCCGAGGGCCTACGGTTGAGGGGGGCGGCGCGAAGCGCCCGACTACTGCAGGACGCCCTTCGGGGTAAGCAGTACATACCCCGGCTCTGATCTACACTCGGGAGTCGCCGTCGCGGAAGGACTGTCACCATCGTGGGTGTGCTCGCATCGATCAACGGGCCGGATGATCTCCGGGCCCTGTCGCCCGACCAGCTCGACGGCCTCGCCAAGGAGATCCGCGAGTTCCTCATCGACTCGGTTTGCCGGACGGGGGGACACCTCGGGCCCAACCTCGGCGTGGTCGAGCTCACCATCGCGCTGCATCGCGTCTTCGAGTCACCCCGCGACACGATCGTCTTCGACGTGGGCCACCAGACCTACGTCCACAAGCTGCTCACGGGCCGGCATGACTTCAGCAAGCTGAAGAAGCAGGGCGGACTGTCGGGCTACGCCTCACGTGCGGAGTCCGAGCACGACGTGATGGAGAACTCGCACGCGTCGACGTCGCTGTCGTGGGCCGACGGCATCGCCAAGGCGCACCGACTGCGCGGGGAGCGCGAACGTCATACGGTCGCGGTCATCGGTGACGGTGCCCTCACAGGCGGGATGGCGTGGGAGGCGCTCAACAACATCGCGGTGGACAAGGACCTGCCGCTCGTCATCGTGGTCAACGACAACGAGCGGTCCTACGCGCCGACCACCGGCGGCCTCGCTGACCACCTGGCGACGTTGCGCACCACCAAGGGCTACGAGCGGTTCCTGGCCTGGGGCCGCAACCGGCTCAACCGCACACCGGTGCTCGGCCCGGCCGTCTACGACACCCTGCACGGCATGAAGAAGGGCCTGAAGGACATCGTCGCGCCGCAGGGGATGTTCGAGGACCTCGGGCTCAAGTACCTCGGGCCCGTCGACGGACACGACGAGCAGGCGGTCGAGAGCGCCCTGCGCAAGGCCCGCGCCTACGGCGGCCCGGTCCTCGTGCACGTCCTCACCCAGAAGGGGCGCGGCTACGCGCCCGCGGAGCACGACGAGGCCGACCAGTTCCACGCGGTCGGCGTCATCAACCCCGAGACCGGTCTGCCGTTCGAGGCGGGCGGCCGGATCTGGACCGACGAGTTCAACGACGAGATGTGCGCCATCGGCGCCGAGCGCGAGGACGTGGTGGCACTCACCGCGGCCATGCTGATCCCGGTCGGGCTCGACGGGTTCGCCGCGCGCTACCCCGACCGGGTCTTCGACGTCGGCATCGCCGAGCAGCACGTCACGACGATGGCCGCCGGCCTGGCCTTCGGCGGACTGCACCCCGTGGTCGCCGTCTACTCGACCTTCCTCAACCGTGCCTTCGACCAGCTGCTCATGGACTGCGCCCTGCACCACGCCGGGGTGACCTTCGTCCTCGACCGGGCCGGTGTGACCGGCAGCGACGGCCCGTCACACAACGGCATGTGGGACATGACGCTCACCTCCGTGGTTCCCGGCCTCCGGCTTGCTGCCCCGCGCGACGGCCGACAGGTGCGGCTGCTGCTGCGCGAGGCGATCGACGTCGACGATGCACCGACGGTGCTGCGCTTCCCCAAGGGCGACGTGGCCGACCCCATCGACGCGGTGGCGACCCACGGCAGCGTGGACGTCCTCCACCCGGCGGCGCGCGACGAGGTGGACCTGCTCGTCGTGGGAGTCGGGTCGATGGCACAGGTCGGGGTCGCAGTCGCCGAGAAGCTCGAGGCCCAGGGCCTTTCCGTTGCCGCGGTCGATCCCCGTTGGGTCCTGCCTGTGAGCGAGGACCTGGTGCAGCTGGCCGCGGGCGCCGGTGCTGTGGCGGTGATCGAGGACAACCTCGTCTCCGGAGGCATCGGCTCGGCCGTGACCCAGGCCCTGCGCGCAGCCGGGTTGTCCCAGCCGGTGCACTGTCACGGCATACCCAAGCGCTTCCTCTCACACGCCTCCCGCAGTCAGGTGCTCGACGAGGTCGGCCTCACTCCCGACGCCATCGCCACCTCCCTGACAAGGGCGTTGACCCCGCCCGTGTCCTGAGCACATAGCTCCCCACGCAGCTATGGCTGCCGGGCCCACCGAACCGGCCTCTCTCCTCACGTAGTTTCGCTGCGCAGAGGGTCCGGTCCCGCTTCGCCGCACGCGTCGACGCGTCGAGCAGCTGCCGAGCGTGCTGCGGGTGCCGCTGTCACCAGCACTGTTCGTGCTCGGGGTCCTGCTTGGTCTCGTGGCGTAGTTCGCACCCGGTGGGGTCACCGGGGTCTGGCGCAAGGGAGGTCTGGATGTCGGACGTTGAGCTGCGGGACCGATACCGGGTGGAGGTGCCGGGCGGTGGACTGGACGTGCACGACCTGACTTCTCCTGCGGTGCTGCTCGAGGGCGCGGCCACCCCCAACGTGGTCCTGGCGCTGCACGGGATCACGGCCAACGGCCTGACCTGGCAGCCGGTCGCGTCAGCGCTCGGCCGGACGAGCGCCGGGCCGACCCGCTTCCTGGCTCCCGACCTGCGCGGCAGGGCGGGCAGCCGCGATGTCACCGGCCCGTGGGGACTTCCCGCCCACGTCGACGACGTGCTCGCCATGGCCGACGCGTTCGGCGCCCAGAACTTCACGCTGGTCGGCCATTCGATGGGCGCCTTCGTCGCCGCCCTGGCCGCAGCGCGCCACCCTGACCGGGTGCGCTCGGTGGTGCTGGTGGACGGCGGGTTCGCCTTCCCGGTCCCACCCGACTTGGACGTGGACGCGGCACTGCAGGCCGTCATCGGCCCGGTGATGGAGCGACTGTCGATGCGGTTCGCCGATGCCGACGCCTACCTCGACTTCTGGCGCGAGCACCCGGCGCTCGGGCCGTTGTTCGACGGTCCGGCCGGCGGTGCGCTGCAGGCCTACCTGATGCACGACCTGGTGTCCCAAGGAGGCGCCCTGGCGAGCACCTGCGTGCTCGATGCCGTGCGGGCGGACGGCGCGGACGTGCTCTTCGACGCGGAGGTCCACGCCGGTGCACGGACCGCGGCCGGTGCCGGCATCCCTGTCGAGTTCCTCTGGGCGCAGCGCGGCCTGCTGGACGAGCCGCGGGGCCTGTATGACGAGCAGCGGCTCGCCGCGCTCCGGCTGCCGGAGGACGTCCGGGTCACCGGGATACCGGGCACGAACCACTACAGCGTGGTGCTCGGCCGCCTTGGCGCGGGCCAGGTCGCCGCAGCGATCGCGCGGGTGTCAGGCGTCGGGAAGCAGCCGGCGCAGACGTAGGGCCAGCTGGATCTCCAGTGAACGTTCCGGCTGCTGCCAGTCGCTGCCGAGCAGGGCGCTGATCCGTTCGATCCGCTGCGCGACCGTGTTGACGTGCACGTGCAGCGAGTCGGCCGCGTGGCGCGGGCTGCAACCTGCGGCGAAGTAGGCCTCCAGGGTGGTCAGCAGCTCCGTCCTGCGCCGTCTGTCGTAGTCGGCCACCGGGCCGAGGACCGTGTCGACGAACAGCCCGATCTGCGGGGAGCTCCCCACGACCAGCCCCGCGAACCCCAGGTCTGCCGCCGCGGCGCCGTCGCCCTCACGGCCGAGCGCGGTCAAGGCGGCCACGGTCCGGGCGGCTTCGGCGTGCAGGTCGGGGAGAGCAGCGAGCTCGCTGGTCGGTCCGGCCGCGCCGACCGTCACGCGGGCTCGGCGGCCGAGCCGCTGGGCCACCTGCCGAGCAGGCGGCCCGGCCTCGCCGGCGCCGATGACGGCGACGACGTCTCCGTCGTGCTCTCCGACCAGGCCGGCGCCGTCGAGGGCGCTCTGGGTGGACAGCACGAGGGACCGGCGCGGCTGGTCGCCGGCGCCGCGCACCACCAGCACGACGTGGGGCTCGTCGGGGTCCAGCCGGCGGCCCCGGGCCCGAGCGGTCCGGCTCGCCAGATCGCCCCGTCCGGTCATCAGGTCGGCGACAAGGTCGGACGAGGCACGCTGCTCGGCGTCCGCCTCGGCCCGCGCGAACAGCAGGATCAAAGCGGTGACGAGCGCGGCGCGCTCGATGGTGCGTTCGTCCGCGTCGTCGAGGTCGCCGCCTCGCTCGAGCACGAGAGTCCCCAGCACCTCCGGTCCCGCGGACACGGTGACGGCCCAACGGGAACCGTCGTGGGCGAGCCGGCCGGTGGCATGTGTGGCGCTGACCACGTCGAGCATGGACGGCGGGCACGTGTCGTCGGTGCTCTCGGCGTCGAGGAAGGTGACCGAGGCGTCCAGCAGGTCGCCGAGCGCGGCCGTGAGGTCCTCCACCCCACCTCCTGCCAGGACGATCTTGGTGAAGCTGTCGTGGGCGGCGGCGGCCCGCTCGACCCCGGCGGTGTAGCGGCCCACCGTCTCGTGGGCGGCGGACAGCGCCGCCAGGGCCTGGGTGGTCTCCGCCGCCGCCCGAGTCTGGACGAGCGACACGGCCGCGAGCGCGGCGAGCGAACCGAGCAGGGCCACCTCCTCGCGGGTGAAGGGTCGCGGGGTGCGGTTGGCGGCGAAGAGCACGCCGACGAACGCCTCCTCCACGAGCAGCGGGGTGCCGCAGATCGCGACGAGGCCCTCGTCGTTGACGGCCCCGTCGATGGACCTGGTGTGGTTGAACCGCCCGTCGGCCATGTAGTCGGCCGTCCAGTAGGGCTTGTGGGTGGAGGCGGCCAGGCCACCGAGGCCGTCACCCAGGCTGAGCCGCACGTTCTGGAACGCGATCGACACCGAACCGTCCGTGGTCCGCATGAAGGTGTCGCCCCGGGCGGGGTCGTAGAGCGTCAGGTAGGCGACGTCGGTGCCGAGCAGCGCGCGCGCCCGACGGACGATCGCCTCGAGCACGCCGGCAGGATCCTGCGCGGCGGCCAGGTCGCGAGCCGTGTCCACCAGGGCGGCCAGTTCGGACTCGCGTCTCCGGTGGGCGTCGAAGACGCCACGGACGACCAGGGCGTCCTCCCGGGCCTCGGCGTCTCCCTCGACGGCCGCGAGCTGCTCAGGTCGTGCCCCGGCCGCCAGGAGGCGCAGGAGGGTGCGCGACGGTGGCTCGGGCTCATCGGCGGGTCCGGTCACGATATGAGGGGGCGCTGGCATCCTGCCGATCCTAAGGTGGTGGCGGCACGAGTCAGCGCGCTGTCCATCCGCCGTCCATGACGTATGACGAGCCGGTCACCGAGGCCGCCGACGGTCCGCACAGGAAGCCCACGAGGTCCGCCACCTCGCGCGGTTCGACGAGGCGCTTGACCACCACCGGCTCGAGCATGATCCGTTCGAGAACCTCCTCCTCGGAGATGCCGTGGCTGGCGGCCTGGTCGGCGACCTGTCCTTCGACGAGGGGTGTGCGCACGTAGGCGGGGTTGACGCAGTTGCTGGTGACGCCGTGCGCACCGGCCTCGATGGCCACCACCTTTGACAGCCCCTCGAGCCCGTGCTTGGCCGCGACGTAGGCGGCCTTGAACTCGCTCGCTCGCAGTCCGTGCACGCTGGACACGTTGACGATTCGGCCCCACTCCCGGTCGTACATGTGCGGCAGCACCTGGCGGATCAGCCGGAACGGTGCCTGCAGCATGATCGCGAGGATCTGGTCGAACCGGTCGGGTGGGAAGTCCTGCACCGGGGCGATGTGCTGGATGCCGGCGTTGTTGACCAGGATCTCCACGTCCTGGGGCAGCGCGGCGAGTCCGTCGAGGTCCGCCAGGTCGCAGGTGAGTCGGTCCAACCGGTCCGGTGGCCCGTCGAGCGACTCGAGGCCCACCAGGTCACGGTCGAGCGCGATGACGTGGGCGCCCTGCGCCAGCAGGTGCGCCACGCACGCCGCACCGATCCCGCTGGCCGCGCCGGTGACGAGGGCACGTCGACCGGCGAGCGGCGCGGGGCCTTCTGGCTCTGACATGGTCAGCACAGTAGGGACGACGGGCGCGTGCGGCGGTGTGGCTGCACGACATACTTGCCGCCCACTCCATGTGTCAGGCGCCCGTGCAGGCTTCCCCTGAGTGACGCGGCAGCGGCCTCGCGTCAGCCGGGCCAGGCGCCACGGTCGCGCAGCACGTCGCGCAGCAGGTCGGCGCGGTCGGTGATGAGGCCGTCGACGCCGAGGTCGAGCAGGCGATGCATGTCCTCGGTCTCGTTCACCGTCCAGACATGCACCTGGACCCCTGCGCGGTGGGCGTGCGCGACCGTCCGGTGGGTGACGACGCGAAGGCGTCCGAAGGACTCGGGCAGCTGCAGGCAGTCCACGTCGCGCAGCGCGCGCCCGGCGAGGCGTGTACGGCCGGCCATCGACGCGGTCCGGAAGGCCGCCACCGTGGTCGGACCGCCCGACGTGGCGACGGGCGCCGACAACCGCCGCAGGACCGCCCGGCGGCTGCGGTCGGAGAACGAGGCCACCAGCACCCGGTCGTGCGCCCGCGTGCGCTCGATCGCCTGGACGAGCGGCTGCACCGCGGCCCTCGACTTCACGTCGACGTTGACCCGCAGCTGCGGCCAGGTGCCGAGCAGGTCCTCGAAGAGCGGGATCGGCTCGCTCGTGCCGATGCGCGCGAGCGTCACCTCGCGCCAGGGCAGCTCCGCGATCGCGCCGAGCGCGTCGGTGACACGATCGAGCGTCGCGTCGTGGAACGCGACGAGCCGACCGTCGCTGGTGGCGTGGACGTCGGTCTCCACGTAGCGGTAACCGAGGTCGACCGCTGCGGCGAAGGCCGACATGGAGTTCTCGTGGCCGTCGAGGGAGAACCCGCGATGAGCCATGGCGATCGGCCCGTCCTGGTCGAGGAAGGTCGGAGCCGGGCGGTGGGCTCGGCGCGCGGGCGGGATCACACTCCCACGCTATCGGCGCCGACTCAGATGTCGCGGAAGGTCTGGATGCCGGCCCCGAGCGCGTTGAGCCGCAGGGCCAGGTCCTCATAGCCGCGGTTGATCACATAGACGTTGCGCAGCACAGAAGTGCCCGGCGCAGCCAGCATCGCGAGCAGGATGACCACGCCGGGGCGCAGGGCCGGCGGGCAGATGACCTCCGCGGCGCGCCAACGCGTCGGCCCCTCGATCATCACGCGGTGCGGGTCCATCAGCTGCACCTTGGCGCCCACCTTGGTCAGCTCGGTGAGGTAGATGGCGCGGTTCTCGTAGACCCAGTCGTGGATCATGGTCGACCCCTGGGCGCACGCCGCGATGATCGCGAAGAACGGCAGGTTGTCGATGTTGAGGCCCGGGAAGGGCATCGGGTGGACCTTGTCCAGGGGCGCGGTGAGCGGTCCCGGGATGGTGCGCAGGTCGACCAGCCGGGTGTGGCCGTTGGCGGAGGGATACTCGGGGGTCAGCTCGTACTTCATCCCCATGCCCTCGAGCAGCGCGAGCTCGATCTCCATGAACTCGATCGGGACCCGTCTGATGGTGATCTCCGACTCGGTGACGACCGCCGCCGCCAGCAGGCTCATCGCCTCGATCGGGTCCTCGGACGGGGAGTACTCGACGTCGACGTCGATCTCCTTCACGCCCCGCACGGTGAGGGTGGTCGAGCCGATGCCCTCGATCGTGACCCCGAGCTGCTGCAGGAAGAAGCAGAGGTCCTGCACCATGTAGTTGGGGCTGGCGTTGCGGATGACCGTGGTGCCCTCCCACCGGGCAGCTGCGAAAAGGACGTTCTCGGTCACGGTGTCACCGCGTTCGGTGAGGACGATGGCGCGCTGCGGGGTCACGGCACGGTCGACGTGGGCGTGGTAGGCGCCGTGGGTGGCGGTCACGTCGAGGCCGAACTGGTGCAGTGCGGACATGTGCGGCTCGACGGTGCGGACCCCCAGGTCGCAGCCGCCGGCGTAGGGCAGGCTGAACTCGGTGAACTCGTGCAGGAGCGGGCCGAGGAACATGATGATGGTCCGGGTGCGCCGGGCTGCCGCCTCGTCCATCGCCTCGAGGTTGAGGCGCTCGGGCGGGGCGATCTCCAGGTCGTTGCTGTCGGGCAGCCAGCGGGTGCGGACCCCGATGCTCGCGAGGACCTCGAGGATGCGGTTGACCTCCTCGATCCGGGCCAGGTTGCGCAGCGTCGTCCTGCCCTTGTTGAGCAGCGAGCCGCACAGCAGGGCGACGGCGGCGTTCTTGCTGGTCCGCACGTCGATCTCGCCATCCAGCTGGACCCCTCCGTCGATCCGCAGGTTCTGCGGGACGGTCGAGCCGACGGCGACGAACTCCGAGTCCAGCTTCTCACCGATCCGCGCCAGCATCTCAAGGCTGAGATTCTGCTTGCCCTGCTCGATGCGGGCGATCGCGCTCTGGCTGGTCCTGAGCAGATCCGCCAATTCCGTTTGGGTGAGGTTCTGATGGCGCCGGGCGTCCCGGATGAGCGTGCCGATGCGGCCAAGGTAGTCCTCATTCATGCGCCCCACTGTAGATCACATGTGAGATATTTCGACAAACGCGCATCGGCGCGTCGGCGCGCCTCAGCAGGTGACGTTGGCCACTCCCGGAGGCAGGAAACGCTGACCGCAGACCTTCTCGGCGATCCCGGTACGGTCGCGCAGGGGAGTGAGCCCGCCGTTCCAGAACTGGAACCCGGCGCCGGTGATCATCGCGAGGTCCAGGTCCATCGGGCTGTCCACGACTCCCTCGTCCAGCATCCGTCGCGCCTCGTCAGCGAGGGCCGACAGCACCTGCTCGCGCACCTGCTCCGGCGTGAGGACCACCCGGCCGCGTCGGCTGCTCCAGCAGGGCCAGCACCTCCGGATCGGGCGCGGGCCGGCCCTCGGGGGAGTGCCGGACCAGGATCCGGGTCTTCTTCAACACCTTGCCGGTGGCGAAGGCCGTGGCCAGCGTCGCCTCGTCGGTCTGCCCGCCGCTGACGACCTCGAGCAACGGCATGACCGCGACGGGGTTGAAGAAGTGGAAGCCGACCACGCGTTCCGGATGGGTCAGCCGGGAGGCCATCTCGGTGACGGAGAGGGACGAGGTGTTGGTCGCGAGGACGCACTCCCGTCCGACGACCGCCTCGACCTGCGCAAAGACCTCCTGCTTGACGGACAGATCCTGGAAGACCGCCTCGATGACGAAGTCCGCCTCGGCGAAGCCGTCCTTGCTCGCGGAGCCCGTGGCCAGTCCCTTGAGGCGGCGCGCCGCGTCGGCGCCGACCCGGCCCTTGTTGAGCGGCTTGTCGACCTCGCCGTGGACGACGATCTTCTCGGCGAGGATCCGCGGGGTTCGATGTCGGGTCGCCCTGAGGCTACTCGTCAGTAACCCCGCTGGTCAGGCGACCCCGTCGTGACCCCGCTCACGAAGATCCACACGAGGGGTCGACGGCATCACGAGGGGTGGTGCTCGCAGGCGGCGCAGATCACCGGCGCGGCGATGTCGACCTGCCACGGGCGAGCGCCGAGCTGGTCCAGCGCGGCGCGCACGGCCTCGGGCGTGGGCTCCGCCGGGGGTGTCCAGAGCACCCGGCGGAGCAGGTCGGGCGTGAGCAGGTTCTCAACCGGCACGTGGTGCTCGTCCGCGAACTTCCCCAGCAGTTCACGGGATTCGGCCAGCCGTGCGGCGGCGACCGGCTCGCGGTCGGCCCACGATCGAGCGGGCGGGGGAGCGTCGCTCTTGATCGTCAGGGGAGGCAGGTCCTGCTCGGGCAGGCGGAGCGCACGGTGGATGGCGTCGAGCCACTGCCGCTGGTAGCGGCGGACCCCCTTGTGCACTCGCCCGGTGGCGAGGTCGGCCGCGGCCCGCGGCGCCCGGGTAGCCAGGTCGATGATCAGCGCGTCGGGCAGCACCCGGCCGGGTGCGGTGTCGCGCTCCTGGGCGATCGCTTCGCGGGTCTGCCACAGCTCGCGCACGAGGGCAGCTCCCCGGCGGTTGCGGATGCGGTGCATCCCCGACGTGCGCCGCCACGGGTCCAGGCGCACCCGGGGGCCGGTGAAGTGGGTCAACGCCTCGAACTCCTGGGTCGCCCACTCGGTCTTGCCCTGCGCCTCGAGGTCGGCCGCGATCCTGTCGCGCACCTCCACGAGCACCTCGACGTCCAGCGCGGCATAGCGCAGCCACGGCTCAGGCAACGGGCGGGTGGACCAGTCGACCGCGGAGTGCTCCTTGGCCAGGCTCAGCCCGAGGTAGTGCGCGACGACCGCGGCCAGGCCGACCCGGGGGAGGCCCACCAGCCGGCTTCCGAGCTCGGTGTCGAACAGCCGCGTCGGCGTGAGGCCGACCTCGGCGAGGCAGGGCAGGTCCTGGGTCGCCGCGTGCAGGATCCACTCCTGCGGTCCGATCACCTCGGCGACCGGCCCGAGGTCGGGGCAGGCGATCGGGTCGATCAGGAAGGTGCCGGACCCGGCGCGGCGGATCTGCACGAGGTAGGCGCGTTGGCCGTAGCGGTAACCGGAGGCCCGCTCGGCATCGAGCGCCACCGGGCCGCTGCCCCGCGCGAGCGCGTCCGCAACGGCGACGAGTCGGCGTTCGTCGGTGACGACGTCGGGCACGCCGTCGGCCGGCTCGTCGAGGGGGACCAGCGGGGTCTCCGCCTCGGCGGGTTCGTGTTCGGGCTCATGATCGGACTCGTGGTCGGACTCGGTCGCCGTGCTGTCCTGGCTGTTGGTCGGCGCCTTCCCGGCTCCTGCGTCGCGCAGCGGGGTCATCGGCGCTGACCAGGCAGCGCGGTGACGCCGTCGGGCAGGGGTGGAAGCCCCGCGATCGTGCACAACAGGTCGACCCACGCGGACAGGTGCCCGCCCAGGTCCTGACCCACCGGCGTCCAGGACGCGCGCACCTCCATCTCGACGGTGGGCTCGCGATCGGCCAGGCCGGCGAAGCTCTCGGAGACGACGCGGGTCACGGTGCCCGCCTCCGCGGTGTAGCCGATGTCCCGCGCGCCCAGGCTGTCCACCAGCCAGGACCAGCCGACGGCGCCGAGCATCGGGTCGGTCGCCACCTCGGGCTCGAGCTCGGCGCGCGCGAATGTCACCGCGCGCCAGACACCCTCCCACGGCTCCGGAGCGGATGGGTCGTGCAGCAGCACGAACCGCCCCGAAGCGAGCTCGTCACCATCGTCGGCATCGCCGGTGGCGACCACCTCGGCGGTGAGGGCCACGGCATACGGCGCGATGCGGGTGGGCGCAGGCACTTCGGTGAGGCGGACCTCGGGGCGCAACCGCGCGCCACGCAGATCGAGCAGGGCCTGCGTGAACTCGGGAGGGGCGTCGCTGACGCTTCGCGTTGCCACAGCAGCAGGGTATGTCGGCACGTTGCCCGAGGCGGGTAGGCCACGCCGGATGGGCCGACCCGATGCGCCCGGTCGGCCGCCCCGGGTCGCGTGCGAGGATCGGCCCGTGACCCCCCCTGCTGCCCCCAGTCCCCGTGACAGCGCCCTCGTCCGTGCCGCCCGCGGTGAGGCGGTGACGCACACGCCGGTGTGGTTCATGCGGCAGGCCGGGCGCTCACTGCCGGAGTACCGCGCGCTGCGGGAGGGCGTCCCCATGCTGGAGGCGTGCCGCACGCCCGACCTCGTCGCCGAGGTCACCCTGCAGCCGGTGCGACGGCACGGAGTTGACGCCGCGATCTTCTTCAGCGACATCGTGGTGCCGTTGGCCGCGGTCGGGGTGGACCTCGACATCGTCCCCGGTGTGGGCCCGGTCGTGGCCGAGCCCTTCCGCACGCGCAAGGACCTCGACCGGTTGCCCGAGCTGACCCCCGACCTGGTGCCCGACATCACCCGAGCCGTCGAGCTCCTCGTCGCCGAGCTGGGGCCGACGCCGCTGATCGGGTTCGCCGGCGCACCGTTCACCCTCGCCTCCTACCTCGTGGAGGGCGGACCCTCGAAGAACCACGAGCACACCAAGGCGTTGATGCACGGCGACCCCACTCTCTGGCACGACCTTGGGTCGCGGCTGGCCCAGATCTCCGGATCCTTCCTCCGGGTCCAGGCACAGGCCGGGGCCTCGGCGGTGCAGCTGTTCGACTCCTGGGTGGGAGCGCTGCCGCGCGCCGACTACGAGCAGTTCGCCCAGCCGCACGCGGCGTCTGCGCTCGCGGCCGTGGCCGACCTCGACGTGCCGCGCATCCACTTCGGGGTCGGCACCGGCGAGCTGCTCGCGTCGATGGGCGCGGCGGGCGCCGAGGTCGTCGGTGTGGACTACCGACTGTCACTCACCGATGCACTGGCCCGGCTCGACGGCCGGTATGCCGTGCAGGGCAACCTGGATCCCGCGCTGCTGTTCGCACCGTGGGAGGCCCTCGAGGCGAAGGTCCGAGCCATCGTGCAGGAGGGCTTGGCCGCGCCGGGCCACATCTTCAACCTCGGCCACGGGGTGCTGCCGGCCACCGACCCGGACGTCCTGACCCGGGTCACGGCGCTGGTGCAGGAGTGCTCCCGCCGCTGACCGTCGCGGTGCGGCGCCGGCGCAGCCAGAACAGCACCGGCATGCCGACCACGAGCACGAGCGCGATGAACGGCACCAGCACGCCCAGCACGGTGACGACGGCCGCGGCCGCCGAGACGAAGGCGTGCCAGCCGGCCGACAGCCCCTCGACGAATCCGCTGGGTCCGGCCGGGGCCGGCTCCACCGGCACCGCCGTGGTGCTCAACGTCACGGTCACCGTCGACATGGCGACCTGCGTCTTCAGGCTGGACATCTGGGACTTCAGCGACTCCAGGGTCGCCTCACGGGTGGTGAGCGCCGACTCGAGCTGGGTGATCTGGTCGAGGTCGGCCGCGTCCCTCATCAGCCGCCGCAACCGGTCGACACTGGTCTGCATCGTCGTGATCCGGCTGGCGGTGTCGACGTAGTCCTTGGTGACGTCGGTGCTGCTGGTGGTCCGCTCGGTCACCGTGCCGACGTCGGCGAGCTGACCCAACACGGTGTCGAGCCGTTCGGCCGGCACCGCCAGGGTGATGGTCGCGCGCCCGCCGAAGTCGCGGCTCGGCGAGGTGCGCAGGTCATCGTCCCCGCCGACCTGCTCGTCGACCACGTAACCCTGGGCAGCCGCCAGGATCCGGTGCACCCGGGCCACCGACTGCTTGACCTGGTCGACGCGGATGGTCAGGTCGGCGGTGCGGATCAGCTTGCGGTCGGACTGGGCGATGTCGACCGCTTGCTCGGCGGTCGGGCTGGCGTCGCCCGAGCCGACCGAACCGACCGAGTTTGGCCCGGCGAGCTCGGGCCCGCTCCGGGGGGAGGTCGCGGAACGCGCGGAGCCGCCACCGCTCTGATCGGCCACGCCCGCGCTGGAGCGGGACCCGCCGTCCCCGCTGCAGCCGGCGACGAGCAACGTGCACAGACCTGCGGCGGCAACCAGCGCCGAGGTCCGTCGATGTGTCCTGATCATGACCGCTCTCCTTGTCCGGTGTGCGTGCCGTCAGGACTTGGAGGGACGCCGGGGCGAGTCGGATCCACATCGGCGGTCTCGATGTCGTCACGACCCGGACACGAGTCGGTCTCGTGAGAACCTGACGCCATGGGTGCAGCGGTCGCGGTCGTGGGTGGCGGGATCAGCGGGCTGACGGCCGCCTGGGAACTCATCCGGGCCGATCCCACCCTGCAGATCACGGTGCTGGACGCGGGGGACGAGGTCGGCGGCAAGCTGCGGCGCGCCACGGTCGCAGGCGTGTCGATCGACGTCGGCGCCGAGTCGATGCTCGCGCGACGGCCGGAGGCGGTCGGCCTGGTCGAGGAGCTCGGCCTGGCCGACCGGCTCGTCCACCCTGAGCCGGTGGGTGCGTCGATCTGGTCGCGGGGCAGGTTGCACCCGATGCCCAAGGGGACGCTGATGGGCGTGCCGGCCAGTCCGGGCACGGCGCGCGGGTTGCTTTCCGATGACGAGGTGGCACGCGCCGAAAGCGAGGCGCAGCAGCGCTTCTCGCCGATCGAGCAGGACCTGTCCGTCGGCGACTTCGTGGCCGGACGAGTCGGTGATGCCGTCGTCGACCGGCTGGTCGAGCCGCTGCTCGGCGGTGTCTACGCCGGGCACGCGCGGCAGCTCTCGCTGCACGCGACCGTGGCGCCGCTCTGGCAGGCCGCGACCCGCGGCGACTCGCTGCTCAGGGCTGCCGAGCGCGCGGCGGTCGCCGCGGTGGGCAACCAGGCCCCGGTCTTCGCGGGCCTCGTGGGCGGAATCGCCGTGCTGCCCCAGCGGCTGGCCGAGCTCCTGTCGGCCAGGGGCGTGCGGATCGAGAGCGGCGCCATCGTGCGCCGGGTGGAGCGGACCCCTTCCGGCTGGCGGGTGGTCGCCGGGCCCGTGCCGGCACCGGTCGCGTGGGACGTCGACGGAGTCGTGCTCGCCACCCCCGCGGCACCCGCGGCCAGGCTGCTGCGCGACCACGCGCCGCTGGCGGCGGATGCGCTGGCTCAGGTCGACTACGCCTCGATGGCGATCGTCACCCTCGCGTTGCCCGCGGCGACGGTCCCGGACCTGCCCGGGTCAGGGTTCCTCGTGCCGCCGGTCGAGGGCCACACGATCAAGGCGGCCACGTTCAGCGCCGCCAAGTGGCGCTGGGTCGCGGACGCCGGCGCCGAGCAGGGGGTGGTGCTGTTGCGAGCCTCGATCGGCCGGCACGGTGAGGTGGCCGACCTGCAGCGCCCGGACGAGGAGCTGGTCGCCCGCGCCCGCCGGGACCTCTCCGAAGCGCTCGGCGCGGTGCTGCCCGCGCCGGTCGACAGCCGGGTCCAGCGCTGGGGAGGCGCCCTGCCGCAGTACGCCGTCGGGCACGTGGAGCGCGTGGCCACGATCCGCGAGGGCGTCGCGGACCTGCCCGGTCTGGAGGTCTGCGGAGCCGCCTACGACGGGGTCGGCATACCGGCGTGCATCGGCTCCGGTCGCAGTGCCGCAGAGACGTTGCTCACCCACCTGCGCTCCGTGCCCGCGACCGAGGGACAATGACCTCATGAGCCCGAAGCCCTCCGCCTCCCAGATCCGCGAGATCAACGACACCCTCCGCTACACCATGTGGTCCGTCTTCAAGGTGGACGGGCCGCTGCCCGAGGACCGGGCGAAGCTGGCCGGCGAGGTCGAGACGCTCTTCGCCGACCTCGCCGCAGAGGACGTCGTGGTGCGCGGGGTCTACGACGTCGCGGGACTGCGCGCCGACGCCGACTTCATGGTCTGGTGGCACGCCGAGCGCATCGAGCAGCTGCAGGGCGCGTTCCAGCGGCTGCGCCGCACCACGCTGGGGGCGCAGCTGCGGCCGGTGTGGTCCAACGCCGCGCTGCACCGTCCGGCCGAGTTCAACAAGTCGCACATCCCGGCGTTCCTCACCGACGAGCACCCGAAGGACTTCATCGCGGTCTACCCGTTCGTGCGCTCCTACGACTGGTACCTGCTCGATGACAAGGAGCGGCGGGCGCTGCTGGCCGAGCACGGTCAGCTGGCGCGGGCCTACCCCGACGTGCGGGCCAACACCATCGCCGCGTTCGCGCTCGGCGACTACGAGTGGGTGCTCGCGTTCGAGGCCGACGACATGTCCCGGATCGTCGACCTGATGCGGCACCTACGCGCCTCGGAGACGAGGCGACACGTCCGGCTCGAGGTGCCGTTCTACAGCGGTCACCGGGTCGAGGTCGCGGCCCTGGTCGACGCCCTCCCCTGACCGCCGGCCCCACCCACCCCACTTGTTGCTGGGAGGAGGCGTCAGATGTGACGCCTCCTCCCAGCAACAAGCCAGCGTGGGGCCGCGGTCAGTGGCCGGTGGCGCCGTCGATCCGCTCGCGGATCAGGTCAGCGTGCCCGTTGTGCCGGGCGTACTCCTCGATCATGTGCAGGTAGACCCACCGCAGTGAGAAGGGTCCGTGCCCGTCGTCGGTGAAAGCGTGGTCGAGGTCCATCCCCGCCACCGCCTCGTCCGCGGCCCGGCACTCCGCGTCGAAGGTCCTCAGATCGTCCGCCACGGAGGCGTTTGCGAGGTCCTCGAAGTCCTTCTCCTCGTCGTCGGGTGTGCAGTAGATCTCTCCGAGGTCCGCCCCAGCCAGGCCGTTGCGGAACCAGCCGCGCTCCACCTCGGCCATGTGCCGCACCAGCCCGAGCAGGGTGAGATTGGATGGTGGCGCCGACGCGGTCTTCAGCTGCTCGTCGCTGAGGCCCGCGCACTTCATCAGCAGGGTCTGCCGGTGGAAGTCCAGCCAGCCCCGCAGCATCGGCTGCTCGGCGCCGGTGGTGGGGACCAGGGCCTTCCGGGTGTCCGTCGATTCGCTCATCCGCCGACCGTAGCGGGGTGGGGCTGACGTCGGGTCCATTCCCGCGCCAGCCCGTGACCGGCGGCGGCGGCATACGGTGTCGTCATGATCAGTGCGGTGCACACGCTCATCTACTCCGACGACGCCCCGGCCACGCGGGCCTTCCTGCGCGACGTGCTGCAGTGGCCGCACGTGGAGGACGTCGGCTCCGAGCCGGGCTGGCTGATCTTCAACACCGGACCCGGCGAGCTGGGGGTCCATCCCACCTCGGGCGAAGAGGGGCAGGGCAGCTACTCGGCGCCCCGAGCCCACCAGATCAGCCTGATGTGCGACGACGTCGAGGCGACCGTGGCCGAGCTGACCGAGCGAGGGGCGGAGTTCACCGGTGAGGTGTCTGACAGCGGTTTCGGGCTCACGATCATGATGAAGCTGCCGGGCGCCGACGACCTCCTGCTCTACCAGCCGAAGCACAAGACGGCGTACGACCTCTGACGGGGAGAACGCGAGCGGCCCCCGGAAGGCGTCGGATAGAACGCCTTCCGGGGGCCGGTTCGTGGCCTCGGGTCAGGCCTTCGACTCGAGCCGAAGGCTGATGCTGTTCATGCAGTAGCGCTGGTCGGTCGGGGTGTCGTAGCCCTCACCCTCGAAGACGTGCCCGAGGTGCGAACCGCAGGATGCGCAGCGGACCTCGACGCGCTTCATGCCGAGGGTGCTGTCCTCGATGTAGTCGACGCGGTCCTCGGCCAGTGGGGCGTAGAACGAGGGCCAGCCACAGTGGCTGTGGAACTTGGTGTCGCTGCGGAACAGCTCGGTGCCGCAGGCCCGGCAGGAGTAGACACCCTCGGTCTCGGTGTCGACGTATTCTCCGACGCCCGGGCGCTCGGTGGCGGCCCGGCGCAGCACGGCATACTCCTGCGGGGTCAGCTCCTCGCGCCACTGCTCGTCGGTCTTGGTGATGGGATATGCGCGGTCGGTCGTCAACGCGGACCTCCTCGGGTCATCGGGTTCACCTTGCACAACACCGGCCGGGGGCGATGCGTTCCCGGCCGGTGTCGTCGAAGGTCAGTCGCGGGCTCAGCCGAGGCCGCCCCGGATCGCCAGTCGCACGATCTGCGGGTCGTGGTCGGAGTCCTGGTCGTGGAACTCGGCGTTGGTGTGCACCACGTCATAGTCGTAGGCCGGGTGCAGTGCGCCGGGAGGGGCCACGGTCAGCGCGGGGCTGATCATGATGTGGTCGAGCACCTGGCTGTTGCCCTCGTAGACGTAGGTGTAGCGCTCCGCGGCCGGGAGGGTTCGCGGCAGGTCCAGCAGCTCCGTCGCCGGGTCGGTGCCGACCAGGATGTCGGCCGTGTCGCTGAACTCGAAGTCGTTGAGGTCACCGAGCACGACGACCCGGGCGTTCGGGTCGTGCGTCATCAGCTGGTCGAGGAAGGCCCGCACCTCGTGCGCCTGGCCGTTGCGCTGCGTCTCGCTGAACCGCTCCGGCTGCTGCCACCGGCCGAAGAGCGGGTCGTCGCCGCCCTTGGAGTTGAAGTGGTTGGCGATGGCGAAGACGGTGCGGCCGCGGAAGGTGAACTCACCCACCAGCGGTTTGCGCGAGTCCTCCCAGACGCTGCTGGTCGGGTCGATGCGGCCGGGGGAGTGGGTCAGGTGGGTCTCGTCGCCGCTGCCCTCCACCCCGGTCGAGGTGGTGGCGTCGCCCGGAGCGCGGTCGACGAAGGCGACGTCCCGCGCCGGGTTGAACAGGAAGACCGAGCGGATGTTGCCGCCCGGCTGGCCGCCGTCCTGGTCGTTCTCGGGGTTGACCCAGCGTGCCTCGTATGCCGGGCCGCCGGCCGCCTTGATGGCCGCCACCAGCTTGTCGACCGTCGTGGTGGAGTCGACCACTCCGTCGTCCTGCGCACCGTTGTTGTCCTGGATCTCCTCCAGCGCCAGGATGTCCGGGCTCTTCAGGTTGTGCACCACCTGGGCCGCGAGCCGGACGAACTTGGACTGCGGGTTGCTCGGTGCGAGGTTTTCGACGTTGAAGGTCGCGACCGCGAGCTGGTTGTTGGTCTGCGCCGTCGTCACCTCACGCTGCAACCCGGCGGGCTCGAGGGTGCCCAACGAGGTCGCCTCCAGCATGAAGTTGCTGAAGTTGTAGTCGAGCACGCCCACGGTGCTGCCGCCGAGCACATCGCCCACGTCGGCGCGCGGCATCCGGACGTCGGAGTCGAGGGTCGTGACGATGACCCGCATCGCGTTGGGGTGGTCGTAGCCGCTGTAGACGACCCCGCCGTGGATGCTGCGGACCGCGTCGACGTTCTGCCCCGGCACGACCGGGAGCTCGCCGTAGGAGTTGGTCGGTCCGACCGCCTCCGCGTCCTCGACGGCGACACGCATACCCTCCATCGACTCGTAGAAGTCGATCGCGCTGCTGCTGGGATCGAACGTTGCGCTGTCGTATTCGACGTTGCTGGGGTCGCCCTGCTCGATGGTCTGCTGCGGCGCGACGCGGTCGATGCCGAGCCGGACCGGTGCGGGCAACGGGTTGCGGGTGGAGTCGACCGTGACGTCCGGGTCGACCAGCTCGGTGGTGGTGAGGTTGTCCGTGCGGCTGCCGCCGGGGCGGTACTCCTGCACGGTGGCCTTGACGGTCAGCGCGTCACCCGTGGCCACGTCGATGTCGCCGTGGGTGAAGACGTAGATGCCCTCGCTCGTCGCCGGGTCGTCATCGGGCGTGGTGGACTGCATCCAGAAGCCGTCGGGGCCGACTGCGGTCACCACACCGTTGACGCCCTCGACGGCCTTGCCCGTGAGCGTCGAGAGGTGGCTGGTGCCCTGGATCTCGGCGATGGTGGCCGTGGTCAGGGTGGGCGGCGTCTGGGTCGTGCAGTCGATCGCCGCCGCCGACGAGTTCCGCGGTGTGGGATCGACGCTCGCGAAGTCGGCGGCGTTGTTGTCGCTGTCGAAGCAGACCGCGGTCCGGGTGGAGGACGTGGTGTTGTCGGTCCCCGGGGCTGGTGCGCTCTCGGAGTACGCAGCACCACCCCAGCCGAGCAGGTCCACGGTGTTGCCCGCGTCGTCGAGGACGGCGACCCGCGCGCCCGAGCTGGACATCGCGATGGTGCCGGTCGCGTCGGGTGTTGGCAGCGTCACGGCCGTGCCGGCGTTGTTGGCGCCCGCGTCCTCCTGGACCAGGTAGTGCGTGCCCGGCTGGACCGTGCCGCTGAGCGCAGTGGTGCTGGAGGGCGCCGTGCCCTTCTCCTGGCCCTTCGACCAGTAGGCGACCTTCCAGCCGGAGAGGTCGACGGGCTGCTGCGAGGTGTTGAACAGCTCGACGTAGTCGTTGAGCCACTTCGCGCCGGAGTTGCCGCCGCCGCCAAACGCCTCGGAGATCACCATCGAGGTGGAGGCGGCCTGCGCGGGGGCCGCGCTGATCGCCAGGCCGGTCACGGCCAGCAGGGGGGTGGCTGCGAACGCCAGGCGGCGCAGCAGGGGAGTCGTCGACATGGATGGAGCCTTTCGCCAGGGGGACGCAACCTTGCGACTGTACGGCCGGGGGTGATCACCGCGACGGGATCGAAGGTCAAGGCTCGGTAAACTCTGGGGCCCGGTCGAACCGGTTGCCGCGAGCACGCGGTGCACCCGGTCAGCCAGTGGCCGGCCGCACGATGCTGCGCCACAGGTGGACCAGCATCGATACCGCCGCGACCACCCAGGCCACGAACGCCACCCACAGCTCGGCGCTGCCGATGTGGCCGACCACGGGCAGGGAGTCGGCCTGTCCCAGGTAGATGCCGGCGACGGCATACATGCCCAGGGGGAAGATGACGCTCCAGATGGTGGCGTCCCAGGGCAACGGCACGCGATGTATGACGTGCCGCCACCAGCCGGCCGCAACCAGCACCGGGATCAGCCAGGTCGCGAAGGCCCAGAAGACGACCGCGAGCCCGGCGATCAACCCGCGGGTCGCGGCCACCATCGGGGCGTCGGCCATCTCGACGATGCGCGCGCCCGCGAGGACCGTGATGGCCAGGGCACCCATCGAGACCCAGTAGGGCGGGGTGAGGTCTTCCGGCGCCAGCGCGAAGGTCAGCATCCGGATCGACACGAGCACGCCGACGGCGACGTAGAGGATGATCCCGACCGACCAGGAGATGACGGCGAGCAGGGCCAGCTCGCGCCGCGCGGAGTCGAACTCGGGCTCGATGGTCGCGGCCACGGTCGCCACGGACTGACTGGCCACCACCCAGATGAACCAGGTGCCGTTGGCGTAACGGGTGACCGGGCGCTCGGCGCGCCCGAGCGCGGAGGTCCACGGCACGACATACCCGAGGAACAGCCAGGCGACGAACGAGATGACGAGCAGCACCGCGGCGGCGAGGTGGAAGTCGTCGACGGACAGTCGCGTGGCGAGCACGTTGGTGCCGGCGACGAAGGTGAAGAAGCCGAACCCTCTCGCAGGGTCGGTGAAGTCGTTGGTGAAGTCGTTGCGGTAGACGACGATCCGCCAGACGGTCAGCACGATGAGCACCACGAATGCCATCGCACAGACGGTCAACAGCACCACCGAGAAGACGTGGAAGCCGTTGAGCCTCATCCCGATCGAGATGATGCCGCTGGCCATGACGAGCGCAAAGTATCCCGGGTTGAGGGTGCGCACCGCTTCCTGGGCGCGCCCGGACACCGTGTCGACCACGGCCCGAGGCTACCGGGCCGGCGAAAAGGACACCCCTCTGACGCGCGCGGCCGGGCTAGGCTCCCCGTCATGGCGAGCAAGGCGCAGGTGCTTCAGGTGCCCGGACCGGGCGGCGTGGTCAGGGACGTGCGCGTCTCCAGCCCCGACCGGGTGATGTGGCCGGAGACGGGTCTCACCAAGTGGGACCTGGCGCAGTATGTCGTGTCGGTGCACGAGGGTTTCCTGCGCGCCGTGGGCGACCGGCCGGTGACGTTGCAGCGGTTCCCGGCGGGCATCGAGGGGGAGGAGTTCTTCTCCAAGAACCCACCCCGCGGCGTGCCGGACTGGGCCCGGACCACCACCTGCACCTATCCGTCCGGACGGTCCCACCCGCAGCTGGTCATCGACGAGGTCGCGACGGCGGTGTGGGCCGTGCAGATGAACACCGTGACGTTCCATCCCTGGCCGGTCCGCACCGCCGACAACGACAATCCGGACGAACTGCGGATCGACCTCGACCCGCAGCCCGGTCGCGGGCTCGCCGACGCCGTCGAGGCGGCGCAAGGGCTGAAGGCTCTGCTCGAGGAGCTGGCGTTGACTCCCTGGGTCAAGACCTCGGGCAACCGTGGCCTGCACGTCTACTGCCGGATCCGGCCGACGCACGAGTTCCTCGACGTCCGGCACGGGGTCATCGGCATCGCTCGCGAGCTGGAGCGCCGGATGCCGGATCTGGTCACCTCGGCCTGGTGGAAGGAGGAGCGCGGTGAGAAGATCTTCGTCGACTTCAACCAGGCCAACCGCGACCGCACCATCGCGTCCGCCTACAGTCCCCGGCCCCTTCCCGGCGCACCGGTGTCCATGCCGGTCCGGTGGGAGTCGCTCCGGGATGTGACGGCCTCGGACTTCACGATCAGGACGGTCCCGGACATCGTGGCGGCGGACGGCGACGCGTGGGCTGGCATCGACGAGGCCGTCGGCGACATCACGCCAGCGATCGCACTGTGGGACAAGGACGTCCACGAGCGCGGGCTGGGCGAAATGGCGTTTCCGCCCGACTACCCCAAGATGCCGGGCGAGCCGCCACGGGTGCAGCCCAGCCGCGCCCGGAAGTAGTCCGGCACGAGCGGGCGTCAGCGGCCGCGGGCCAGCACCTTCAGCCGGGTGTAGCTGCCGTTGAACTTGTTCTGGTCGAACGGCGTGGCCGTGTGCTGCCAGAAGGTGTAGTAGGGCCAACCACCGGGAAGCGTGCCAGGAGTGCTGGCGTAGCGCGCGACCCAGAGCGGGTTGGTGTCGTTGAACATGGTGGTGTTGCCGGTGCAGCGGCTCCACCAGTCGTAGTTGGTGTAGATGATCGCATCGCGCCCGGTGTACTGCTTGTACTGGCGGACGAAGGACGAGATCCAGCTGCGCATCTGCTTCTTGGTCTTGCCGTAGCAGGTCGCGCCGTACGGGTTGTACTCGATGTCGAGCACGCCGGGCAGAGTGCTGCCGTCGCCGGACCAGCTGCCCCCGTGCCGGAAGAAGTACCGCGCCTGCCGCCAGCCGGACGAGACACTGGGGTTGGCGAAGTGGTAGGCGCCGCGGATCATGCCCGCGTTGGCCGAGCCGTTGTACTGCTGGCCGAAGTACTCGTTGGTGTAGTAGTTGCCCTCGGTGGCCTTGACGTAGGCGAAACGGAATCCGTCGTTCCACAGGGACCGCCAGTCGACGTTCTTCTGCCAGCTGGACACGTCGACCCCCTGCACCCCGGAGGTCGCGCTGGAGGCCGAAGCGGTGGTCGAGGAGCGAGAGGTGAGCGAGCTCTGGTCGAGCAGCCGGGCAGGGGCCTGCGACTGCGGTCCGCCGTGTGCGCCAGCAGACCAGCCCATGTAGGCGCCGCCCACCCGGTCGATGCCCGCGGCGCGCGCGCTCCTCGTCGTGGCGGGCGAACCGTCCGACGACGCCGGTGAGGCGGTGGCGCTGGTCGCCGTGACCAGCGACCCCGTCAGGGCGATGGCCAGGACCGTGCCCGTGGCACGAAAACGCTTGTGCATGAGTCTCCTTCGACGCCCGAGGGCAGGGATGGACTCCTGCCAAGGTGGGGGCACGGACCGGGCGCCGTCAAGGCCGTCAGAGTGCTCCGATGCTGGCCCGCGCTCGGAATTGACCGAATCTTGACCGTTGTCAGAGCAACTCTTTACCGGCTTGGGGCGTCACAACGCCTCTTCCGGCCCACCCGTCCCGAGAGGGCACAGGAGCCCCATCGCCGAGGTCCCGGGGACCGGCACGACACCGGGCGGCGATCAGCCCTGCAGCACCCCGCCCAGGTCGTAGGCGAGAGCGCGGTCGACCTGGTCCAGCGTGCACGACTGGGGATCGCGGTCGGGCCGCCACCGCAGGAAGGTCACCGCGTGCCGGAACCGGAGCCCCTCGAGCTGGTCGAACGCGACCTCGACCACGCGCTCGGGCCGCAGACGCACGAAGCTCACGTCCTTGTTGCCGCTGAACCGCGAGCGGTCGGTCTCGCCGCGCACCAGGTCGCCCGCCTCGTCGGTCTCGGTGAGCGGTGCCAGCTCGTCGACCAGCTCGAGACGCCGCGCATTCGTGAACGCCGAGACGCCCCCGACGTTGAACAGGCGCCCCTGGTCGTCATACATGCCGAGCAGGAGCGAGCCGACGCCCCGGCCCGACTTGTGCACCCGGTAGCCCACGACGACGGCCTCGGCGGTGCGCTTGTGCTTGACCTTGAGCATGGTGCGCTTGCCGGGCTGGTAGGGGAGGCGCAGCGGCTTGGCCACCACGCCGTCGAGGCCGGCTCCCTCGAAGACCTCGAACCACTCCTGCGCGAGCGCGGCGTCGCGCGTCACCCGGGTGAGGTGGATCGGGGTGCCGCTGAGCTCGGCGAGGTCCTCCTCGAGCCGCGCCCTGCGCACCTCGAACGGCTCGGACAGCAGGCTCTCGTCGTCGAGCGCCAGCACGTCGAAGCAGACCAGCTCGGCCGGGGTCTCGCGGGAGAGCTTGGCGATCCGCGAGGCCGCCGGGTGGACCCGCTGGGACAGGCTCTCCCAGTCGAGCCGTTGGGTGCCCGGGGAACCCGCGCGCACCACGACCTCGGTGTCGACGGCGCACCGGCGGGGCAGGTGCTCACGCACGGCCTCGACGACCTCGGGAAAGTAGCGGGTGAGCGGCTTCTGACCGCGGCTCGCGAGCTCAATGTCGTCGCCGTCGCGCAGCACGATGCAGCGGAAGCCGTCCCACTTCGGCTCGTAGGAGAGCCCGCCCTCGACCGAGTCGGGCGCGGGCACCGACTTCACGGCCTTCGCGAGCATGGGGCTGACGGGAAGTTCGATAGGCAGGTCCACGAGGGACATTGTGACCTGCGACGATGCGCATGTGCATCGCAGCCGCCAGACCGCCCGCAGGACCGCACGCCGCACCGCCCTCGCCGCGACCGGGGCAGTCGCGGCGAGCACCCTGCTGTCCTGGACCGGTTCGCTCGCGGCGGCAAGCTACTTCGCACGGCGCGTGCTCACGCCGGACCCCGAGAGGCCCGACGACGTGGTCGTGGTGGCGGTCGCCGACTCGACGGTGACGCTCGCGGCGACGGTGGATACGGTCGCCCCCGGATGTTACGGACTGTGGCTGGACGGTGGAGCCGGCCACGCGCGGCTGGGCGACGTGCTGGAGCGTGAGGGAGGAATCGACCACGGCGGCACGGTGACCCGAAAGCTGCTCGGTGTCGACTCCGGCCGGCTGGAGCCCGGTCCGGCGCGGTGGAACCAGTACTTCTACGCCGGCACCCCCCAGGAGGCGCTGGGGCTGCCGACCAAGACCGTGCAGTTCGCCTCGGACGTCGGCGACCTCGAGGGGTGGCTGGTGCCTCCGGCGGCCGACCCGACACTGCCCGCCGACACTGATCGCTGGGCGGTGCTCGTGCACGGGCGCGGCGCCCGCCGCGAGGAGTGCCTACGTGCCCTGCCGGCGCTGCACGAGCTCGGCTACACCAGCCTGATCCCGCTCTACCGCAACGACGTCGGAGCCCCGCCCAGTCCGGACGGGCGCTACAACCTCGGCCTGTCGGAGTGGAAGGACCTCGAGGCGGCGATGCTGCACGCGATCGAGTCCGGGGCCCAGGAGATCGTGCTCTTCGGCTGGTCGATGGGTGGCGCCATCGTGCTGCAGGCCCTGGACCTGTCGTGGCTGTCCGACCGGGTCACCGGCGTGGTGCTCGACGCTCCGGTCATCGACTGGGCCGACGTGCTGCGTCACCAGGCGGCGGCGCACCAGGTGCCCGGACCGGTCGAGCTGCTCTCCCGCAGGCTGATCGGCCGGCGCGCCGCGCGTCGGCTGGTCGGTGTGCACGACCCCATCGACGTGGCCCGCACCGACTGGGTGTCACGGGCCGATGAGTTGTCCCACCCGATGCTGCTGATCCACAGCGAGGACGACGAGTTCGTGCCGGTCGGACCGTCCGCCGCCCTGGCCGCCCGCCGGCCCGACCTGGTGCGTTACGAGCCCTGGCAGGTGGCACGGCATACCAAGGAGTGGAACGTCGACCCGGGGCGCTGGGACCGCCTCGTGCGCGAGTTCCTCACGCGCTAGAGCGCATCCGGCCGGACCCAGCGGCCGATGAGGCTGCCGTCCGCCTCGATCAGGGTGTGCGGCACCAGGTCGGCCCACAGCTCGGGTCCGGCCAGGATCCGCGGATGCTCGCCCGCGACCAGGCTCGGCGTGATCGTGAGGCAGAGCTCGTCGACCGCGTCCTGGGCGGTCAGGTCGTGCATCAGGCGGGGGCCGCCCTCACACAGCAGTCGGCGCAGGCCGCGGTCGGCCAGCTCCTGCCGGGCGACGTGGAAGTCGACGCTGTCGTCGCCGCACAGCAGCACCCGGTCCTCGCCGAGGCTGCTGCGGGCGAGGTCCACCGCTTCGGACGGTGCGGAGCGGCTCGTGAGCAGCAACACGTCGCCGGCCTGCTCGCGCTCCTGTGCCAGCAGGGGCGGGACGTCACCCGACCGGGTGACCACGAGCATCGCCGGTTGTCCCGTCTGGCCGGCCTGTTCGCGGACCCAGCGCCACCGGCTCGAGGTGACCGGCGCCCGGTAGCCCTCCACTCGCGCCGTGCCCGCCCCCACCACGATGACGTCCGAGAGGGCCCGCAGGAGGGCGAAGACCTGCCGGTCGGCGTGCGTGTTGATGGTGCCGGAACGGCCATCGGGACCGGTGGCCGCTCCGTCCAGCGTGCTGACGAAGTTGGCGCGCAGCCAGGAGCGTTCGGTCCCGGTGCCGTCGGGATAGCGGTAGACCTGCGCGAGGCCCTCGTCGTCGAGCGGGTCTGTGTCGAAGGGCACATCGGTGGGCAGCAGCAGGCGCATGTCCCGCATCCTGCCAGTTCTTGTGGTCGCGATCCTCCGGCGGCGGGATCGCTCCGCTCCATCGTCACGGCCGTCGTCCCCGCGGTCAGCTTCTCGCCGCTGGTCGTCGTCGTTCAGTCCCTATGCTGGCTCCCGTGCCCGAGGCCCCGACCGATCATCAGGCCCTTACCGGCCGTGTGCCCGAGGTCGACCGGGAGCGGCTGCTCGCGGACCTGGTGCCGCCGCCGCGGTTCGAGGGCGAGCGGTTCAGCACCTACCGCCCGGCGCCGGACCAGCCGACCCAGTCGGCGGCGGTCGAACGCCTGCAGGCGTATGCCGAGTCGCTGGCTCGGCCGCGCGGGTCGCGGTGGTCGCTCCGACGCCGGCCGCAGGCGGCTCGGGGCATCTACCTCGACGGCGGTTTCGGCGTGGGCAAGACCCACCTGCTGGCCGCGCTCTGGCACGAGGCCCCGGCGCCGAAGGCGTTCGGCACCTTCGTCGGCTTCACCAACCTCGTCGGCGCCCTCGGTTTCGGCCAGGCGGTGGAGGCCCTGCGCGGTCACCGGCTCGTCTGCATCGACGAGTTCGAGCTCGACGACCCCGGTGACACGGTGCTGATGTCCACGCTGCTGACCCGGCTGTCGGACGCCGGTGTCTCCCTCGCGGCGACCTCCAACACACTGCCCGACGCGCTCGGGGAAGGACGGTTCGCGGCCGAGGACTTCCTGCGCGAGATCCAGCGGTTGGCAGCGCGATTCGAGGTGCTCACCATCGACGGGCCGGACTACCGCCACCGCGGTCTGGCGCCGAGCCCGCCGCCACCGGCCGACGACGTGGTCGACCGCAGCGTCCGTGGCCTCGGGGGAGCGGTCGACGACTTCCCGGCGCTGCTGCGCCACCTGGCCCGGATCCACCCGAGCCACTACGGCGCGCTGCTCGACGGGGTTCCGGCCGTGGGGTGGCACGCGGTGGCCGCGGTCGACGACCAGAACGTCGCGCTGCGTCTGGTCTCGCTCGCCGACCGCCTCTACGACCGCGACGTGCCGGTCTTCGCGGCCGGGGCGCCGTTGGACCAGCTGTTCACCCCCGACCTGCTGGCGGGCGGCTACCGCAAGAAGTACTACCGCGCCATCTCCCGGCTGACCGCGCTGGCCCGTGAGGCGGCAGGAGAGGTCGCGCACGGGCAGGGATAGTGCCACCATGCGGCATGGCCAAGAAGTCGAAGCGCGAGACGAAGAAGTCCACCAGGTCCGCGGCGCCGGCGGCGCCGTTCAGCGAGGCACTGCGCGTCCGTGAGGGCTTCGTCCTCGCCGACCTCGACCCCCGGTCGACGCCGGCGTTCGACGGCAAGAAGAAGGACGGTCAGCGGGCTCTGCTGGCGGCCGACGACGAGCTGGACGACCTGCAGGAGCGCCTGTATGCCGAGGCGACGGCGGGCGGCATGCGCTCGGTGCTACTGGTGATCCAGGGCATGGACACCTCCGGCAAGGGTGGCATCATGCGCCACGTCGTGGGTGCCGTGGACCCGCAGGGGGTGGAGCTGACCGCGTTCAAGGCGCCCACCAAGGAGGAGCTGTCGCACCCTTTCCTGTGGCGGATCCGCAAGGCGTTGCCGCGCCCGGGGCGGATCGGCGTGTTCGACCGTTCGCACTACGAGGACGTCCTCGTCGTCCGGGTGCACGACCTGGTGCCCCCGGCCCAGTGGAAGCGACGCTACGGCCAGATCAACGCCTTCGAGGAGAAGGTCGCCGACAGGGACATGACGATCATCAAGGTGGCCCTGGTGATTTCCTCTGACGAGCAGAAGGCGCGGCTGGGGGAGCGGCTCGAACGCCCCGACAAGTACTACAAGTACAACCCCGGTGACATCGACGAGCGCGAGCACTGGGGCGACTACATGGAGGCCTACCAGGCCGTGTTCGACCAGTGCTCGACCGAGGCGGCACCCTGGTATGCCGTGCCGGCCGACCGCAAGTGGTATGCCCGGCTCGCGGTGCAGCAGATCCTGCTCGAGCACCTGCGCGGCCTCGACCTGCGCTGGCCGCCCGCAGACTTCGACGTCAAGGCCGAGCGCAAGCGCCTCGCCGCCACCTGACTCGCGCCCCCGCACCTCTCCCGCGTTGTTGCTGGGAGTGGGCGTCACGGATGACGCCCACTCCCAGCAACAAACTGGGATGGAGGGAGGGGACGCGGTCAGGAGGCGCTGTCGGTGGCCTGGTCGGGGGTCGCTCGCAGGACGACGACCGAGCGACCGGGGAGGGGGTGCACCTTGCCGGGTTCCCAGCTGCCGGCTGATCCCTCGAAGCCCTCCTTGGTCGTGTCGAGCACCACCTCCCAGCTGTCGCCGTAGATCTCGGGCGGCACGGTGAAGTCGACCGGCTCGCTGTGGGCGTTGAACATCAGCAGGAAGTGGTCGTCGCTCACCGGCTGTCCGAGGACGTCCGGCTCGGGGATCGCCAGCCCGTTGAGGAAGACCATCAGGGTGCGCGCGAAGCCGTTGCGCCAGTCGAGCTCGTCCATCTCCTCGCCGTGCGGCGCGAACCACACGATGTCGCCGAGGTCGCTCTCGCCGCCGTGGGCTGCGTCGCCCTTGAAGAAGCGCCGGCGCCGGAAGACCGGGTGGTCCTTGCGCAGCGCGATCACATCCCGGGTGAACTGCAGCAGCGCCGTATTGTCCTCGTCGAGGTCCCAGTCGATCCACGAGATCTCGTTGTCCTGGGAGTAGACGTTGTTGTTGCCGCCCTGGGTGCGGCCGAGCTCGTCGCCGTGGGCCACCATCGGCACACCCTGGCTGAGCAGCAACGTGGTGAGGAAGTTGCGCTGCTGCTGCAGCCGCAGGGCGTTGACCTCCGGATCGTCGGTGGGGCCTTCGACCCCGCAGTTCCACGACCGGTTGAAGCTCTCCCCGTCGTTGCCGCCCTCGCCGTTGGCCTCGTTGTGCTTCTCGTTGTAGGACACGAGGTCGCGCAGGGTGAAGCCGTCGTGGGCGACCACGAAGTTGATGGAGGCGATGGGGTGCCGGCCGGAGTGGGCATACAGGTCGCTGGATCCGGTGAGGCGCGAGGCAAACTCACCCAGGGTGGCGGGCTCGCCCCGCCAGTAGTCGCGCACGGTGTCGCGGTACTTGCCGTTCCACTCGGTCCACAGGGGCGGGAAGTTGCCGACCTGGTAGCCGCCGTCGCCGAGGTCCCAGGGCTCGGCGATGAGCTTGACCTGGGAGACCACCGGGTCCTGCTGGATGATGTCGAAGAACGCCGAGAGCTTGTCGACCTCGTGGAACTGGCGGGCAAGGGTCGCCGCGAGGTCGAAGCGGAAGCCGTCGACGTGCATCTCGGTGACCCAGTAGCGCAACGAGTCCATGATCAGCTGCAGCACGTGCGGGTTGCGCATCAGCAGGCTGTTGCCGGTGCCGGTGGTGTCGTAGTAGTGCGCCTTGTCCTGCTCGACGAGCCGGTAGTAGGAGGCGTTGTCGATGCCGCGGAAGGCGAGGGTCGGACCCATCTCGTTGCCCTCGGCCGTGTGGTTGTAGACGACGTCGAGAATGACCTCGATGTCGGCCGCGTGGAGCGCCTTGACCATGGCCTTGAACTCGCCGACCTGCTGCCCGCGGGTGCCGGTGCCGGCATAGCCGTTGTGCGGGGCGAGGAAGCCGACCGTGTTGTAGCCCCAGTAGTTGCGGCGCCCCTGGTCGACCAGGGAGGTGTCCTGGACGAACTGGTGCACGGGCAGCAGCTCGATCGCGGTGACACCCAGGCTCGTGAGGTGCTCGACGATCGCGGGGTGGGCGAGCGCCGCATAGGTGCCGCGGATCTCCTCGGGGACGTCGGGGTGGGTCATGGTCAGACCCTTGACGTGCGCCTCGTAGATCACGCTGTCGTGGTATTCGCGCCGCGGCGGCCGGTCGTGGCCCCAGTCGAAGAACGGGTTGATGACGACCGAGAGCATGGTGTGGCCGAGCGAGTCGGCGTCGTTGAACTGCTCGGGGTCGCCGGGATCGTAGGAGTAGAGCGAGGCGTCGCCGTCGATCTGTCCGTCGATCGCCTTGGCGTAGGGGTCGAGCAGCAGCTTGGACGGGTTGCAGCGGTGCCCGTTGGCGGGGTCGAACGGGCCGTGCACGCGGTAGCCGTAGCACTGCCCCGGCTGGAGGTTGGGCACGTAGGCGTGCCACACGTGCCCGTCGACCTCGGTGAGTGGCAGGCGGGTCTCGGCGCCCTCGTCGTCGACGAGGCAGAGGTCGACCTGCTCGGCCACCTCGGAGAAGAGCGCGAAGTTGACCCCCGTGCCGTCGTAGGTGGCGCCCAGGGGGTAGGGCTGGCCGGGCCAGGTGTCCATGTGGTCCTTCAGTGGATCGAAGTGTGCGGTGGCCCCGGCGGTGGCCGGGCCGAGGGTCATTCTGCCGTGGGTAGGGCGCGCTCCAACACGGGCCCGGCATGCGAGCGCACCGCGGCGGCGCCGATCGTGCCGAACGTCTGTCCGTGGCGGCGCTCGATACGGGTGCTGACGAAGGGATCGGCGACGTATGCCGGTGCGTGGCGGACCAGGAGGCTCGCCTGCAACCCGAGCGCGAGTCGCTCGACGAGGCCGCGGGCGGCGAACGCGGCGTGCTCGTCGCCAGCAAGCCGCTGGACGTCCCGGGTGAGGGCGTCGAGGAACAGGTCGAGGCCGGCGTGCGAGCCGCGGGCGGCGTCGAGCTCCTTCTGCAGGGTGGCGACGGCCTCCGGCTGGCGGCCGAGGGCACGCAGCAGGTCGAGCGCGTTGACGTTGCCGGAGCCCTCCCAGATGGAGTTGAGCGGCGCCTCGCGGTAGAGCCGCGCCAGGCCGTTCTCCTCGATGTAGCCGTTGCCGCCGAGGCACTCGAGCGCCTCGGCCACCAGCGGGGCGGTGCGCTTGCAGACCCAGTACTTGCCGAGCGCGACGGCGACCCGGGCAAAGGCGGTCTCGCCCGTGTCGATCGCATGGGCCAGCCGGAGGCCGAGCAGGGTCGCGGCCTCGGACTCGAGGGCGAGGTCCATGAGGACGTTGCGCATCAGCGGCTGGTCGACCAGGGCGGCACCGAAGGCGTGCCGGTGCCGGCAGTGGTGGACGGCGCGGACGAGCGCCTGCCGCATGGTGGCGGCCGAGCCCAGCACGCAGTCGAGGCGGGTGGCGCCGACCATGTCGATGATGGTGCGCACGCCTCGCCCCTCGTCACCGACGCGCACGGCCCAGGTGCCGTGCAGCTCGAGCTCGGAGGAGGCATTGGAGCGGTTGCCGAGCTTGTCCTTGAGCCGCTGCAGGGCAAACGGGTTGCGTGAGCCGTCGGGCAGGACGCGGGGGACTGCCAAGCAGGTGAGCCCGCCGGGTGCCTGGGCGAGGACGAGGAACAGGTCGCTCATCGGTGCAGAACAGAACCACTTGTGACCCTCGAGCCGGTAGTTCTCACCGCCCACCAGGGGGCCGGGGGAGGCGGTCGCGGTGGTGGTGTTGGCCCGGACGTCCGAACCGCCCTGCTTCTCGGTCATCCCCATGCCGGCCAGTGCCCCGGCCTTGTCGGCCAGCGGCCGCAGCCCGAAGTCGTAGTGGCGCGAGGCCAGGGCGGGGGTCCAGACCGCGGCGAGCTCCGGTTGCGCGGCCAGGGCGGGGACCGCGGCATACGTCATGGAGACCGGGCACAGGTGGCCAGCCTCGAGCTGGGACCACAGGTAGAAGCCGGTGGCGCGTCGCAGGTGCGCGCCGGAGCCGGGGGGCCGGGTCCACGGCTCGGCGGTGAGCCCGTGGCCGACCGCGACCTCGAGGAGGCGGTGCCAGGCCGGGTGGAACTCGACCTCGTCGATGCGGTCGCCGGCGGGGGAGAAGGCGCGCAGCTCGGGTGGATTTGCGTCCGCCTGGGTGGCCCACGACTGGCACTCGGCACTACCGGCGAGCAGCCCCAGCCGGTCGAGCTCGGCGCGGTCCTGCGCGTTGCCCCAGCGGTCCAGCGACTCGAGCGCCGACGCGTCGGTGCCCAGCACGTCATACCCCTGCAGTGGTGGGGTCTGGTTGGAGACGGCCGCGGTGCTCACGGTTCCAGCGTAGGTGCAGCGCGCGGCCGTCGGGGGAGCACTGCGGATGACGTGTCTGACGAGGGTTTGTGCGGTGGGCCCGTTACCGTAGGCGCGTGGCCACGGACCGGAGCTTGGCGCCGCCGCGCGGGAGGCCGGCGCGGTGAGCCCTGTCAAGAAGCGGATCCGGCAGGAGCTTGCGCAGATCCCTGGGGCGCTGGCGCTGGCGCGACTCACCGCGGAGACCTTCCGCGTGTGCATGCGCTACCGGGTGACCGGACTGGCGTCGGAGGCCGGATTCTTCGCCCTGTTGTCGCTGCCGCCGCTGGTGCTGGGGCTCTTCGGTGGGCTCGGCTACGTCGGCAAGTGGCTCGGGCCGGGCACCGTCGCGGAGGTGAGCAAGGACATCGAGGTGTGGGCCGGGCGCTTTCTCACCGACGACAACGTGACCAAGGTCATCGTGCCGACCGTCGACAACGTGCTGGGCAACGGGCGTGCCGACATCACGGTGGTCGGGTTCCTGATCGCGGCGTGGTCCGGGTCGCGGGTGCTCAACGTCTTCATCGACACCATCTCGATCATGTATGGGCAAAGCGGCGTCCGCGGGATCATCCGGACCCGCGCCCTCAGCTTCTCCCTGTATGTCGTGTCGGTGCTGGTCGGCATCGTGCTCGTCCCGCTGGTGCTGATCGGGCCGGACTGGCTGCACCAGATCCTCCCGCACCGCGTCCAGTTCCTCACCAACCTCTATTGGCCGGTCGTGGTCGTTCTCGTGGTGGCGAGCATCACGACCCTCTTCCACATCAGCACGCCGCGGCGCTCGCCATGGGTGCGAGACGTCCCGGGCGCGCTGCTCACCCTGGTGATCTGGCTGCTGAGCTCGTTCGTGCTGCGCCAGTGGCTGGGCGCCTCGGTGGGGGGCGCCTCGACGTCGATCTACGGGCCGCTCGCCGCACCGATCGTCGTGCTGATCTGGCTCTACTTCCTGGCCATCGCGATCCTCATCGGGGCAGCGCTCAACGCGGCGGTGCGCCGGCTCTGGCCGGTCGAGGAGCGGCCGAGCAGCCGTGCCAAGGCGGTCGAATGGGTGGGCAGTGAGGTGTCACGCCGGCGCGGCGCCAAGCACGAGCGGCCGCTGACTCCGCTGCCCGAGGGTCAGCAGCGGCGCGAACGCCGGGCCCGGTTGGACTCCGATCCTCCGGATCGGTTAGTGTCTGTCCGCACGCGCAGCGAGTGACGACTCGGTGCGGCGCACGCGGACGTAGCTCAGTTGGTAGAGCGCAACCTTGCCAAGGTTGAGGTCGCCGGTTCGAGACCGGTCGTCCGCTCGGGGCCCAAAGGCCTTCACGGTGGAGTGGCCGAGAGGCGAGGCAACGGCCTGCAAAGCCGTGTACACGGGTTCAAATCCCGTCTCCACCTCCAAGCAGTTCCACACGCACGGGCGATTGGCGCAGCGGTAGCGCGCTTCCCTGACACGGAAGAGGTCACTGGTTCGATCCCAGTATCGCCCACCATCACGAAACGGCCCCTGACCAGCGAAAACGCCAGTCAGGGGCCGACTCTATTCCCGGCGCGTGCTATCTGTGTGCGATGCGGTTTCGATCGCGCTACTGAAGAACGCCTCTGCCAAGTGCCGGGCAAGCGCTCCATCGAAACCACGTGGATGATGTGCACGTCAGTGAAGGCCGTGACCGACCCGTCATGATGGAGACATCCGAGGCGGAACAGGCGGGATTAGGAGCGACCGGTCCGTCGGTGTCTTACCGACACCGCTTGACGACGGTCAACTGCCAGCAGGTGGGACGCTTCCGTGCCTCTCCCACGCCGGAGATTGCCGGGCCCGGAGGGTTGGGTTTCCTGGAACCTTCGGTGGCGGCCATCCGCGGCTTATCGCGGCCCTTCGTCGCGTGGGCTTCCCGACCTGAGGTGTCAGTCAGCGAGCATCCTCGGCGAGCGTCCGCAGCAGGTCGGCGTCACGGTGGAGTGCACCGGGCAGGTGTGGGGTCTCAGCGGGATCGGTGTCGTAGCCGATGACGCCGTCTTCCACCAGCCCGGCGGCGCTCTCCAAGTAGCGGGCCATCCGATGGAGCAGCGCCTTTGGGACGCGGATCCAAGGCTCGCCCTCGAGATCGTGGGCGACCTGGTCGGCGATGATCAGGCCGAGGACTGCCTGGGCGTGTGCCAGTTGTGCGACCGCGTCACGCGTGTGTGGTAGATCCTCGCGCTCGGCCAGGCGGATCCGCACGGCCTCGGCCAAGCCCGCGCTGACTCGGCCGGCCAGCCGCACCGGGATCTTCGCATCGCGTGGGGCCGAGAACAGGTCGGCACCGGGAGTCTCCTGGACGAACTCGAACGCCAGCGAGTGTGCCAATTCGCTGATCGCGTCGTCCGTCAGGTACTTGCGAGCGGTCCCCGGGGTCATCCGCATCTGCGCGGCGACGAATTGAACCCGTTCGTCGATCAGCTCGCCGGCCGCGGGACGAGACATCGACATCCCGAGATCGGACAGCGCGCTCAGCAACGCGTCGACGCGCTCCTCCCTCCAAGACCGGACTGCGCTCACGGCCCTCACGCTAGCGCGGGCAGGCAGCTCTGCGCTGGAGCCCTGTGGTCGGCGTCGGTGTCCGCCAGTCCGTTGACGCGCGGACTCGAGGGTTTCGCCCCGGCGATGTTCCGGTCGGAGGACTCGCCGGTCGGAGCGGGGAGGAGTTTGGCCGGCGTGTTGAGCCCAGGCACGATCAAGCGTGCCGGGTCGTCGCCAGGGCACCGGCGCACCCCGCGCCTTCCGTCTCCTGCCTCGCTGGACGAGTGGCGACTGATCGTGAAGGCGACTCCCGAGCGGGTCGAGCGCTCGTGCCGCTGTGAGCAGCGTGCGCACTGAGGTTCGGTGAGGTGGCCGAGCTGCGCCGGGGAGACGTTGACCTCGAGCAAAGCATTCTTCGTACGCCGCGCCGTGGTGCGGACCGAAGGGCTGAGGTCATGGCGTTGCTGTTCGCGCACCACCGGGGCGAGGACACGCACTGGACGCATGGGATGTTCCAAGTTGTGGATGGTCTCCCGTGACCATGCGGGCCACCCCAGGCGACTCATGCTCGCGCCGAGTGGGGCAAGCGTATGACGGGAAAGCTCGGTCCGCCTAGCGCGCCGTAGGGATCTTGACCATGAGCCGATCTACGTCCTCGGGGTCGAGCCGAATTATTCGGCATCCGTTCCGATATGCGATGAGCTGACCAGCGGCGATGCGTCGACGCAGAGTGCGGGTGCTGAGTCCGGTTCGTTCTGCTGCGTTCGATAGGGACTCGAATTGTCGAAGGACTTTCGTCTGCGGCATGGCTGACCTCCTATCCCCCTAAGCCGCCGTGTTGGCGTTGGGTGATCATCCATGTGCGGCATTCATTTTGCGGCGGCGTGGGGCTTCAGCGGCCCGTGTCGGCGGGGCGGCGGCAGTATGGCCGAGGGTCGACGGCGTTCTGGGCGCACGCAGGATGACAGCGTCGGTAGTCGTCACCGGCCGGTATCGCTACACCCTCGACGGTCCGTGGTCATCGTCGCCCAGGGGAACGGATTGCTTCTGTTTCAGCGTTTGGCGAGGGCGGCGGTTGGCGGCTGGCTGTGGACCGCGAGGGAGGGTCCCGCATCGGTAGTCATCGGCGCGGGCCGGTGCTTTGGCGCGGTGCCAGGGATGGCGTGCGTCGTTCTTCATTTGATCGGGTTGCGCTTGAGGGTGACACCGAGCTGTCCGTTTGAATCTGGAGGTCGAGGGTGGCGACGATCCGGTAGCGCAGGTCTTGGGCTGGGTGGTCATCCAGCGAGCGTTCGGCCACGAGTTGTCGCGTCACGGCGGAGACGTCGTGGCCGTTGCTGTGGGCCTGCTCCATCAGCGCGGCGAGGGCGGGCCAGTCGCCCTCTTGCGGCAGCCGCGGGTCGAGTTCGGAAGCGAGCGATGCCCACCGCTGGCGGGGAGGGACCTGCGCCGCCCGATGGATGCGGGAGCGCGCGTCGCTGCCCCGGTCGGTCTGAGCGCGGGCGGCCGTGCGGGGGTCGGCGTTCCACGACTGCGCAGCGGACAGCAGGTCGCGTTGGACCGTCGCCGGGCTGAGCTGCAGCCGGGAGGCGATCCGAGTGGCGCTTTCGGTCCAGAAGCGGGGCGGTCGGGCGGCGACGACGCGGGCGGCGGCGATTCGTGCCTGGTCCGGTGGCAGGTTGGCCAGCCGTTCGTCGAGGAGCGCGTCGGCCAGCGGGCTGGCTTGGGACAGAATCTCTTTCAGGGAGGCCGGGCCTCGCAGGGTCAGCAGGTCGGCCGGGTCTTGAGCGGTGGGCAACTGTACGCGGGCCGGGTCGAGGCTGTGCTGGGCGAGCAGCCAGTAGTCCCGCTCGGCCGCGGTCTGGCCGGCGAGGTCGGCGTCGGTGGCCACCACCAGCCACGGCTCGTACTCGCCCGTGGCCTGGTCGCGCGGGGCTCGGTGTCCGGCTGGGTCGGCGTGACCGCGGAGGGTAGCCAGCTGGGCGGCTTGCTCCTGGGTCAGGGCCGTGCCGAGCGACGCCACGCCGACGTGTGTGCCGGCGGTGGCCAGGGTGATGGCGATGGCGTCCATCGGTCCTTCGACCAGCACGGGCCGCGCCCCGGAGGCCAGCAGGTCTGGGCCGGCGACGTACAGCTGGGCTCCCTTGTGGAACAGGACGGTGTCGGGTGTGTTGAGGTATTTCGGGCCGGCGCTGTCCTGGTCGGTCCGGTCGGGGTGGCGGCGCCCGACGAACCCGAGCACCTGGCCGTGGTGGACGATCGGCAGGACGACGCGGTCGCGGAACCGGTCGATGAGGCGACCGGTACGCACGGTGCTGGCCACTCCCGCGGCGAGCATCTCCTGGTCGCTGACGCCGCGACGGCGCAGGTGACCCACGAGCTGGGTCCAGCCCGCTGGGGCGTATCCGGGGTGGGAGCGCGGGTCGCCGGCTAGGTCGGTGCCGAACCGCGCGGTCAGGTGGTAGGCGCCCCAGGAGCCGGGCAGGCAGGCTTCGTAGAAGGACAGGGTCATCGCGTTGATGGCGGCGATCCGCTCGGGGCTGACCGGGCTGAAGTCCATCTCGGCCGCCCGGTCCAGCAACTTCTCGAGCTCGGTGTCCGAAGGTTCAAGCGGCCCCATGCCGTCGCGGGCCAGCCCGGCGCGCAGCAGTCGTTCGCCGACAGAGTCGTCTTCCGGTGGGCCAGACGGCACCCCCTCTACCGCGGGCAGGTCCTCGTCGGACGACCGGACGGCGGTGGTGTCCGGCCTGTCGTCGACGAGGGTTTCCGGAGAGTCGGGCGAGATCTCCAGCTCGGACCACATCTGCTCGGTCGCGGCGTCCGGGTCGTCGTGGTCGTACCGGTCGGGGACGGGGTCCAGCAGCACGGCGATCCGCCAGATCAGGGCCTGGCACGCATCGTCACCCGGGTCGACGGAAAAGTCGCGGCCTGCGAGGAGACCGTCGAGGCTCCAGCCGCGGGCGAGTGCGTGGTCGACGGCGGCGATCAGGGTCGGCCAGTACGGGCTGGCCAGGACGGCGCGGGCACGTGGTTCGCCGAGCAGCTGGGGAAGCCGTGGCGTCCAAGGGGTGGTCAGGGTGCGGTCGTGGTCGACCTGTTCGGCGGCCGTGGGGGACAGGTGGCGGTTGATTCGCCACCACAGCGCGGCGGCGGCGTGGTCGTCCGGCAGCGGTCCGGCGAAGGCGGCCCGACCCAGCAGACCGGAGGCGTCGAGACCGGAACGCGACATGGCGGCGAGGCGGTCCGCCAGGAGGGGGGCGAAGGGGTCGCGGGCGGCCGCGGCCGATGCCTGAGCGATCGGGGCAGCCCACTCCTGCATGGCGGGGCCACGGCCGCCGGACAGGCGCTGGTCGAGTGCGCGCTGCCACAGCGCGGCGGCCTTCTGCAGCTGGGCGGGCCCGGTGGGGCGCCGGTCGGCCGGGTCGACGCCCGTCGCGGCCCGCCACACGGCGAGGTCCCCGACCACAGCTGGGTCGGGCCGGGTAGCCCCGGGGGAGGCCCAGGTCGGAGTACCTCCCGCGATCGCGTCGTTGCGGACCTGCTGAGCCAGCCGGGTGACCTTGGCGGCGCGCTGGTGCAGGTAGGGACCCCAGGTGTGGTGCTCGCGCAGCGCGGCCGGGATGCCCGGGACCCAGGGGAGGGGTCCGGGGTCGGCGCCGCGCAGCCCGGTGTCGTCCAGGCGCCAGTCCAGCACTGCCGCGGTGTCCAGAGCCGTGTCCAGCTCACGCGATTCGGCGGCGGCCCGCAGGTGCTGGAGGGGATCGGCGCCGTGTGCGGCGATCAGCAGCAGGTGCGCGCGTAGCGCGGGCCAGGCCGGGTGTTCGGTCAGGTCCGGCACAACCCGGTCCACGTTGACCTCGAGGGCCGCCACCGTGGCGGGCCCGAGGAGGTCTTCGGCGGCGACGTACAACGCGTCGAGGTAACGAGGAGTCGCCTGCCCGACCAGGGTGGCCGGCTGGCTCATTTCGCGCGCCAGCGTGGTGGCCGAGCGGGGCGCGTCGTCGCGGGCCAGGACGGCTTCCAGCAGGTCGGTCGCCGTGGCCGGGTGGGTCATCTCGGGGCGGATCACGCTGTGCGGGTCGCCGTCACCGACCACCTGCAGGTAGAGGTGGTTGGCGTGCCGGCCGCGGGTCAGCATGGTGTACAGTTGCTGGCGCGACTCGCTCCCGCTGGCCAGGCCGTGCATGGTGTCGACGGACACGCCCTGGGCGGCGTGCGTGGTGGTGGCGTAGCCGAGCTCGACGTGCTGGTTGACGTAGTCGGCGGGCAGGGTGACGACCCGACCGTTGCGGGCGTGCTGCACCGTCAACCCTTTCCTGGAGGAGAGGGACAGCACGGTCCAGCGGTCCCCGTTCTTGACCCAGTCCGTCGCCGTGGTGCGCAGCCGGCGGTCGTTCTTGCGGGTAATAACGAGTTCTCCGACGCTGGCCACGTTGCCGTCCCCCAGCGGGACTGTCGGCATCGCTTCCTTGTCGGGGAGGCCGTCGAGGCGGTGGGCCCGGGCGCGCTGGTTGAGCTGACCGGCCAGCTCTCGGGTGGGGGCGAGCATGATCGAGTCCAGGCTGTTGCCGCGATCGGCCTGCCAGGAGCCGAACACGTCCTCGGTCAGGGTGGCCAGGTCCCCGACGTGCACCCGACCGTGGTCGAGGTAGAAGCCCAGCGCCTCGGGCCGCCCTTCGCGCAGCGCGAGGGTGGCGGCGGCCTCGGCGGGGTCGGCGAACCGGACCAGCTCGGTCAGCCGGCGCGCGCCGTGGCTGGCCTGGAGGTCGCGCAGCACTCCACCGGCGCCGATCGCGGCGAGCTGCTGGTCGTCGCCGACCAGCCGCACACTGCCGCCCCGACCGATCACGTACCGGACGGCCGTGTCCAACGACAGGGTGTCGGCCATCCCGGCCTCGTCGATGATCACCAACGACTGGGGGCCGATCCGGCGGGCCAAGTCCGGCAGGTCACCGGTGGCGATCGAGTGGGTGAGCTTGGCCAGGGTGTCGGTGCCGACCTGGATCTGCTCGCGCAGGGCGGCGGCCGCCGCGGCCGAGGGAGCCAGCCCGATCACGTCGCCGCCGTCCTCGGCCCAGGCGCCGGCTAGGGCTCGCATCGCGGTTGTCTTGCCGGTGCCGGCCGGGGCGATCGCCAGCTGCAGCCGGGCCCCCGAGGTCGCCATGGCCCGCACCAGCGCGGCCTGCCCGGCGTTGAGCTCGGCGCCGTTCGCGACGGCTTCCAGCAGCGCCATATCGACAGCGTCGGCCGCGACCGTGCGTCCGTCTTCTCGGCCCGCGGCGGCGACCAGCCGCTGCTCGGCGGCGAGCACCCGGGCCGACGTGTACAGGGTCGCGCCGGCCACGGTGTAGACGCTGGACCCGTCGCGGCGGCGCAGCCGCGCTGGTTCACGGATGTCGTTCTCGGGCCCGGCCAGGGACTGCGAAAGCCGGGCGGTGGCGTGCTCGACGACCCGGTCGAGCAGGTCATCCATCAGGGCGGGGCAGAGGTTGGCGACGCGGATCTGCCGCTGCGCTTCGGCCCGGACGTGCCAGGTCTGCCAGGTCGAGCGGCGCGACTCCAGCTGGCCGATCACCACCCGCGCCACGTCCGCGGTATCGACCGTCTGACCCGGCTGCATGTGTTGGCCGCGCCCTGCACCGAGCGCGGTGGTCACCATCGACTTCACCGCGTCGCGTCCGCCCAGAACCTCCTGGGCTTCCCGCGACCAGCTGGCGCGCTGCCGGTCCAGGGTGCGTGGTTCGTGCTTGGCGTCCCGGGTCTCCAGGGTAGCCTGCTGGGCCAGTCGCACCGACTCGATCGGGGTCGGCGGCCGTCCGTGCGCGCGCTGGAAGTCGGCGGCCAGCTGGCCACGCCGGGTCTCGATGCTGGCCCGGCGGGCCGACCACCGCTCATTCAGGGCGGGGTCGACGCCGACGATCTCACGCACCGTCCGCTTGCGCGGATCAGCGCCTTCGCGTTCGGCGAACTGCACTCCGAGGTCCTGGCGCAGGTGCCGCTCGAGGGCGGTGTTGTAGGTCTCCGACGCCGCGACGGTCGCCTTGAACAGCACCCGCCCGTCGATCGCCAGCCACTTCCCGCCGAGGGTCTGCACCTTGTTCGCGACCGCGACATGGGTGTGCAGGTCCGGGTCGCCGGAGCGGCTGTCCCGGTGGGTGAACGCGGTGGCGACCAGCCCTTGCACGTCGACCTGGCGCACCCCGTTCGTCCCCTCCCGCGTGAACAGGGCGTGCCGCTCGAGGAAGTCCAACGCGTCCTGGATCGCCTTCTGGTGGGCCAGTTCGATCCGGGCGGCGGTGGTCTGGTCGGCCACCGCCCACAGCGTCGAGACGCTCTTGACCGGGCTGAACGTCAGGTCGTACCCGGCGACCGCGGTGGTCTTCGGGCGGGAGTGTTTGGCGATCGTCGCGGCGATCTCCCGCGCGCCGGTGGGTTCGCGGCCGTGCTCGGCGGCGAAGAACTCGCGGGCGACCTGGGTGCGCACCCGGGCCCGGTCCTCGGCCGGCACGGGGTAGTCCGCCGGGTGTCCGCGCGCTTCGTTGAGTGCCTCGATCCGTTTGGCGACCTCGAGCCGGTATGCGGACACGTCTGCCGTGTAGACCTTGTACGGCTGCCCCAGCCGGGTAACCGCGCGGTAGTCCCGGTCGGTCAGGTCCGGGCCCTGCAACCGCTCCCGTCGCTCCTGGGCGAGCGGGTGGTGACCGGACCCGAAGAGGGCCTGCATCTGCTCCGCGGTGACCACGTTGCCGGCCGCCAGGCCATCGATGCCGGCCATCCCCGAACCCACCCACACCCCGGGCGTCTCGCCCTTCTCCGTGTAGTAGGACGCCAGCCCGGTGTGGCCCTTGTCGGTGGCATCCAACGCCGCGACCTGCCGGGTCAGGTAGTCATACCCCGACCCCGCCGTCAGCTTGTGGATACTCATCGTCACCCTTTCGGAAGGCATCGCGGCACGGGTTGGTGATCAATAGTTGACGAATCAACTACCGAGCATGCAAGAGGTGTAAAGCGATGGGGACTGCCGTCCGCGTGCCGAGGGATGAGAATGGGGCTGCCGCTCGGCGACGTCGCG
>NZ_SWMA01000080.1:0-2356 GCF_005222685.1 Segeticoccus rhizosphaerae
ACCGAGCTGATCGAGGACGCGTTGAAGGATGCGGCCGCGACTCGTGGCAGCCTAGCCGGTGCCACGTTCCACTCGGATTACACCGGGGTTTGTGTTAAGCCGAGGAATCGGGATCTGGCCTGCGCATGAGGGGTTTCCTGTCTGATTCTGCGGCTTAACGTTCTGCTGGCTGGTGGCTAGCGTCCACCGTGTCCTAGGGAAGGAGACGGTGATGGATGCGACGGTCGAACAGCTTGGCGTGGTGGTGATCGACGCGCTGCGGGCGGCGGACTACATGGAGTCCACGATCGGTCAGTACGAGAAGACGGTCAGGTACCTGAGGGAGTTCGCCGCTGACTGCGGCGAGGTGGTCTACACGCCCGCGTTGGGGGCGCGGTTCGCGGCGATGACGACCAGCCCGCGAACGGGCAGGTTCAGCGTCCAACGGCGGTTCAGCTACGGCCGGCTGGTCTCGCTGTTCGATGGCTACCTGGACACGGGCGTGGTGGATCTGTCGGTGCGCGGCCGGGGTGGTGGGGGCCCGCAACCGGGTTGCGACGACTTCGTGGCGCTGGACGCGGCGTGGGAAGCGGACATGAAGGAGCGGGGCCTGGCACCGGCCACCCGGTCGGCCTACGGTCGGGTCGCACGCGGCTACCTGACGTTCCTGGAGTCCCGCGGTAATCACGGCCTGCGGGAGGCCGAGCCGGCCAGCGTGTTGGCGTTCTTGGAGTCGCTGTCGACGCGGTGGGCGGCTTCGTCGTTGTATTGGGCGGTCTCGAACTTCCGCCCGTTCCTGAAGTTCACCGGCCGGGCCGACCTGGTCGAGGCGGTGGGTCTGGCCAGGGTGAGACGCTCCCGCCGGATCCTGCCGGTGCTCGATGATCAGGACCAGGCCATGGTGGTGCACGCGTGCACCTCGGGCGTGGTCTGCGCCCGGGACGCGGCAATCACGCTGCTGGCGCTGACCACCGGGCTGCGGGCCTGCGATCTGGTCGGGTTGCGGCTGGGCGACATCGACTGGCGAGCCGGCACGATCGGGATCGTCCAGCAGAAGACCGGCAACCCGCTGATGCTGCCGCTGCCGCCGTTGGTGAGCGCCAAGCTGGCCGAGTACGTGCTGGACCAGCGGCCCGACTCGGACGATGACCACGTGTTCTTGCGCGCCAAGGCGCCACACACTGGCCTGGCCGATCACGCCTCGATCTACCAGGTGACCGCCACCACGTTCCGGGCCGCCGGAGTCAGCGGCGTCAAGGTCGGCACCAGCGTGCTTCGGCACTCCGCCGCGTCCCGGCTGCTGCGCGCGGCGACCCCGTTGCCGACGATCTCGGCGGTGCTGGGGCACGCCGACCCGAACTCGACCAACGTGTATCTGTCCGTGGACCGGGAGCGTCTGCTGGAGTGCGTGCTGCCGGTCCCGGCGGGAGCACGGCCATGAACACGGGCAGGAACAGCGGGCACGGGTTCGTCAGCGCGTTCGCGCCGCAGCTGGAGGACTACCTGGCGTTCAAGCAGGCGATGGGCTGCTACGGCGCCTCGCGGATCTGGTACCTCCGTCAGTTCGATGCCTACTGCGCCGATCGTGACCGGACGGTGTTCGACCGGGACACCGTCGAGGGCTGGGTGCTCGAGCGGTTGGCCCGGTCCGGTCGGTACCGGTCCTGGATGTCCTACATCCGCGATGTCGGCCGCTGGCTGCAGGCCCACGGACACGCGGACGCCTACGTGCTGCCCGACCGGTGGAAGGCCGGGGTCGTCCCGGCACACCCGTACCTGCTGCGCCGGGAGGAGATCGAGGCGTTCTTCACCGCCGCGGCCCGGCTGGACACCCCCTCGCCGTGGCGGTGGCAGGCGGCCTGCTTCTTCACCCTGATGCACTCGTGCGGGCTGCGCACCGGTGAGGTCCGCGCGCTGCGCACCGGCCAGGTCGACCTGCGCGATGGGCACTTGGACATCCTCTGGGCCAAGGGCAACCGCAGCCGCCGGCTTCCCATCACCGACCAGGTCATCGAGGTGCTGGCCGCCTGCGACCGGGCCTCCCGTAGGCGGTTCTCCTCGCGGGACACGTTCTTCGTCTCGGCAACGGGGCACCCGGTCACCGGCGCGACGGTCGCGGTGATGTTCCGCCGGATCTGGGACCAAGCCGGGCTGCCCCGACCCGCGCACGGCACCCGGCCGACCCCGTACGCGTTCCGGCATCACTTCGCCTACGCCAACATCGAACGGTGGGCGGCCCACGGCCAGGACGTGGCCGCGCTGTTGCCCTACCTGTCCCGCTACATGGGCCACGCGGGCTTGGGGCCTGACCCTGAATCTTGGACACGCTGATTCCAGCCTTGGGCTGGGGAAGCGAGATGATCAGGACCATGGCCCG
>NZ_SWMA01000081.1:0-2198 GCF_005222685.1 Segeticoccus rhizosphaerae
TGTCGGCGGCGATCGAAAATTGGTCGGTTCCGGCGCCTGAAAAGTGGACAGTTTTGGTGAGTCTATGACTCGTTGTCTGCTGTGGTGGTGCGGATGCTCGGCAGGCTGTCGATGCCGCGTCCGCGGAGTCGGTAGCTGGCGCCTTTGAGGGTGAGGACGTCGGCGTGGTGGACGATCCGGTCGATCATCGCGGCGGCGACGGCTTGGTCGCCGAAGACGCCTCCCCAGTTGGAGAACGGCAGGTTGCTGGTCAGGACCAGTGAGGCGTGCTCGTAACGGCTGGACACCAACTGGAAGAACAGGTTCGCGGCGTCTTGCTCGAAGGGTAGGTAGCCGACCTCGTCCACGATGATGAGTCCGTAACGGCCTAGCCGGGCCAGTTCTTGGGGGAGCCGGCCGGCGCGGTGGGCGTCGGTCAGGCGGGTGACCCAGTCGGTGGCGGTGGCGAACAGGACCCGGTGACCGGTGCGGGCGGCGGTGACGCCCAGCGCGGTGGCCAGGTGGGTCTTCCCGGTGCCTGGTGGGCCGAGGAGGACGACGTTGCGGGCCTCGGTGAGGAACCCGCCGGAGGCCAGGGCGGCGATCTGTTGACGGATGCCGGGTTGAGCCTGGAAGTCGAAGTCCTCGAGGGTCTTGACGGTGCCGAACCCGGCAGCCCGGATGCGCAGTTGCGCGCCCGAGGCGTTGCGGGCAGAGACTTCGCGTTCGAGGACGGCGGCGAGGTAGTCCTCATGGGTCCAGCCGGCATCACGGGCCTGGTCGGCGAGCCGGGCGGCTGCTTCGGTGATCCTTGGTGCCTTCAACGCCGAGGCGAGGTAGGCGATCTGCTTGATCGCCTCCGGCGACGCTGCAGGGGTGACTGTCGTGGCGGTGGTCTTGGTGGCCATCAGCAGACCCCCTGCTCGCCCGTGCTCAGATCACCGGTGATCCCGAAGGCCCGGTCATAGTCACCCAGATCCCGCTGCAGGTCCTTGGTGAGCTGTTCGCCGGCAGCGGCAGCGGCGGCGCGGTGTTGTTGGAACTGTTTGCGCAGCCAGGCTGCGGCCTCGACATGGGCAGGGTCAGTCACGGTGGTGCCCCGCGCCCAGATCCGGGTGTGTTCGGTGACCAGGCGTCCCTGGGCACCAACCCGGACCCGCTCGAGGTCTGCAGTGACATCGACGATGCGGCCGATCACACTCGGGTCCACGGAGTAGTCGTTGGTGTCCAGCCGCACGTAGTAGTCCCGTCCCAGGCGGATCCGGTTTCGCCAGCCCAGATGCAACGGGACCGGGGGCAGTGGCAGCATCGCGGACCGGTCCGCCTCCACCAGATCTGCCGGGCAGGCCTTGATGGTGCGCACCACCCGCGTGTTCGCCTTCACCAGCCAGTCGGTGAACTGGTCGTTGAAATCGCCCGCAGAGGTGAACGACCGGCCGGGCATGAACGAACTCTCGAACCAGCCATTACGGCGTTCGACCAGCCCCTTGGACTCCGGATCCCTGGGCGGCAGCAACACCAGCTTGGTCGCCAACGTGCCCATGAACACCGCCACGCCTTCGGCGCGGCGCTGCCCGCGGCCGATGCCGGGCTCGTTGTCCCAGATCAGCCGCCGCGGCACCCGCCCCAGCTGCTGGAGCAGCTCCCACGACCCCAGCAGCAGATCCTCGGTCTTGCGGGTGGGGATCATCCTCGCGGTGATGAACCGCGAGTGCGCGGCGGTGATCACCAGCACCGGCAACAACCTGGCGGTGCCGTCCTCCAACGGGATCCGCCGGGGCGGGAACCACAGGTCGCACTGCGCCGCATCCCCTGGCGCCCAGGTGAGCCGATCGGCCGGGTCAACCAGGCAATGCTCGGGCCGCAGCCGCTTCACGTTCTCGCTGAACCAGCGGATCGATCCGGTCCAGCCGACCCGCTCGGCCAGCACCGTGGCCGGCATGTCCGGCGTCTGCTCAAGCAGCTCTCGGACCCGCGGCTCGAACACCGCGAATGATGTCGGCTTCGGCGTTCGCTCATACCGCGGCGGCCCACCCGAGCTCACCGCCTTGATGACCGTGGTCCGCGAGATCCCTAACCGCTGCGCGATGCGTGCCTTCGGCACGCCCTCCGCAGCCAACCTCCGGATCAGCGCCCAGTCCTCCAAAGTGATCACACTCCAATGGTCGAGTGTTCACTTTTCACCGCCGAAACTGTCCAATCTTCGAGCGCCGTCGACA
>NZ_SWMA01000082.1:0-2179 GCF_005222685.1 Segeticoccus rhizosphaerae
CTTGGTCGCCGACACGCCCACCACCACCGCGGCCTGCTCAACCGTCAGGCAATCGCGGACCTGAGCCCAGAACCGATACTCCACCTCAACCGGCAACCGCGGACTACCCCGACGAGCACTCATCTGCACACCTCTCAACGCCAGGTGTTGCAGTCACCCCTTGAGGCCAAGCTGTGCCGGGTCGCTCATATCAGCGCCAGGTCGAAGGCATCGCGGGAGTGTCAGAAATTCGGTGTTTCTGCACTTCGTTTTCAGTACTTCTCGGCGGAGGGCCAGCGGCCTTCGAAGACGGTTGCGAAGACGTTCAGGGCCGGCTTCCAGCGGGTGATCCAGCGTCTCCCTCCCTTGCCGGTCGGGTCAAGGCTGCGTGTGGCCAGGTAGAGGCACTTGAGCGCGGCGTGCTCGTTGGGGAAGTGCCCGCGCGCCTTCACCGCCCGCCGATACCTGGCGTTGAGTGACTCGATCGCGTTGGTGGAGAACAACACGCGACGTATTTCGACGTGGTAGTCGAGGAACGGGATGAACTCTTCCCACGCGTCGTTCCACAGCTTGATGATCGCGGGGTACTTGCTGCCCCACTCGGGCACGAACTGCTCGTCGAACTGGGCCCTGGCGGCCTCGGCCGACGAGGCCGTGTAGACCAGCTTGAGGTCCTTGGCGATCTTGTCCCAGTACTTCTTCGAGGCGTAGCGAAAAGTGTTGCGCAGCAAGTGAATCACGCATGTTTGCACCAGCGCGTCGGGCCAGACCGTGCTCACGCTGTCGGGCAGTCCCTTTAGCCCGTCACACACCACGAACATCGTGTCCGTGACGCCGCGGTTGCGCAGCTTGGTCAGCACCGCCGTCCAGTACTTCGCGCCCTCGCCCTCACCCGGCGTGCCGGGCCACAGACCGAGGATCTCCTTGTGCCCTTCGACCGTGACGCCGATCGCCGCGTAGAACGGCCGGTTCGCGACTTGCCCGTCACGGACCTTGACCACGATCGCGTCGATGAAGATGGCCGCGTAGACCGCATCCAGCGGGCGGTCCAACCACGCGTTCATCTCCTCGACGATCTGGTCGGTGATCCTGCAGATCGTGTCCTTGGACACCGAGGCCCCGTAGATCTCGGCCAGGTGCGCGGCGATCTCCCCGCTGGTCAGGCCCTTGGCGGTCAACGACAGCACGATTTCCTCGACACTGCCCAGCTTGCGCTGATGCTTGGGGACGATGACCGGCTCGAACGTACCGGCCCGATCCCGAGGAACCTCGACCTGCACCTTGCCGACGTTGTCGGTCAGGATCGTCTTGGTCCGCGTCCCGTTGCGCACGTTGCGCGGCGCGCTGACCGCATCGGGGCCCTCATGATCGCCGTCGGCGCCCGCGGGCCCCTCAGCGGCGTCCACGGCCTCAGACTGGCTCTTGGGCACCTGGTTCCTCGCCCGGCCCAGGTGCTCGGTCATCTCCTCTTCCAAGGCCGTCTCGAGCACCATCTTCGTCACCCGCTTGAGCAGCCCGCCAGGGCCGGTCAGCTCATCCCCGTCCTCGCGGGCCTGCCGCACCAGATCGGCGATCGTAGCCGCCTCGTCCAAGCGAGCCGCACGCTTGGACGCACGGCGGTCCCGGGGTACACGTCCCGGCTTGGCCGACCCGCGACTCGTCTCGTTCGTGGTGTCCATCGTTGCTGCATCCATATTCGGCATGGTCATACCTCATCACTCCAAATCCCGCCACCATCCGTGGCGTGTCGTGGAGTGCAGAAACACCAAGTTTGCGACAGGCCCGGCATCGCTGATGGCTCGAGCCAGTGCTGGTTCCTGATCGTCGAGGAGCAGGCCGATGGTGTCGCCGACCGAGCTCTTGCGAACGGTGGTGATGTTGTCGCAGCTGATGACACTGTCGTGGTCCAGCCCGTTGCGGGGCCCGACCGCGACCTCGCTGGTGATGCCGCGGATCGTGGTGGTGATGGGGGCGACGGTGACCCAGGTCAGCAGGTGGAGCTTGGAGCGACGAGTCAGGATCAACGCGGGTCGCCGCTTGTCCAACTGGACCGCCGGGCGGATTCAAGCGGTGGGTGCAACACCGTGTGGATCTGACTGTTCCGACAGTAGTTGGTCGAGGGCTTCGGCGGGGGTGCGCCAGCCGAGGCGTTTGCGGGGCCGGTCGTTGAGCTCGGCGGCGACCATGTCCAGGTAGCCCG
>NZ_SWMA01000083.1:0-2144 GCF_005222685.1 Segeticoccus rhizosphaerae
TGTCGGCAACGCTCGAAAATGAGGCCGATGCGACGCTCGGAAACGAGGCCACCGGTTTGTTGAGTTCTAGTCTGCCGTGTCTTGGGTTCTGACGCTGGGCAGGGTGTCGATGCCGCGGTTGCGTAGCCGGTAGGAGGCGCCCTTGAGGGTGAGGACGTCGGCGTGGTGGACGACGCGGTCGATCATCGCGGCGGCGACGGCCTGGTCGCCGAAGACGCTTCCCCAGCCGCTGAAGGGCAGGTTTGATGTCAGGATCAGCGAGGCGTGCTCGTAGCGTGATGAGACGAGCTGGAAGAAGAGGTTCGCGGCGTCTTGCTCGAAGGGCAGGTAGCCGACCTCGTCGACGATGATCAGCCCGTAGCGCCGCAGCCGGGTGAGTTCTTGCGGGAGCCGGCCGGCGCGGTGGGCGTCGGTCAGGCGGGTGACCCAGCCGACCGCGGTCGCGAAGAGCACGCGGTGGCCGTGGTTCGCAGCGGCGATGCCTAGCCCGGTGGCTAGGTGAGTCTTCCCGGTCCCGGGCGGGCCCAGTAGCACGACGTTGCGTGCCTCGGTCAGGAACCCGCCCGATGCAAGGGCCGCGACCTGTTGGCGCGCGCTCGGTTGGGCGTCCCAGTCGAACTCCTCGATCGTCTTCCTCGCGGGGAACCCGGCGGCGCGGATCCGCAGTTGGGCGCCCGACGCGTTCCGGGCGGCGACCTCGCGGTCCAAAACGGCGGCCAGGTACTCCTCGTGCGTCCAGCCGGCGTCGCGGGCATGATCAGCAAGCCGGCCGGCGGCTTCGGTGATCCGTGGTGCCTTCAACGCTGACGCCAGATAGGCCAGTTGCTTGAGCGCCTCGGTGGTGTCGCTCTTCTTGGCGGCCATCACGCCACCTGCCCGGGCAGGCCGAAGGCGCGGTCGTAGTCGGCCAGGTCGCGCACCATTGCGGCGTCTGGGTCGACGGCTGGCAGCGGATGCTGGAACTGCTCGCGCAGTGCCTTCGCCGCGGTGACGTGGGCGGGGTCGGTGATGGTCATGCCGCGCGCCCACACCCGGTCGTGGGCGGCGACGAGGCGTCCTTCGTGACGGACCTCGACCCGCGACAGGTCGGCATGGACGTCGACGAACCGGCCGATCACCGCTGGGTCGACGGAGTAGTCGCTTGAGTCGACGCGGACGTAGTAGTCACGTCCCAGCCGGACCCGGTTGACCCAGCCCACCGCCGGCGCCACGGGCGGCAGCGGCAGCATCGCGGCCTTGTCCGCGGCGAGCCGGTCGATCGGCGTGGCCTTGATGGTCCGCACCACCCGGGCGTTGGCCAGGGCGAGCCACCCGGTGAACTGGGCGTTGAAATCAGCCGGCGAGCAGAACTCCCGGCCGGGCATGAAGGACGTCTCGAAGAACCCGTTCCTGCGTTCGACCAGGCCCTTCGACTCGGGGTCGTAGGGCTTGAGCCGCTGCAACGTGGTCGCCAGCGTGCCGGTGAACGCGCCAACTCCCTCGGCATGCCGCTTGCCGCGACCGATGCCGGACTCGTTGTCCCAGATCAACCGGCGCGGCACCGCGCCGAGAACCTGCAGCAGCATCCACATGCCCAGCAGCAGGTCGGCGGTGTGACGGGTCGGGATCATCCGTCCGACCATGAAGCGGGAATGCGCCGCGGTGATCACCATCACCGGAAGCAGCACCCTCCGACCATCCTCCAACGGGATCTTCTTCGGCGGGAACCACAAGTCGCACTGCGCCGCGTCACCCGGCAGCCACGTCAGTCGATCCGAGGGATCGACCAGTCGGTGCTCTGGACGCAGCCGCCGGACGTTGTCACGAAACCACGTCATCGACCCGGTCCAGCCGACCCGCTCGGCGAGCACCGTCGCCGGCATCTGCGGCGTCTTGGCCAACAGCTGCCGCACCCGCGCCTCGAACGGCGTGAACGACGTCGGCACCGACGCCCGCACATACTTCGGCGGCCCGTCCGCCGCCAACGCCCGACGGACCGTTTCCCGGCCGATGCCCAAGTCCCGCGCGACCTGCCGCTGCGGAACACCATCCGCGACCAACCGCCGAATCAAAGCCCAATCCTCCACTGAGATCACCCATCCAATCTGCCTGGGTGGCCCAGTTTTCGATCGTCGCTATGGCCTCGCTTTCAAGCGTCGTCGACA
>NZ_SWMA01000084.1:0-1908 GCF_005222685.1 Segeticoccus rhizosphaerae
TGGTGCGGCTACCGTTCACCGATTGACTACGAGGCAGCACACGCCGCTACACTTCCGGCGGCAGCGTAATCCACCCCCGTGTCTACAAATTGGGGGCAAGGCCCGGAAGACCGGGAAGACTACGAGCACAGCTTCGTGCCGGTGGGCGCGAACCAGCCGCAATGGAGCCCGGTCAGGAAGACCGGGAAGACCTGCAGGCGATCACGCTTGCGACCGCCGCCGACCAGCCGCAATGGAGCCCGGTCAGGAAGACCGGGAAGACGCCGACCGGACCCGCGTCGAACACACCACGGTGCAACTGCCGCAATGGAGCCCGGTCAGGAAGACCGGGAAGACCTCCGGGGTGTTTGCCAGCGCAGTCTTCGCCGCACCAGCCGCAATGGAGCCCGGTCAGGAAGACCGGGAAGACGTCAACGAAGCCACCAACGCGCTGCGACGCGCGGCTGCCGCAATGGAGCCCGGTCAGGAAGACCGGGAAGACCGCTCGCCAATTTATCAGGTGCTGACCTGCGGCGTTCCAGCGTGTCGCGAGCACTGCCCCGGCCGGCACCGATCCTTGCAGGATAAGCGGTATGAAACGGGCGAGACCGGCCTCTGACCTGCGGACGAGCGCTGCAGCGCGAGCGGGTCGTCGTCGGAGGGCTCGCGTCACGGCTCAGATGACTCGTGGCCCTGAGGCCGGAAGCCGCCGGTGTCGACCGAGGAAGATGAAGCGCGCGTCTGCGACCTCGCCCAGGTCCACGATCACGACCGAGTCTTCAGTCATGAGCATCTCCTCTTCGACTTCCGCTCGCGCATGGATGAGTTCGGACGGGCTGACATCGGAGATGAAGACCGAGTACTGCAGTCGGTCGCCGTACGCCTCCATGACCTTGCAAACTCGGCGAAGCCGCTTCGGGTTGGCTATGTCGTAGGCGATCAGGTATCGGCGACGGGCCATGACGTCACCGTGTCACGAACGGCGTGTAGTGGTCGACTTCGCCCAACAAGTATGCGGCGAGCAGGCGCGCCTGCACTTCAATGGCGCGTCGATAACTCACTCTGTACCCGAACAGCGGGTGCTTGATCTCGTGACTCATGCGTCGTTCGTAGGCACGAATGACCGAGCGCCGCCCTTCCTTCTGTAGCTGGCATCCCCCAGCCCGCGAGAGAAAGTCATGTTCGCCGACCTCGCCGTTGTTGATGACTTGCAGCACCAGGCTTTCGGCGATCAGCGGTCGGAACTCCTCCGCCAGGTCCAACGCAAGGGCAGGCCGGCCAAAGCGAGGTCTGTGGAGCACCCCCAGGTAGGGGTCGAAGCCAATCGCGTTCAGCGTCGTCGTCAGGTCCTTGACCAGCAAGGCATAGGCGAACGATAGGAGCGCGTTCACCGGATCGGGTGGCGGACGACGGCTCCGGCCGTTCGAGTCGAACTCGTGCACGGGTATGTCTGTATCCAACGTCAGCATGTGGCTGAAGTTGGCAAAGTAGATCCTGGCCGCCACGCCCTCCAGACCCAACAAGGTCGGGAATCCAGAGGCTTGTGCAGCCTGAGTCGCGAGCCTGCCCATCGAATCCACCTCTTGGGCCATGCCTTCTCGACTGTTGCGTCGAAGGAGGGTTCGGCCGTTGCGGATTTTGCCCTCTATCATCCTTCGAGCGATCGACAGCGTGCTCTCCGGCAGGGCCGTGTACTGGGCCCGTCGTAGGTCGACGTTCTTTCCGGGTAGCCCTTGGGCCATACCCGTGAACCATCCACCGTAAGAGAACCAACACACCGGCACTTCACGCGAAAGGAGTTCCCGCATGGCCTGCGGTGTCACGTGGGCCTTGCCCCCAATTTGTAGACACGGGGGTGGATTACGCTGCCGCCGGAAGTGTAGCGGCGTGTGCTGCCTCGTAGTCAATCGGTGAACGGTAGCCGCACCA
>NZ_SWMA01000085.1:0-1667 GCF_005222685.1 Segeticoccus rhizosphaerae
CGGGCTACCTGGACATGGTCGCCGCCGAGCTCAACGACCGGCCCCGCAAACGCCTCGGCTGGCGCACCCCCGCCGAAGCCCTCGACCAACTACTGTCGGAACAGTCAGATCCACACGGTGTTGCACCCACCGCTTGAATCCGCCTGGGCGATCTGGATGAGATTGCCGCAGGTGTCGTCCAGTACGGCGGTGGTCACGGGGCCCATGGCTGTGGGTTCCTGGGTGAAGCGGACACCAAGGCCACGCAGCCGCTCGTACTCGCTGGCCACGTCGTCGACACCGAACGACGCCAGCGGGATGCCGTCCTCGGCGAGTGCGGCCTTGTAGGACTTTGCCGCGGGGTGCTCGTCGGGCTCGAGCAGGAGCTCGACGCCATCGGGTACCTCCGGCGAGACGACCGTCAGCCAGCGATGCTCGCCGACCGAGACATCGGTCTTCTTCTGGAAGCCCAGCACGTCGGTGTAGAAGGACAGAGCCTTCGCCTGGTCATCGACCAGGACACTGGTCACGGTGATCTTCACGGTTCCTCCGAGAGTTGAAGCCAGCGACCGGCGAGCCGCTGGAGCGGTCGCCGGTCGAGGTGATGGAACTTGTATCGGCCCTCGCGTCGTGTGGTGACCAGCCCGGCGTCCTCCAGAACGTCGAGATGCTGCGAGACCGCCTGCCGGGACGACGCGAGATCGTGCTTGCTGATCAGCCGCGCGCAGAGCTCGAACAGGGTCTGCTCGTCGCGCTCCGCGAGTTCGTCGAGAATGGCTCGTCTGGTGGGATCCGCCAGGGCCTTGTAGACGTCTCCCACGCCGAGAACCATAGGCAAGGAGCTGCTTGCATGTCAACCTCTCGACGCACCGCCCGGTGCTTCGCGAGCGGATCCCGCTGCGGTGCTACCGCCGCTGCGGGCCGGCCGCGGCGCCATGCAGGCAGGGCTTATGCCGGCTCGAGCACGGCGGCCGCGGCATCATGTTGCGGGGCTGTGAGCTGTGCGGCGATTGCGGCCCCGTCGAGCCAGACCTGCTCGCGGCTGATGGCGTCGAAGTCCCAGACGTGGAGCATCCGGAATGTCACCCTGCGGCCGTTGCCGGGGATGCCAACGAATGCGCCTTTGACGACGGCGGTGGCTTGGGCTCGTCCACGCAGAAGTCCTCGCCGTACTGTTCGCGCGTCGGGGTCATCAGCTCGGTGGCCAAGTCAGCAGTGAGCTGGTCGTAGAAGCCCTGTGCGGCCGTCGGGCCGTGCAAAGGCCCGGTCGGCGATCCGATGACGTCGTGTTCGACGTCATCGGTGTAGAGGCTGACCGCCGCAGCGGTGTCGCCGGCGATCTCGGCGGGCGATGTGCTGCTCGATCAGTTCCTTCATCCGCGGCTTGTGGCCGCCGGCTTCGAGGACCTGCGGCCAGTTCACATGCCAATCCTGCGTGACATGCTCGTGTCGAACCTGCGTCCTTCAGAGCTCGGCGCCCGGCTGGGGCTCAGCAAGCAGGCTGTCAACGATCTCGTACGCGAGCTCGAGTCCAAGGAGTACATCGCGCTCGAGCCCGACCCCGACGACGGCCGCGCCAAGCGCATCGTCGCCACCGAACGTGGCTGGCAGAGGAGAGTCCCTTGGGGTGGTGGGGTTTGAGGTCCAACGGCGGGGCTTCGTGAAGTAGGCGGCCATCGGCGGGATCT
>NZ_SWMA01000086.1:0-1647 GCF_005222685.1 Segeticoccus rhizosphaerae
CCTCGCCGTTTCATGGTTCGGGGGTTGACACGGGCCTGTAATGCACGGAAGTGCCTGTCCGGCACGGGAAACTTGGGATTACGACGTCACAAGTGATCTCGAGCGGAAGGCACTCCGTAGGTGAAGCGTAACCGGTTGTTCCCTGGTGTCCATGTCCGTGCCGATGCGACGGGGTGCGTGTCGCTGGCCGGCGCTCAGTTGTTGGTCGAGACCGCGCGGGTCAGCGGCCTGACCTCGGCGCTGAGCGAGCAGCTCGCGTGCTGGCGCAAGCCGATGGCGGTGCACGATCCGGGCAAGGTGATCACCGATCTGGCGGTGATGCTCGCGGTCGGGGGCGATTGCCCGGCTGATGTGACGTTGCTGCGGTCCGGGTCGGGGTTGTTCGGTCCGGTCGCCTCGACGGCCACGATCAGCCGGCTGATCGATACCCTCGCGGGCGCTGGGGACCAGGCACTGAGCGCGCTGCGCGCGGCTCGCGCGGCGGCGCGGGCCCAGGTGGTGCCCCGGACGCGGCAACCGGCCGCGGAATCGGATGACGAGGTGGTGGTGGACATCGACGCCACGCTGGTGACCGCGCACAGCGAGAAACAGGCCGCGGCACCGACCTACAAGCGCGGGTTCGGCTTCCACCCGTTGATGGCCTACGCCGATCACGGCGCGGGCGGCACCGGCGAGGGCTTGGCCGCGATCAACCGGCCCGGCAACGCCAACGCCGGCACCGCGACCGACCACCTGGCGATCCTGGACCTGATCGAACAGCAGCTCACGCCGGTTGAGCGTGACCGGTTGGTGATCCGCACCGACACCGCCGCCTGCACCCACGCGTTCTTGGACGCGCTGGAGCAGCGTGGGATCGACTACACGGTCGGGTTCTACGCCCGCGCCGACGTGGCCGCCGTGATCGAGGCCCTGCCGGCCTCGGCGTGGACCCCGGCGATCGACGCCGACGGCGTGCTACGGGACGGGGCGTGGGTAGCCGAGCTGACCGACCGGTTGCACCTGGACGGCTGGCCCGACCGGATGCGGGTGATCGCCCGCAAGGAACGCCCCCACCCCGGCGCGCAGCTGCGGTTGACCGACGTCGACGGGCACCGGATCACCTGCTTCGCGACCAACCACCCCGGCACCGACCTGCCTACCCTCGAGCTGCGTCAGCGGCGCCGCGCCCGCTGCGAGGACCGGATCCGTGCCGCGAAGGACACCGGGCTGCGTAACCTGCCCTACCACGACGCGGCGTCCAACCAGATCTGGATCGAGCTGGTCCTGCTGGCCCAGGACCTGACCGCCTGGATGCAGACCCTGGCTCTGACCGGGCAGCATGCCGTCGCCGAACCGAAGCGGCTGCGGCTACTGCTGTTCGGGATCGCCGCCAGGCTGATCCGTACCGGCCGGCGCACCATCTTGGACCTCGATGCCGCCTGGCCCTTCGCGGCCACCGTCGTCGCGGCCATCAACAGGCTACGAGCCCTGCCCGCGTCCGGATAGCAGGCCGGACGCGACCTTGCCCGCCCACGACCAGGAACCTCGGAGACCCGCCCACCGGCAGCGCCAGCCGGCACACACCCACGCTCTGACCCAGCTTCGCACCCCCGAACCCCGCCGCCGCCCAGAGCCCGCCCGTTCACCCAACCCGATGAAACGGTGAGG
>NZ_SWMA01000087.1:0-1537 GCF_005222685.1 Segeticoccus rhizosphaerae
CAAGAGGTGTAAAGCGATGGGGACTGCCGTCCGCGTGCCGAGGGATGAGAATGGGGCTGCCGCTCGGCGACGTCGCGACACACTGGTGCGGGCGAGCCCGTAGAGGTGTATGACGCGGGGCCTTCGGGTGCGCTGGATTGTTGCCGTAGAGCACGTGGGTCTGTGTCCCTTGCAGAAGGTCCTCCGAGCGGTGCTGGTATCGGTTCTCGCCGGAAAGGATTGGTGATCGCGATGGACGTCATGTTCGAACGCGTCGCCGGGTTGGACATTGGCAAGAAGAGCGTCACGGTGTGCGTGCGCACTCCGGGGGCCGGCAGACGCCGGCGCCAGGAGACCCGCACGTTCCGGACGATGACTCGTTCGCTGGAAGTGATGCGCGACTGGCTGATCGCCGAGGACGTCACGCTGGCGGCGATGGAGTCGACCAGCACCTACTGGAAGCCGGTGTTCTACGCCTTGGAGGACCACATGGACTGCTGGCTGCTGAACGCCGCACACATGAAGGCCGTGCCCGGGCGCAAGACCGATGTCAAGGACGCCGAGTGGATCGCCCAGCTGACCGAGCACGGCCTGGTGCGGCCCTCGTTCGTGCCGGCGCCACCGATCCGGCGGCTGCGGCTGTTGACGCGCTACCGGGCGGCCCTGACCGGCGACCGCACCCGTGACGTGGGCCGGTTGGAGCAGATGCTCGAGGACGCCAGCATCAAGATCTCCTCGGTGGCCTCCTCGGTCAGTACGAAGTCCGCGCGGGCGATGCTCGCCGCGCTGATCGCCGGTGAGGCCGACCCGCAGGTCCTGGCGGACCTGGCCAAGGGCAAGATGCGCGCCAAGATCCCCGACCTCGTCGAGGCGTTGACCGGTCACTTCGATGCCGATCACGCCCATCTGTCCGCGGCGATGCTGGGCAGGCTCGACCGGGTCGAGGCCGCGCTGGCGACCCTCGATGCGGTGATCGACAACGCCTGCCGGCCCTGGGCTCACCAGATCGAGCTGCTACAAACCATCCCGGGGGTCGGCCTGGTCACCGCCCAGGTCATCATCGCCGAGACTGGCGGGGACATGTCCCAGTTCCCCACCGCCGAGCACCTATCCGCCTGGGCCGGGGTCGCCCCGTCCATGCACGAGTCGGCCGGCTACCGCAAGCCGTCCGGCACTCGACACGGCAACAAGTGGCTGACCTCGATGCTGGTCGAAGCGGCCGGCTCGGCCGGCCGCAGCAAGGGCACCTACCTGGCTGCCCAACAATCTCGGATCGCGGCCCGCCGTGGAGCCAAACGTGCCCAGGTCGCCGCCGCGCACTCCATCCTGGTCAGCGCCTACTACATGCTGAAGCGTGACCAGCCCTACCAGGATCTCGGTCCTGACTGGCTCCGGCAGCGTCATGACCAAGCACACACCCGCCGCCTGATCGCTCAGCTCGAACGGCTCGGCCACACGGTCGTCATCGACCCCGTCGCCTGACAACGGCACCTTCACAACCGGGTCAACCACCCGGTCGCTCACCCCTGCGCCCGGCAAGGGTATTCACGGGTCTGTG
>NZ_SWMA01000088.1:0-1522 GCF_005222685.1 Segeticoccus rhizosphaerae
CCGCAATGCCGCGCAGTTAGTGGTGTTACGGATGTTGCCAGTGTGGCGGGTGTGTCGGCGTGTCGCGGGATGAAGCAACGGAACTCCCGGTAGTGAAGGGCTGTCCTCGCAAGACGCCCTGTTACCGATGGAGTTCCGTTGCTATTGCAGTCTGTCATGTCCGATCCGGCCGCCGCGTCGGAGGATCCGTTCACGGCGGGTCATCTGGGTGAGTTGACCCGAGTCGTGTCGGTCGATCTGGTCGACGCGGCGATCAGCGCCGCGGGAGCGGCGCAGAAGCGGTTGCGGCGGCTGCCGACACGGGTCGTGGTGTACCTGCTGCTGGCGGGTGTGTTGTTCGCCGATGTCGGGTACCGCCAGGTGCTGGCCCGGCTGGTCGCCGGTGCCGGTGCCACGACGAGCGTGCCGGGTAGTTCCGCCCTGTCTCAAGCGTTTCGGCGCGTCGGGGTCAAGCCGTTGGCCGAGCTGTTCGACCTGGTCCGTGGCCCGGCGGCCGGGACGCCGCGCTGGCGTGGGCTGCGGGTGTGCGCGATCGACGGCACCACCATGTTCGTGCCCGACTCCGCGGCCAACGCGGCCGCGTTCGGTCGGCAGACCGGCCGGCCCGATGCGCCGGCCGGGTACCCGATGCTGCGGCTACTGACGATCGTGGAGTGTGGCTCACGCACGATCATCGACGCCGTCTTCGGGTCGTTCCGGGTCGGGGAGACCACCTACGCGCCACGGCTGCTGGCCAGCCTGAGACCGGGAATGGTGCTGCTGGGCGACCGCAACTTCGCGTTCGCCACGTTGATGGAACAGATCGCCGCCACCGGCGCGGACCTGCTCATTCGCTGCAAGAACGGCCGCCGGTTCCAAGTCGTCGAACGCCTCGCGGACGGCACCATGATCGCCCTGCTGGGCGCCACCCGGGTGCGTGTCATCGACGCGTCAATCAGGGTCGAACTAGGCCAAAGCGGTCAGCAGCGCACCGGCACGTACCGGCTGATCACGACCCTGACCGATCCGGCGCTGTACCCGGCCCTGGACGTGGTCGGCCTGTATCACCAGCGGTGGGAGATCGAGACCAGCTTCCGGGAGACCAAGTCGACCATCTTGGACGGGCGCGTCCTGCGGGCTCGCACACCGGCCGGTGTCACCCAGGAGGTCTACGCCGTGCTGATCACGCACCAGGCGCTGCGGACCGCGATCGCCGACACGGCCCTGACAACCAGCGATCTCGAGCCCGCCCGGCTGAGCTTCACGATCGCGCTGAACACCGCACGAGACGGGATCTGTTGCGCGGCCACGATCCTCGCGGGGCCAGTCACCGACCTGATCGGGCGGATCGGGGCCGCGCTGCTGACCAGCATCCTCCCCGACCGCCGCTCACGATCAAGTCCCAGAATCGTCAAACGCGCGATCTCCAAGCACCGCGCGAAAGGACCCATCGACAAAACGAACTACACCACCACGATCACGACACACCTACACCCAGCGGCTCCTTGACCCCACGACACACCCGCTAACTGCGCGGCATTGG
>NZ_SWMA01000089.1:0-1505 GCF_005222685.1 Segeticoccus rhizosphaerae
CCGCGGCGGATGACGGCGCGGGCGGTGGTCGCTGTCGCAAAGTCGGTTCCCGTGACGTTCCAGCCGGTGCGTGCTGCTCCGGCCAGCTCGCTCAGCACGTCGAGTGTCGGGCTGTGGGCGGGCGGAGTTGAGTGCCGGTCTGACCCGCTGCGCCAGCCGAGCGCGAAGAGCAGATCGCTGATCTGGCTGCGCCACTCCTGCGCCGGTACGCCGCTGCCGGCCACGGCAAGGGCCATCCAGCCGGCTTGGCGATCGGCGTCGTTGGTGCCCAGCGGAAGGCGTTTGACGATGTGCTGCCACAGCGCCTGCGGATCTTGCCGGCAGCGGTTGCCGGCTGCGGTCGGTGTGAGACGGCCCTTGCGGACGGTGACTAGACCAAGGGAACGAGCGGCATCGCGGACACCAGCAACCGGTGGCGTCAAATCCTCGCGGTTGGCCTTGCCGATCCACCACCTGGTGATACCACTGCCTTCGGCGAAGTGCTCGACCACCGCGGGCGGTAGGTAGCCTGCCCCGGTGAGGGAGACCCCGTCGCCGATGACGTCGAGGAAGACCTGGTAGGTCTGGGTCAGCCGGGCGGCCTCGGCGGCGGTGACCTCGGTCGGTCCGTGCGAGAGCGGTCGGCCCAGCACCTCCCGCAACAGCCGGATGCCGCGACGCTCCAGCTGCCCGGCGAGCTCGGCGAGCTCGTCGGTCACCGCGACGGGCTCGGCGACCCCGACCGCGAGGGCGGCTCGGGTCTCCTCGATGTCGAAGTGGTCGGGGTGCCACTCCAGGGGCAGCCAGCCGTGAGCATGCGCGGCATCGTCGAAGACCTCGGGAAGGAGCGAGTCGTCGTACCCGCTGCGCACCCAGGCAGCCAGCTCCTCGTAGCCGCCGAGCCCTCCGCAGTCCTCGGGCGGGCAGGCCATCCGGCCCCCCATGCAGCGCACCGAGGCCGGCGGCTCGTCCAAGACTGCCTCGACGCGAAGGACGTGGTCCCAGCCGTCCCCGAAGTCGTACTCGTACCAGAGATGATCTCCCTCGGCTGCCACCGTTTGGTCGAGCCGGATGTCGTCCTCGAGCACGCCGTCCTCACCCTCGTCGACGTCGAACGCAGTGATGAAGTACGGCGAGCGATGGTCGCCGCCGGTCCGGAACCGGTGCAGGTGCGTGTCGGTCCACCCCATCGCCGCCTGGATCACCTCATGCAGCCGGGGCAGCGTGAGGTCGCCGGGCAGTTCGAGCCGCCTCCACACCGGCGGCTTCGCCCCCCGCAGGTCCAGGCGAACGCGGTACCCGCGTACCTCGGCCGAGACCGGGTGCAGCGTCGGTTCCTGGTCGGCCTGCAACTTCTCGAAGATGCTCGAGACCTGTCCGCCAAGAAGTGCCTCGAGCAAGGCCTGGTTCTCCTCGGGGCTGTGCCCAGCCATCAGCCGCTTCACCATCTCCTGGACGTCGCGCGGTTCGGCCACGGCGGATAGTCAATCACTCTCGACTCAGCGTTCCACTTCCACCACCCCAGT
>NZ_SWMA01000009.1:0-120312 GCF_005222685.1 Segeticoccus rhizosphaerae
GCCGTCACCGGACTCACCACATCACTGGTCACACCCGACTCGGCGTCAACATACTCGCCACCGACAAAACTACGCAGAACCCGGGGACTCGTGCTCACGACATACTCCTCATTCGGTGTGATGGACAGCAGGCTGACTGGTGCTGGCGTCGCCGTGGACCAGGTCGTCACGACGGGTGTATGGCTTGGCGATGATCATGTAGACCAGGCCGACAGCCACGACGATGGTGGCCGACAGCAGGACGATCCAGTTGTCGTACCAGGCGACGTCCGGGGTGCGGGGCCAAGCCATGTTGACCGCAGCCACCACCTGGTAGGCGATCGCGGCGATGTTGACGGCGAGACCCCACCTGCCGAGGGTGAACTTGCCGGACGGCTTCCAGCCGCGCAGCCGTGCCCGCAGCGCGGCCAGCACCACCATCATGAAGGCCAGGTAGATGCCGAGGGATGCGAACGAGATGATCTTGGTGAGCGCGTTCTCCGAGATCTTGGACCCGACGATGATCAGGGCCGGGACGGTCGCCGCCAGCACCAGCGCGAACGGTGGCACGTGCCGGTTCGGCGAGAACTTCTTGAACAGGTGGCTGGCCGGCATCATGTCGTCGCGGGCGTAGGAGTAGACCAGCCGGCTGGCCGCGGCCTGCAGGCTGAGCGCGCAGGAGAAGAACGAGATGAGCACGATGAACATGACCACCTTGAACCCGACCGCACCGAAGGCGTCCCGGAAGACCGTGGAGACCGGATCCGCGTCCTTGCCCGAGATCACGGCGCCGAAGTCGGGCACGGCCAGGATCAGGGCCAGGGTGATCAGCAGCGAGGCCACACCGCCGATGTAGATCGTCATCCGCATCGCCCGGGGGATCTGGATGCCTGGGTTGCGCACCTCCTCGGCGACGTCGCCACACGCCTCGAACCCGTAGTAGAGGTAGAGCCCGATCAGCGCGGCTGCGGCGAAGGCCGGCAGGTAGGAGCCGGCACCCTTGGTGCCCGCCGAGTCGAAGAGGACGCCGAGGCCGTGGTGCCGTTCGGTGAGCAGCAGCCAGCCACCGACCGCAACCGCACCACACAGCTCGGCCGCGAAGCCGAAGAACGCGATCTTGGCGAGCAGCTTGGTGCCGCCGAGGTTGATGACGGTGACGACGGCGATGAGCACCAGTGCGCAGATGATCGTCACGTTGGTCGAGGGCTCGATGCCCAGCAACATCGCCACGAACGGGCCGGCGCCATAGGTCACACTGGCGATGGTGACGATCAGGGCGAGCATGTAGATCCACCCGGTCATCCAGGCATACCGGCGTCCCCACAGTCGTCGGGCCCACGGGTAGACGCCACCGGAGACAGGGAACTGTGCCACCACCTCGCCGAACACCAGGGCCACGAGCAGCTGGCCGATTCCGGCGATCACGACCGCCCAGATCATCGGCGGGCCCCCGGTGGCCAGCGCGAAGGCGAAGAGCGAGTAGATCCCGACGACCGGTGACAGGTAGGTGAACCCGAGCGAGAAGTTACCCCACAGGTTCATGTCGCGCTTGAAGTCGGAGGTGTAGCCGAGAGATGCCAGGTGGGCGTCGTCCTCGTCGTGCAGCTCATGGGCCGTGGAAGCCGTCATGTCTCATCTCCTGCCCGGTGTACGACGCCAGGGTGTGCGGTTCGGCCGCGAACGATCGGCCCGTCGCGGGGCAGCGTCAGCATCGCTGCGCCGCTTCGGTGGAAGGTAGCGCTGTTAAACCTGTGACGTCAATGGTTTCGAGAACTTGCCCGTCCGGAGTCGCCACGGCAGGCGCGGGAGCGACTGGAAGCCCAGGGCATCGGCAGCCTCGGCGGACACGAGCTCCCCCGTGAGCCAGGCGGTCGACGTGGACAGCACCACCCTGCCCTCGGCACCCAGCACCACCACCTCGCGCGCCCCACCGAGCTCGGGCAGCAGTCGGGTCTCGAGCCATGCGGCCGGGACATCTGCTCCTGCCACGCCGAGGAACTGTCCGTCGGCCACGATTGGCGTGGTGAAGGTCAGGATGTACTGACCTGTGCCGTGGACGTCGACATAGGGACCCACGACATGCCGTGCGCCCGATCTGCGTGGCACGTCGAACCACTCGGCGCTCTCGTAGTCGTAGAAGCCGAGGCTCAGCCGATTGAGGTCCACCTCGAGTGCCACGGGGTCTTCCCGGCCCGGCTCGGTCTGCCACCACTCCAGCCGCAGCGGCTCGTCGTGCAGCACGTCGGGAGCCACGATCAGCCCGATCCCGATGACCAGCCCGCGCCCTGCTCGCAGGTTCGAACGTATGGCGGGGCTCAGCTCAGCGATGTCACCACCACCCAGCGGTGCCCCCCGGGCGACCGAGGCCGCGTGGGCGCGCAGGGCCTCGTCGTGCACCCTGTCGACGACGGCGAACACCTCTTCCGCGAAAGCCACGATCGCACGTCGCGCCCGCACGCCGGGCCGAGGCGCGGCCGCGCTCATCGTGCGGCCACCCGCGCCCCGCGAGTCCTGCGCCGCGGGGCCAGCCCGGTTTCGTCGCGACGGTCTCCCGCGGTCGCCGCCTTGAGGTGCAGGTCCACCAGCCACGCGGTCCGTGTGGTCAGGTGTTCCTCCATCCGCGACCGCGCCAGGTCTTCGTCCCGTTCCTCCACCGCCTGCACCACCAGGGCATGACCCTCGACAACCCGACGCAGCCGCTTGCCGGAACCCCCTGCCGGCCAAGGGATCTGGCCCATCTCGGTCTGCAGGTCGATTTCCGCCATGGTCAGTCGCACGGACTGCGTGCAGGCTGCGAGCTCGACGAAGTAGCGCGCGTCGAGTCGCCGTTTGTCGGTCAGGTCCGTGGCGCCGGCCAGGCGGTCGACGATCTCGCGCAGCCGAGTGACCTCCAGGGGTGACGCGCGTCGGGCGGCCAGCCGCGCTGCGGTTCCGGCCACGGCCACGTGCACGTCGCCCAGCTCACGCAACTCGCTGGTGCCCAGTTCTTCCAGCCGCACCTGGGACAGCCCGGCCAGTGCTTCGTCACGAGTCCTCACGAAGCTGCCGCCCGCCCGACCGCGGCGGGTCTCCACCAGGCCCCGGGCGCGCAGGTCGGCCAGCGCGTCGCGCAGCGTCATCGTCGAGACGTTGAGGGAGGTGGCGAGGTTCGCCTCGGCCGGCAGCTGCTCGCCGTCCACGATCAGTCCGAGGGCGATGGCGCTCCCCAGCCGGCGCACGACCGCCTCGCTGCGAACGACACCCTCGTCGAGGGGCGCGAACACCGCCCGTCGCGCGTCTCCCGAGAGCAACCTCATGCTCTCCCCTCCCTCCGACCGGCGACCACTGCTCCGCCGCAGTCTCCATCCGCAACGCGCTGGATTGCCATTCAACCACTGCCGCTGCTCAAGTCGGCAGGGCTAAACCCTAGAAATCAGAGGTATCACTGGCTACAGTCATCGGAACCCGGAAGACGGCAAGGTCCAGGAGGCCCATCGTGACCCAGGTTCCACCCGATCCGACCATCGAGGGCGACGCCCTGTCACGGCCGTTCACCCCGGGCGCCCAGCCCGCCGACCTGGCCGGACTGGACACCTACGTCGAGACCGCGGCCGCGAGCACGCCGACGCCACTGGCCGACCCGAAGACACGCGAGTTCGTCGAGGAGTGGCGCAACGCGTCATACAACTGCTTCTCCTCCGGGCACAAGTTCTGTCGTGAAGTGTGCCCGGTGACCCAGGTGGCCCGCAACGACTCCTGGACCCCGACAGCCTTCCACGCCAACGTCGTCGCGCTCGAGCGTGGGGAGCTCGAGATCGGGGACATCGCGTCGGACTACGTCAACTGCACCCAGTGCGGGGCGTGCGAGCTGCGATGCCCCAACACGCTGTTCACCGGCGACTTCTACCGCTTCCGCACCCGCACCGTCGACGTCGTCAAGGCGGTGCGCGCGCTGGCTGTCGACAGCGACGTGCACCAAGCCGGATGGAAGACCTGGAACGAGCGCACCAACGACCGCACGCACGAGCCTGTCCTCGGTGACACACCCGTCAGCCAGGAGACGGTCCGCGACTGGGCCGACGGGCTCGACCTGCCGATAGGCGGCGAGACCGTCCTGTTCGTCGACTGCGAGGCGGCGTTCTACCGCACCTCGGTCCCCCGCGCCGTCGCGCAGATCCTCGCGCTGGCCGGCTACGAGTTCGGCCTCATGCAGGAACAGTGGTGCTGCGGCGGACCGGCGGCCGAGATGGGCTACGTCGACCAGGCGAAACGGTTCGCCCGGCACAACCTCGACAACTGGCGGGCGTCCGGCACCAAGCGGGTGCTGGTGCTCGACCCACACGACTACATCTCGTTCACCGAGGACTACCCCAAGTACTTCGGTGAGGAGTTCGACATCGAGGTCGTGCTCGTCATCGAGGTCTTCGCTGAGCTGATCCGAAGCGGCAAGCTCTCGCCCACGGTCCCGATCGACAGGGCCATTACCTACCACGACCCGTGCCGGCTCAACAAGCGCAAGGGGATCTGGGAGGAGCCCCGCGAAATCCTGCGCGCCATCCCGGGACTCACCTTCGAGGACGTCGACCGGGTCACCCAGTGGTCCTACTGCTCCGGCGGTGGTGGCGGACTACCCATCGAGAAGCCCGAGCTGACCGCGGCGATCAGCGCCAAGCGGCTCGACAACGCGGCCCAGCTCGACATCGACACCCTGGTCAGTGCCTGCCCGTGGTCCGAGCGTCCGCTCACCGAGGCCGGAGACGCACAGGACATCGACGTGGTGGACCTGCACGAGCTGCTCGCCGAGTCGTTGGGCATCGAGGTGGGCGGATCGCGCGGCGACCTGGGCGACAGGCGGCTCGCCCAGGAAAGGTCCGGGGTGCCGGGACGAGCCCGCCGGGCCCGCGGCGCCGGATGCGGCTCCGGGGGCTGCGGCTCCGGGGGCTGCGGCTCCGGCAACGGCTGCGGATGCGGAGGCCACTGACCATGGCGCTCACCGAGACGCAGCTCGACTCCCTGGTCCAGGCGCTGCGGACCGTCCTGCGTGACGACCAGATCCTCACCTCCAAGACCGACCGCTACAACCGCACCCGGGTGCCAGCCCCCTTCCCTGTGCATCGCTGGGCCGAGCGGCTGCCCGACCTGGCCGTGTTGCCGACGACGACCGAGCAGGTGGCGGGAGTGGTCCGGATCGCCAACGACCTCCGGGTGCCGGTGGTCCCGCGCGACGGTGGCACCGGTCTGACAGACGGCGCTGCTCCCCTGCGGGGCGGCATCGTCGTGGACCTGAAGGCCATGGACCAGATCTACGAGCTCGACCTCGAGAACCGCACCGTCTCGGTGGGCGTGGGCATCAACATGCTGAAGCTCAACGAGAAGCTCGCGAGACACGGCCTGTTCTATCCCGACGACCCCGCGTCGTACCCCTGCTCGCTGGTGGGCGGGCGCATCGGCACCAGCGGCTGGTCACTGATCGGCTCCCGCTACGGCCACACGCGAGACCTGGTGCTCAGCTTCGACCACGTGCTACCGACCGGCGAGGTCATGCACGTCGGCGACGGAGGCGGCGGCAAGATCAGCAAGTCCTCCAGCGGTTTCCAGCTCAAACACCTGTTCATGGGGCACCAGGGCACGCTGGGCATCGCGACCACCGCCACGCTGAAGCTCTTCCCCAAGCCGGAGGCCGAGCTGTCACCGTTCTGGTCGTTCGACAACTATGACGACGCCTACGCGTGCACCGGCGCACTGGCCCGGGCCGGCGTCGCCACCTTCGCCGGTGCCGTGCTCTTCGACGAGTACAAGGTCGCCTACCTGCGCCGCGACGACGAGGCCTACATCCCCCAGCCGGGCGACGTGCGCGCCCTGGTCTGCTCGGTGATGTACGGCTACGAGGACGAGGTCCGGGCAGGCGGCAAGCGGCTCTTCCGCATCGCCCGCGAGCACGGTGCCAGCTACCTCGGCGACGAGATCTCCGAAGGAGACTGGGCCGCCCGCCACGACAGGTATGCGACTCCTCTGCACGGCCGCACCAAGGACGGCCAGGTCATCCCGATGAGCTGGCACTGCGAGGACGCTGCCGTGAACTACACCAACCTCCCCTCGGTGTCCAAGGCCTGGCACGACATCATCGCCGACCTGCGCCGCAAGACCGACGTGTTCGACGACTGGGGCATGTTCGCCTACACCTCCGGCAACACCGGTGTGGACTACCTCACCGAGATCGACGTCGGGATCTGGGAGCAGCGACTCGACGACACGGCCTGGGAGCTGTGGGTCAGGGCCAAGCGGGACATCGCGGCCGTCGCGCTCGCCCACGGCGGCTCGATCAGCACCTGTCACGGCTCCTGTCGGGAAGGCGAGGTCGATCTCGTGCCCGAGGAGCTGGGCCGCGGCTTCCAGGTCATGCTCGACGTCAAGCGCACGCTCGACCCGCACAACATCATGAACCCGGGCAAGTACCTGCTCGACCGCGCTTATGACGCGAGTCCCCACCCCGAGGGAGCGCTCCAGTGACCGACGAGTCCACCAAGGCCCCCCACGGCCCGCGAGCTGCCGCCGCCTACCGCTTCGCCGAGCAGATGACGCCTCCGCCTGCGGCACGGGTCAGTGAAGTGGCCCAGACCACGTTCGAGCACGTCTACGAGGTCGATCCCCGGCTCATGGAGCGCCACGTCCTGCAACAGACCTTCCCCAACTGGGACACCCTGCGCATCATGAACGCCCGCCACGACCACCTCGACTGGATGCACCGGCACTTCGCCGACACGGTCGTGACCGGTTCGGCGCTGCTCGACGAGGTCGAGGGGTTGCACCGCACGACCGAGTGAGCCGGACGGCATACCGCGTCCTCGCAACAGGCGCGGCACATGTTCTGACGGGAGTCGGGTAGAGGCGAAGGTACCCGATTTTCAGGAGGAACCGTGAGCGATCCGATGGTTGCCGACTTTCTGCTCGACCGGCTGCGTCAGTGGGGGGTGGAGAAGCTGTTCGCCTTCCCCGGCGACGGCATCAACGGGATCGTGGGGGCACTGGGGCGGGCGGACAACAAACCGGAGTTCATCCAGGCCAGGCACGAGGAGATGGCTGCCTTCGAGGCCGTCGGCTACGCGAAGTTCACCGGGCGCCCCGGCGTCTGCATGGCCACCTCAGGTCCAGGAGCGGTGCACCTGCTCAACGGCCTGTACGACGCGAAGCTCGACCACGTGCCGGTCGTCGCCATCGTCGGCCAGACGGCCCGCACGGCGATGGGGGCGTCCTACCAGCAGGAGATCGACCTGATGAGCCTGTTCAAGGACGTCGCGTCGGACTACCTGCAGATGGTGACGGTGCCGGAGCAGCTGCCCGTGGTGCTCGACCGGGCCATCCGCATCGCCACGGCGGAGCGGACCGTGACGGCACTGATCATCCCGTCCGACGTGCAGGAGCTGCCCTACTCCGCGCCGACGCACGAGTTCAAGATGTCTCCGGGCAGCGTGGGCACGAAGTGGCCGACCCCGGCCGTCGACGACGCGGTGATCAGGCAGGCGGCCGACATACTCAACGCCGGGTCGAAGGTGGCCATCCTCGCCGGCGCGGGCGCCAGCGGGGCCCGGGCCGAGCTCGAGCAGGTGGCTGAGCTGCTCGGGGCGGGCGTGGCCAAGGCGCTGCTCGGCAAGGACGTGCTCTCGGACGAGCTGCCCTACGTGACCGGGTCGATCGGCCTGCTGGGCACCAAACCGAGCTATGACCTGATGATGGGCTGCGACACGCTGTTGACGGTGGGTTCCAGCTTCCCCTACACGCAGTTCATGCCGAAGTACGAGCAGGCCAAGGCGGTGCAGATCGACATCGACCCGAAGATGATCGGCATCCGCTACCCCTACGACATCAACGTCGTGGGGGATGCGAAAACGACGCTGCAGGCACTCATCCCGCTGCTCCAGCGCAAGGAGGACCGCTCCTGGAGCGATGAGGTCGTCAGCGGGGTGTCGAGCTGGTGGGAGACCATGGACAAGCGCGCGGCCGTCGAGGCCGAGCCGATCAACCCGATGCGGCTCTTCTCCGAGCTGTCACCCAAGCTCCCCGACGACGTGATCGTCACGGCTGACTCCGGCAGCAGCGCCAACTGGTATGCCCGGCACCTCAAGTTCCGGGGGCGCATGCGCGGTTCGCTCTCCGGCAACCTGGCAACCATGGGCCCTGGTGTGCCGTATGCGATCGGCGCCAAGTTCGGCAACCCGGAGCGACCTGTGATCGCCTTCGCGGGGGACGGCGCGATGCAGATGAACGGCATGGCCGAGCTCATCACGATCAAACGCTACTGGCAGGACTGGGCGGACCCCCGGCTGATCGTCGCCGTGCTGCACAACAACGACCTCAATCAGGTGACGTGGGAGCTGCGCGCGATGGGGGGCGACCCGAAGTTCACCGAGTCACAGTCGTTGCCGGACGTCGACTACGCCGCGTTCGCCGCCACCCTGGGTCTCCAGGCCATCACGGTCACGGATCCGGGTGACCTCGCCGGCGCGTGGGACCGGGCCCTGGCTGCAGACCGGCCGACGGTCCTCGACGTCCACGTCGACCCTGACGTGCCGCCCATCCCGCCGCACGCGACCTTCGCCCAGGCCAAGGCCACGGCCGAGTCGCTCCTGAAGGGTGACGAGGATCGGTGGGGCGTCATCAAGGAGGGCATCAAGACCAAGGCCCAAGAGTTCCTGCCGGGCGATCGGTAGTCCCGACGTGCCGAAAAGCAAGGCAGGCACCGAGCCACGCGTCGAGGCCGTCGACGCCCGCGTGTTCACCGTGCCCACGAGCTCACCGGAGGCCGACGGGACGCTGGCGTGGGACTCCACCACCTTGGTGCTGGTGCGGGTCCGGTGCGGCGACGAGGTGGGCACGGGCTGGACCTACGGGCCAGGTGCGTGCGCCCTCGTGGTGCGCGAACAGCTGTGCGACAAGGTCATCGGCACCGACCCCCAGGACGTCCGCGGCACCAGCGCAGCGATGCTGAGGGCGGTGCGCAACGACGCTCGGCCGGGTCTTGCCAGCTATGCCATCGCGGCGGTCGACATCGCGCTCTGGGACCTCAAGGCGCGCCTGCTCGGGCTACCGCTCCACCATCTCCTCGGCGCCGTGCGTGAGGAGGTGCCGATCTACGGCAGCGGCGGCTTCACCACTTACGACGAGGCCCAGCTCGCCGCCCAGGTCGAGTCCTGGCTGGAGGTCGGAGCGCGCGAGGTCAAGATCAAGATCGGCGAGTCGCGGGGCACGCGGGTCGATCGAGACCTGGAGCGGATGCGTCAGGTGCGTCGTCTGGTGGGCGACGACGTGGGCCTCATGGTGGACGCCAACGGCGGCTACCAGGTCAAGCAGGCGGTCCGGCTCCTGCGTGACGCCGCGGACCTCGACGTCAGGTGGTTCGAGGAGCCCGTGTCCTCGGACGACCTCGAGGGCCTGCGCGAGGTCCGCGGTCTGGTCGACGCCGACGTGACAGCGGGCGAATACGGCTGCGACCTCTACTACTTCCGTCGGATGTGTGCCGCCGGAGCCGTCGACTGCCTGCAGGTCGACGTGTCCCGTTGCGGCGGCATCACGGAGTGGCTGCGCGCGGCAGCCGTCGCCGCGTCATACGGCTTGCAGGTCTCCGGCCACTGCGCACCAGCGCTGCACGCGCACGTGGCCGCCGCCGTGCCCAACCTGCGCCATCTCGAGTGGTTCCACGACCACGTCCGGATCGAGTCGATGCTGTTCGACGGTGCGCCGGTCGCCCGCGACGGCACACTTCACCTCGACGGCTCCGCACCGGGTCACGGCCTGACCCTGCGCGAGGGCGACGCCGAGCAGTTCGCCGTGGACGTCTGATCCCCCGGTACCACGCCGTCAGCCCAGCCCAGTCGGGCCGACTCCTCGGCGCTCCGGGCCTTGCTCCGCTCGATCCTCACGCCGTCGTCGTCAGCCCAGCCGAGGCAGGCGGTTGCGGTTGGCCACCTCCTCGAGTGCCCGCAGGGCCTCGGCGATGACCGGTTGTCCGCGGCTGCCCCGTCGGACCGCCGTGAGGATGTGCCGCGCGGGGCTCGGGTCTCCACGCAGCGGCACCCGGGCGACCGGATAACCGGAGGGCAGGCGCGCGAGCCGGGGCACGAGTGCCACGCCGAACCCAGCCCCGACGAGCGCGGCGCCGGTGTCCCACTCGGCGACGTGGTGCACGATCGCCGGCGTGAACCCTGCCGAGGCGCACGCCGTGAGGACGAGCTGATGGTGCGGTCGCCCCGGCCGGTCCCCGATCCACAGCTCGTCGGCCGCCTCCTCGAGGGGCACCGAGCTCCATCCGGCCAGGCGGTGGTCGGCGGGCACCAGCAGGTCCAGCGGGTCGTCCAGCAGCGGCCGCTGGTCGAACCGTGGGTCGATGCTCGGTGGCAGGGAGTCGGTGGCGACCACCACCGCGATGTCGGCGTCACCGGTGAGCAGCAGGTCGAAGCATTCCTCGGGGTCGGCCTCGATGATCTGCACCGTCAGTCGCGGTCGCTGGGCGCACACGGTCTTCGCGGCGTAGGGCAGCAACGCCGCAGCTCCCGTCGAGAACCCCGACAGGCGCAGCGTCCCGAGCTCCTGGTCGGATCCCCGCTGGACGTCGGCGCGCATCTCCTCCCAGCGCGTGTAGAGTTCATCCGCGTGCGCCACCAGGATCTGCGCCGCCGGCGTCAACCGCACTCCCCTGCCCTCGTGCACGAGGAGCGTCACGGCCAGGTCGCGGGCCAGCGAACGGAGTTGGTGTGACACGGCGGACGGGGTGTAGTTGAGCGCCTCCGCTGCGGCGGTCACGGTGCCCCGTTCGGCCAGCACCCGCAGCACGTGCAACCGTGGGTCGATCATGCAACAGTCTTGCACGATCTCGTGCACTTCTCTGCGCTTATCTTCAGGAGTCGATTGGGTCACACTGACCGGGTGCGCACCCTCGACCCCTTGTTGCAGGACTTCCGGCTGAAGCACCTCACGCTGCGCAACCGCGTCGTGAGCACCTCGCACGAGCCGGCCTACGGCGAGGACGGAATGCCCAAGGACCGCTACCGGCTGTACCACCTCGAGAAGGCCCGGGGCGGGGTCGGATTGACCATGATCGGGGGCTCGGCCGTCGTCTCACCCGACAGCCCGCCCTCGTTCGGCAACCTGCTACTCTACCGCGACGACATCGTCCCGTGGCTGCGCCGCCTCTCCGACGACGTCCACGAGGCGGGCGCCGCAGTGATGTGCCAGGTCACCCACCTGGGGCGCAGGACAAGCAACTTCACCGGTGACTGGCTGCCGCTGGTCTACCCGTCACGGCTGCGCGAGCCGGCTCACCGCGCCTTCCCCAAGGTCGCCGAACCCTGGGACCTGGACCGCATCGTCGCCGACTTCCGCGACGCCGCCCTCCGCTGCCGCGACGGCGGGCTCGACGGGATCGAGCTGATGGCCTACGGGCACCTGTTCGACGCCTTCCACTCCCCCGCCACCAACCATCGCAGCGACGAGCTGGGCGGCACCCTGGAGCGGCGTATGGCGTTCCCGCGCCGGGTGATCCAGGAGATCCGTGCGGCGGTGGGACCAGACTTCATCATCGGCATCCGGATGTCGATGGAGGAGGACCTCGCCGGCGGCCTCGGTCGGGAGGAGGCGCTCGAGCTGCTGCGCCACTACGTCCACGACGGCATCGACTTCCTCAGCGTCATCAAGGGCAACATCGACAGCGACGCCCACCTGGCCGCCGTGATCCCGTCGATGGGCACGCCCGCAGCCCCCTTCCTGGAGTTCGCCGGTGAGCTGAAGCGGGCCCTGGACATCCCGGTCATGCACGCCGCACGCATCCAGGACGTCGCCACCGCCAGGTATGCCGTCCGCGAGGGTTTGCTGGACCTGGTCGGCATGACCCGCCCCCAGCTCGCCGATCCGCACCTCGTGCGCAAGCTGGCCGCCGGTGAAGAGGACCGGATCCGCCCCTGTGTCGGAGCGAACTACTGCCTCGATGCGATCTACGACTCCGGCGACGCCAAGTGCATCCACAACCCCGCCACCGGACGCGAGCAGGCCTTGCCGCACACCATCGAGCGCTCGCCGCGGCCCCGTCGCAAGACCGTCGTGGTCGGTGCAGGGCCGGCCGGCCTGGAGGCCGCCCGGGTCCTCGGTGAACGCGGTCACCAGGTGGTGGTCTTCGAAGCGGCGGACGCACCCGGAGGGCAGATCCGGCTGGCGGCGTCCTCGCCCCGGCGGGCCGACCTCATCGGCATCGTCGACTGGCGGGTCACCGAGGCCAAGCACTCCGGCGTCGACTTCCGCTACGGCACCCTGGCCGGCACGAAGGAGGTCCTGGCCGAGGAACCGGACCTGGTCGTGGTGGCCACTGGCGGGACTCCGGACCGTTCCTTCCTCACCGCGGGCCAGGAGCTGGTCATGGACACCTGGGACGTGATGGACGGCAGCTTCCGCACGCACGGCAACGTGCTCGTCTACGACGACAACGGCACGGAGCAGGCGATGGATGCCACCGAGCTCCTCGCCACCCGCGGTGCCCGCGTCGAACTCGTCACGCCGGAGCGTCAGCTGGCCCCGGGCGTGGGCAGCATGAACTCTCCCGCCTACCTCGCGGCCTTCACCGAGCACGACGTCACGATCACCCTTGCCTACCGGCTGACGGCGGTGACCAGGGGCGCCGACGGCCGCCCGGTCGCGCATCTGGTCAGCGACTACGCAGACCATCCGCTCGAGCGGCACGTCGACCAGGTCGTCGTCGAGCACGGCACGTTGCCCAACGACGACCTCTACTTCGAGCTGCTGCCCGGATCGAGCAACCTCGGGGAGGTCGACCACGAGGCGCTGCTGGCCGGGTCCCCGCAGACGGTCAACCGCAACGCCGCGGGCAGCTACCAGCTCTTCCGGATCGGCGATGCGGTCAACAGCCGCAACATCCACGCCGCGATCTACGACGCGCTGCGCCTCTGCACGGCCACGTGAGCACCGGCCCGAGCGCCGACCCAACCACACGCCCGAGCGCCGACCCAACCACACGGCATACCAGTCCAACCCGACGCATCCACCCCAAGGAGTCCCGATGACCGCACTCGCCGGCCGCTCCACCCGCTTCCCGGAGCTCGCCGGGCTCGTGGCGTCCCGAATCCCCGGACGCTGCCTGCCTGCTCCGTTCTACACCGACCCTGCCATCCACGACGCCGACGTCGCCGGCATCTTCGCCAGGCACTGGATCTTCGTCGCCACGGAGCCGGAGGTGTCCGAGCCAGGCGACTACGTGACCGTCGAGATCGGCCCCTACTCGGTGATCATCGTTCGTGACGACGACGAGCAGATCCGGGCGTGGCACAACGTGTGCCGTCACCGTGGAGCCCGAATCCTGCCCGAGGCCAACGGGTCCGTGGGCAACATCGTCTGTGGCTACCACAAGTGGACCTACAGCCCGGACGGTGTCCTGCTGTCGGCCGGAGAGCAACCGCCCGACTTCGACAAGGGGTGCTTCGGCCTGAAGCCGGTGCAGCTGCGCAATGTCGCGGGCCTGATCTACCTGTGCCTCGCCGACGACCCGCCCGCCGACTTCGACGAGGTGATCCCGCGCATCGAGCCCTACCTCGCCCCGCACCGGCTGGAGCACACCAAGGTCGCTGCGCAGGTGGACCTGGTCGAGCCCGGCAACTGGAAGCTGGTGATGGAGAACAACCGGGAGTGCTACCACTGCGACGGTCACCCGGAGCTGTTGTGCTCGTTCTTCCCCACCTACGGCTATGAGCCCGACGACATGCCAGCGCGCCTCCAGCCGGCGTTCGACCGCTTCCTCCAAGCCGACCTCGACCTACGCAACGCCTGCGACGAGCGGGGTATGCCACACGCGCTGATCGAGGAGCTGTCCGGTCGCCCGACCGGGTTCCGGATCCAGCGCGAGGCGTTGGACGGGGCAGGCGAGTCGTTCACCCGTGACGGCAGAGCGGCGTGCCAGCGCCTGCTGGCCGACTTCGACACGCCACGGCTGGGACGGATGACGATGCACCAGCAGCCCAACGTCTGGCTCCACCTGCTCAGCGACCACGCCGTCACCTTCAGCGTCCTGCCGATCGCTGCCGACCAGACCCTGGTGCGCACCACCTGGCTGGTCCACGAGGACGCAGTCGAGGGCGAGGACTACGACGTGGCGGCCCTCACCGACGTGTGGCGGGCCACCAACGAGCAGGACCGCGGGTTCGTCCGGCTCGCCCAGCAAGGGGTGAGCAGCCCGGCATACGAGCCAGGCCCCTATTCGGCCAGTGAATACCAGGTGGAGCAGTTCTGCGCCTGGTACATCGAGCGAATGACCCAGTTCGTGCAGTCATGACCGAGCTGTTGTCCACGTCCGCACCGCTCACCGGCGCCCTTGGCACCGCAGGTGACCAGCACCTGTGGGACGACAGCGAACTGACCCTGATGTGTCGACGGACCATCCAGGTCACCCACGACGTGCGGACCTTCGTGCTGGAGCCACTCGCGGCCGTGCCCCAGGAGCAGCTCCCCGGGCAGTACCTCACGATCACCGTTGGCATCGACGGGATGGAGGTGCAGCGGTGCTACACGGTGTCCTCTCCCCCGACCCGTCCGGGCGCCTTGACGATCACGGTCAAGCGCGTGCCCGGGGGGCCGGTGTCCAACTGGCTCCACGACCACCTGCAGGCTGGCGCAACCCTGCGCGCCGCGGGGCCGTTCGGCCGGTTCACCATGAGCGAGCACCCCGCCACGAAGTACCTGTTCCTCTCGGCCGGTAGCGGCATCACCCCGCTCATGTCGATGACTCGCACCCTGTGCGACCTGGGCATGCCCGCAGACGTGGTGTTCGTGCACAGCGCACGCTCCCCGCGGGACATCATCTTCCGGCGTGAGCTCGAGGCGATGTCAGCGGCCTTCGACAGCTTCACCGTGACCGCCGTCTGCGAGGAGGACTCGCCCGTCGAACGCTGGGCCGGGCCGCACGGACGGTTGTCGCTCGGGCTGGTGCGCGGCGTCGTGCCGGACCTCGCCGAACGTGAGGTCTTCACCTGCGGGCCCCCTCCCTACATGGAGTCCGTTCGGGCCATCCTCACCGAGGCGGGGTGCGACCCGGCTCACTGCCACGAGGAGAACTTCTGCTTCGAGGCGCCAGGACGCCTCTCACTCTGTCCCGACCCCGGTGACGCCGGAGTGCCCCCAGTCGCTGAGCCTCCTGTCGCGGCACCGGTATTCACGGTGGAGTTGCGCGCCAGCGGACGGCAGATCGAGTGCGCCGCCGACACCACCGTCCTCACGGCCGCGCTGCGGGCCGGGGTGAACCTGCCCAGCTCCTGCACGGAAGGAGCATGTGGCACCTGCAAGAGCACCCTGCTGAGCGGGAGCGTCGACATGCAGCACGCCGGCGGGATTCGCCCCCGGGAGATCGCGCAGGACAAGTTCCTGCCTTGCTGTTCCAAGCCGCTCGAGAACCTGGTCATCGACCGATGAGACCATCGCGGCCGGGCACCGTGGCCTGTACATCCCGATCAGCGATGCCCGCTTGCCGAGATCCTCGTTGTCGCGACGGTTGAAGGCAGCCGGTCCAACCGGGAGGGGCCCTGGTCGAAGTTCCACTGGCGAGTCCTCATCGGCCTCGGCAGCGTGTGGATCCTCGACGGTCTCGAGGTCACCATGGTGGGCAGCGTTGCCTCGCGGCTGACCGAGAAGGGCAGCGGCCTCGCGCTGAATCCCGGCCAGATCGGCTTGGCTGCGGCCATCTACGTCCTCGGGGCCTGCCTCGGGGCGCTGTTCTTCGGCCAGCTGACCGACCGCTTCGGACGCAAGAAGCTGTTCATGCTGACCCTGGGGGTCTAGATCATCGCGACCGTCGCGACGGCCTTCGCCTTCGCCCCCTGGTACTTCTACCTCTGCCGGTTCTTCACCGGTAGCGGCATCGGTGGAGAGTGCGCAAGAACGTGCCGGAGAGCCCCCGCTGGCTGTTCATCCACGGGCGGGCGGACGAAGCCGAACGCATCGTCGGGGGGATCGAGGACGACATACGGGAGGAGACCGGGGAGGAGCTCGAAGAGCCGCAGGACACCATGAAAGTGCGGCAACGCGAGTCGATCCCGTTCCCTGAGATCGCCAAGGTCGCGTTCACCATGTATCCCAAGCGGGCGATCCTCGGCCTCGCGCTGTTCGTCGGACAGGCTTTCATCTACAACGGGATCACCTTCGACCTCGGGACCCTGTTCGGCACGTTGTACGGCGTTGCCTCCGGCACCGTGCCCCTGTTCATCATCATCTGGGCCCTCGGCAACTTCGCCGGCCCGGTGACCCTCGGGCGGCTGTTCGACACCGTCGGGCGCGAGCCGATGATCTTCGGGACCTATCTCAGCTCTGCGCTGGTGGCGGTCGTCCTGGCCGGAGTGCTCGCCTACGGGATCGGCGGCGCGTGGTTGTTCCTGGGCATCCTCGTCGTCTGCTTCTTCCTCGCCTCGTCCGGGGCGAGCGCCGCCTACCTCACGGTGAGCGAGATCTTTCCGATGGAGACCCGAGCACTGGCCATCGCCTTCTTCTACGCCGTCGGCACCGGCGTGGGCGAGATCACCGGGCCGCTGCTGTTCGGCAAGCTGATCGGCTCGGGCAACGAGGGCAACGTCGCGATCGGTTTCCTGATTGCGGCCGCGGTCATGGCCGTCGGCGGCATCGTGGAGATCTTCTACGGCGTCAAGGCCGAGCAGGCGAAGCTCGAGGACATCGCCATGCCGCTGACCACCGCCGACGAGAGCGATGCCTGAGGCCGCGGACGGCCGAGGGCCTCAGCCCTCCACCGCGGTCTCGTCGTGCGGCGCGCCGACCGGCTTGGACTCCGGGGATCCACGCTCGCGCAGGTAGACCGACAGGACGGCCATGCTGCCCACAGCCAGCAGCTCGGACTGCCAGTTCTGCAGCGTGCGGTTCCAGAAGTCCGGTGCCATGAGGTAACCGCCCAGACTCACCGGATCCTCCAGGTTGCTGAGCTGTTGGGAGTTGTATGCCGACCGCCCCGCCACCAGCTGCGCGAGCCACGACCCCAGGAACACCAGACCCATGACGAGCACCAGGGAGTGCGAAAAGATCCGGGTGCGCCAACCGCCGGCCTTCGCCCACTTCGGCGAGTCCTCCTCGGCGTACCGTCCGACCTTCTGCTCGCGGTCGCTACCGCGTCCCGAGGCACCCACCTTCTTCGACTCGGGTGAACCCCTCTGGACGAGCCACACGGTCAGGAGGATGTAGAGCAGGAACTGCAGGTACTCCGACTGCCAGTTCTCGGCGACGTCGACGGTGAAGTTGGAGGAGGTGACGTACTCCCAGAACGACACGTGGGCGAGGCCCAACGTGTCCGCCCGGGAGTTGATCTCCGCCTGACCCGTGAACGCCTGGCCCAGCAGGGCGAGCAGCAGCAGGGCACCGAAGACGAGCCCGAGGCCGTTGTCGCGAACGGTTTCCCGGAGGGTGCGTGAGCGCGCCGAACTCATCGGCCGACCAGTCCTACGACCGTGCAGTAGACCAGGCCGACCACGATGGTCAGCACATAGGTGGCAAACATGTATCGCATCTCAGCCGCCCTTCACGATGCAGTTGTAGGGCCGGTCGTGACGCGGCTCGCAGCCCGCGGCCACCACCTTCCACCCGCTGCCGAACTGCGAGAGGAAGACGATGTCTCCGCGCAGCACGACGCGGGCGTTGTTGCCGTAGACGTCCACGGTCTCCGGCTCCTGCGCCCGGGGAATGCCCTGCTTGTCGACCACCGTGCCACAGGACTTGCCCGTGGAGTCCTCCAGTTCCTGGAGTGTTCGCGGCGCCAGCAGGCCACAGGCCCGAGCGCTGGACCCTTCGGCCAGTGCGGTGTGGAAGTCCCGCGCAGCCTGTTCAGCACCCACCCGGTCAGGGGCGATGCCGCCGCAACCGGCGAGCACCAGCACGGCGAAGACTGCCGCCGCCACCGTCCGCACCGTCACGGATCGACGCCGAGATGCGCGCGGTGCCAAGTGCATGCCGTGAGGTTAGGACATTTCCGCGGCTGGTGGTCGCAGGCCCGCCGTGGCCGGAATGTCGGGCTGCGCTGCAGCGCCTTCTCGGGTCACCGTCGTTGCCACGGCGCGGCTGCCGCCGGCCTCGGCGCAGCCGGATTCACGATGGTGAAGCAGGCGTGGGCGGAGGGTACGCGGCGCGCCGCCGAGGGCATGCGTCAGGACGTGGCCGCCGTTGCGGCGCCGAAGCCGTCTCCCGAAACCTCTTGACCCCCTGGCCGGCACCGCGAGGTCCTCGGTATTGACGAGTCCCGGCTGCGCGGCCATAGTCAGCCCAATGACCCCCGTTGCGATCGTCCGCAGAACCAGTTCAGCGCTCCAGGACGGTCTCACGTCGCACATCGCACGGGTGCCCGTCGACGTGGACCTGGCCCGACGCCAGCACGAGGCCTACTGCGCGGCGCTCACCGACGCCGGCTATGACCTCCGCTACGTCGAGGACGCGGCGGAGCTGGCGGACGCGGTCTACGTCGAGGACACCGTGGTGGTCTTCGGCGACATCGCGGTGCTCACCCGTCCCGGTGCGCCCGAACGCCGCCCCGAGGTCGCCGGCACCGAGGCGGTCCTGCGCGAGCTGGGTCTGACCGTCCACCGCATCAGCGAGCCCGCGACGCTCGACGGTGGCGACGTGCTGCAGGTCGGCTCGACGGTCTACGTCGGGCGCGGCGGACGCACCAACGGCGCCGGGATCGCCCAGCTCCGAGAGCTGGTGCGTCCGCTGGGCCGGACGGTCGTCCCGGTGCGGCTGACTGAGGTGCTGCACCTGAAGTCGGCGGTGACCGCCCTGCCGGACGGCACCATGCTGGTGCTCGATGACCTGGTGGAGCAGGGCGCCCTGCCGCCGGGTCGACCCGTCACGGAGGAGGCCGGCTGCCACGTCGTGCCGCTCGTCGACGGCACTGTCCTGATCAGCGCGTCGGCGCCGCGAACTCGGGACGCCTTGGAGGACTTGGGCTTTGGCACCCGGCCGGTCGAGATCAGCGAGTTCGAGAAGCGCGAGGGCTGCGTCACGTGCCTGAGCGTGCTGGTCCACTCGTGACAAGGCGCGGCCCGACGATGTCGACGGGCTTGTTCTGGACAGGTTCGTGGCGCGCACATGACGGGAGCGTGAGATGACATCACCGGAGACACCGGACTGGTATGACGGGGCGGTCTTCCCGGAGCTGCGCCAAGCTCCGCCCTGGGTCATGGAGGAGATGATCGCAGCCGAGAGCGCCCTCCCCTCGCAGCTCGCCGACACCACGGGCGAGGCAGCCGCACGACTCGCCGCGCGGATCAGGGAGGTCGTGGAGGCCGGGGACCCTCTGGTCGTGACCGGAGTCGGGACCTCGGGCCACGGCGCCCGCGCGACGGCGCTGATCCTCAACGACGCCGTGTCCGGTTCGCCTGTCGCGGCGGGGCCGGCGGAGGCTCGCGAGTCCTCGGACCAGGAGCTGGCGCCGCGGGCTCGGGGCCTGTGCCTCGGTATCTCGCACGGCGGCATGACCCGGTCGACGGCGGCCGCGCTGGCCGCCGCCCGGGAGGCCGGGGCGAGCACCGCGCTGGTCACCGCCTCGACCGAAGGCCCGGTCCGCCGCGTGGCTGACGACATCCTGCAGACGCCCCTGAAGGACGCGTCCTACTGCCACACCGTCGGCTACGTCTCGCCGATCCTCGCCGCCATCTCGGTGGCCGCCGCCTACCGGGGTTCGCCCTTCCCCGCAGCCGAGCTCACGTCATACCTGCAGGAGCTGGACTCGATCCGGGAGGTGGCCGCAGAGGTCGCCAGCGGCCTGCACGGCGCTCGCCGGCTCATCGCCGCCGGTAGCCTGGTCGACGTGCCCACCGCACGCGAGCTGGCGCTCAAGGTTGCCGAGGGTGCACGGCTGCCGACGAACGCGCTCGGGGTGGAGGACACGCAGCACGGCCACCTCGCCGGTCACGACCGGGACTCCGCCCTGGTCGCCATCGCGACCGGCGGAGCCGAAGCGAGACCGTCCGCTGACCGCGTGGCGGAACTGTTGCGCTCAGCACGGCACATCGGCCTGCGGACGGCGGCAATCGTCAGCCCTTCCCTTGCTGACGCCATCGATCCCGCCACCGCGAGCGCCGGTCTGGTGGTGCTGCCGGGTGGTGCCGGTGCCGGACTGCCCGACGCCTGGACGTCCCTGCTCGGCGGGGCGTTGGCCCTGCAGCACCTGACCGTCGGCCTCGTGCGCGCAGAGGGGGTCAACCCGGACCTGATCCGCCGGGAGGAGCGCCTCTACCGCGAGGCCGTCGCCCTGAGCGGCGCCAAGCTGCCACGGACCTGACCAGCGCCGAAACCCCACGCCCGCACCGCCTCGCGCACTCCGCACCTCGTGGGTCGCTCGCTGTCAACAGGGCCTCGCGCCCACCGATCCTCAGCGGGTGACCCGGACGACGACGCTCTTGACTCCCACCCTGCCGTAGCGGTCGACGGCCGCCGCCCGGAAGACCTTGCGGCCCGTGCCCTTGGTGCACCGGGCCCGGGTGGTCGCGCGGTAGGGATCACTGAGGCCGCAGCCCGCGGGTGCCACCCAGAACGGCACCGCTCGGTAAGCACCGGCCGGGGTGCGGCGCCCCGCGGAGCGCAGGGTGAACGGTCGGCCGATCCGGGCCGTGCGCGGGCCGGATGCCGAGGCCACGCGCGGGCCGAGGGGCGCAGGACCGGTGCGCTGCAGGAACGGTGAGCGCGCGACGTTCCAGTGGCGCGCGAGGTAGCTGCCCTTGCGGGGCGACACGTTGTAGTAGGTGTCCCGCCCGCAGTCCACCATCCCTGCGAAGGGTTGCCGCAGTCGCAGCGGCACGGCGCACCGCCGCACCAGTCTGGTCCCGCTCGCGTCCTGGTAGCACATGATGTCGGCCGTGTCCCGGCAGTGGCCGTGGGCGCTCGCGTAGGGCGCGCCCGGCTGCACCGCGCCGAGCGTGTGCAGGGCCTCGTGCAGCAGACCGCCCTCCCAACAGGGCGGCGTGAGCCAGGCAAACAGCGCCATCCGGTTGTGCCAGTTGTCCGCCGGACGAGGGGTGTCGTCGAGAAAGGTCTCCCCGAGCCCGCAGACGCGCTGCCGCGGCGGCGTCTCCGCCCAGACCACGTAGTGACGCCGCGGGCTGGTGTAGCCGAGCCGCCGCAGGTGGGCCCACAGCCTGGCCGGACCGGCATAGGCGCTGGCCGGCACCACCACCTTGCGCACGGACACGACACACCGCCCGGAGGCGGGCTCCGAGGTCACCCAGCGCATCCGCTGACCGTAGGAGCGGCCGGCCGAGGCGAACCACACCTCGGTGCTCGCCTCACCGATCCACTGCCGGATCCTGGGCGCCACCGTCCGGTAGCGGTCGGGATAACCCTTCGCTGTCGCGTAGATCGCCTGGAAGCGGTAGCCGCCGGTCCCGGTCCGCAGACACGGCGCGGACGAGCCGACCGGGTTGACACCCGGCACCCGCATCGGCGTCGCGACCGCACGGTGCACCGGCTGCGGCTCGAGCGCCCGGCGGACCGGCGGTGCCGAATCGAGTCCGTGGCCGAGCTGGCCGACCCGGCTGACCCAGGCGGGCACGGAGTCCGACCCGGTCACCACAGGAGCGGTCGTGGCCACGGGGGCTACGGCACTCCCGGTCAACCCGCCCAGCGCCAGGGCGAGGATTGCCGGGAGCAACAGCCTGGTGCGCATGGAACCTCGCCGTTCGGTCGGTGATGAAGGAATGTTCAGTCCGTCGCCGGGCCGGGTCTGCCGGACACCAGGCGCCACACCGAGCCGTGGGTGTGGCACACGTCGACTCCCTATCGCCACCCGCAGCCGCCGACCTGAGAGGTCGGTTGGACTCCTCACCCTCGACGGTGCCTCCGAGAGGCGGGCGGCCGCGCAGGCAACACCGTAAAGACCTCGTAAAGTGGGCATTTCGCCCCAGCAGCACCATTGGTCCCGCTGGTAGCGTCGTGCCGGACGGGCGCCGCCCCGATGGAAGTGTGGAGAAATGAGGCTCTTTCGCAGGCGACACGCCTCGCCCACTGCGGATCGCCCCCGCGCTGACCCCCTCACCGTCACGCTCCAGGTCGATGCCAGCGCCGCGACGGAACAGTCCATCGAGGTCGACGCCGACAACGAACTGCTCTCGTTGCTGGAGGAGGCGCTGCGAGAGCACCTGCCCTTCGGGATGGAGGGGGCGGCGCACGCCCAGGCGGTGGCCGTGCTGCCGATCGTGGTGGGCCGCGACCTCGTCGTGGAGGGGCGGCGGACGCCCGCCGAGGAAGTGCTGGAACAGCTGTGCCGCGACCACTCCCAGTCGCGCTCGGTGGACGACGGAGTGGTCTCGTGCAGCCTCTGCTCCGGCACCGGGTGGCCGTGCGGCGTGTGGGTGGCGGCGGCCCGTGCCGGCCTGGTCGAGGAGCGCTGAGATGATCCCGGACGACGAGGCCGGAGGGGCCGACCTCACCCATGAGCCGCAGTCACTCGCGGACGTCCACGACGAGCCCGAACTGTGGTCCTTCTACAAGCGGACGGGCGATGAAGCCGCCCGCGAGCGGCTCATCCTGCACCATGCCCCGCTGGTGAAGTTCGTCGCCGGTCGGCTCCGCTCGGGTCTGCCCTCCACGGTGGACCCGGGAGATCTCTACAGCGACGGGATGTTCGGGCTGTTCGACGCCATCGAGAAGTTTGACCCGGGGCTCGGTATCAAGTTCGAGACCTATGCCCAGCAACGGATCAAGGGGGCCATCTACGACCGACTGCGCACCATGGACTGGGTGCCGCGCTCGGTGCGGAGCAAGATCAAGGCGGTCGACCAGGCCCACGAGAGGCTCGAGCTCGAGCTGCAACGCACCCCCACCGACGAGGAGGTCGCCGATGCCGCCGGCGTGACGCTGCCCGAGCTGCGCGGCGTCTACACCCGGACCGCGACGACGAGCGTGCTCTCCCTCGACCGCCGGATCGGCGGCCAGGACGACCAGTCCACGCTCGGCGAGCTGCTCGCGCCGTCGACCGGAGAGGTGCTCGGCGAGGACCTCGAGGACGCGGAGCTCAAGCAGGAGCTGCTGCGGGGCGTGCGGCTGCTCCCCGAGAACGACCGCATCGTGATCACCCTCTACTACTTCGAGGAGTTCACGCTCGCGGAGATCGGCCAGGTCCTCGGTGTGACCGAGTCGCGGGCGTGCCAGCTGCACGGCCGCGCCCAGAAGAGGCTTCGGGCGCACCTCACCGCCCACGTCTGAGGCGGCTGGGGGCTCAACCGGCCGGTGGGAGGCGCCGATGGTTGGAGAAGGCCGAAGGCGCCCGACAGGATGGCAAGGAGCCATGACGCAGCGAGAGCACCGGACCGTGCGAGCCGTTCCCCGCGAGCCGCTCCCCTCCAGCGTGTACCACTTTGCCATTGCCGTGATCGCGGCGCTGTTGTGCCTCCAGTCGGTGGTCTACCACTCCGAGGTCCACCGCAACGAGATCGGCATCGGCCTGGTCCTGACCATCGCGATCGCGGTGACCCTGCTCGCCTCGACCCGAAGCACGCCCAGGCTCGCCCGGTCATCCCGTTTCGGGCTCTCACTCGACGCCGTCTGGGTCTTCGCGGCGGTGTTGCTGCTTCCCTTCCCGCTCATGCTCTTCGCCATCATGGTGGCGCGCTGGGTGGCCGGCGTGGTCACGGCTGCCACGGCCGGCGCGTCCTACCGACGGTCGCGGCTCATCTCCTACGTCTCGATCACCGGCATCAGCGGCTGGGTGGCCTCGGTCGTCCACCTCGCGGTCAACCACCTGCCTCGGCCGGGTTTGCGCGCCGACTCCCTCGAAGTGGTCGCCGTGCTGGCGGCAGCCGTGACCTTTGCGGTGCTGTCCAACGCGCTGACCAGCATCGGTTACGCGCTCTACCGCTCGGAGCACCTGCGGATCAAGGAGACCGCCACCGGTTTCCTCGTGGAGGTGGCCCTGCTCTGCCACGGCGGCCTCATCGCCTGGGCCTGGACCGTGTCGCCGGCCATGTTCCTGCTCGGCCTCCCCTCTCTCGTGCTCGTCCAGCGGGCGCTGCTGCACGACCTGTTGGAGCGTCGAGCCAACCGGGACGCGAAGACCGGCCTGGCCGCCCACGACTGGTGGAAGGAACGGGCTGCCCACGAGATCGGCCAGAACCGGACCGGAAGGCAGGTCGGTGTGCTGGTGCTCGACATGGACCACTTCAAATGGGTCAACGACACCCATGGACACCTCGATGGCGACCGCGTGCTGCGCGAGGCGGCGGCGGTGCTCGAGCAGCTGGTGCGCTCGGGCGATCTGGTCGGTCGCTTCGGCGGCGAGGAGTTCGTCGTCCTGCTTCCGGACATCCGACTACCCCAGCTGCTCCAGGTCGCCGAACGGCTGCGCAAGGGGGTGGAGCGGCACGTGGTGCCGCTCCCCCGCGGCTCGGTGCGCCTCACCGTGTCCGTCGGTGGCGCCGTCCACCCGCGCGACGGAGACAGCGTTGACGCGCTCCTCGCCCGGGCCGACGAGAACCTCTACCGGGCAAAGCGCGCCGGTCGCAACCAGGTGGTCATCGACACGTGAGCACCGGCTGCCGCCCTGCACCGTGCATGGAAGCAACCGCAACGCCTCCGCGCATCGGAATGCCCGGTCCACAGACCAGGCGAGAGTGATGGACGGCGCCGTTCAGACGGCGAGCGGCGGACTCCGGTCCCCGTCGCCGCCGGGGCCGCCGGGTCGAGCGGATCCTTCGAGGTGTGCAGCGTTCGCAGCCGCCACGATGCCCTGGCGCGCCTGGTCCCACAGCTCAGACCAGCCCTCGGCGGGGATTCGGAGCGCGGTCCGTCGCACCTGACGACTGGCCGGGTCGAGATAGGAGACCTCCACGACGAACGTGACGTCGTTGAAGCTCTCGTCCGACGTGTTGTAGATGCCCGTCTCGAATGCAGCGTCCTCCACGCGCACGCTGCCCCTCGCGAAGGGTATGCCGTCAGCGGTCATCTTCGCGTGGATCGCGTCGCGCAGTCGGTTCATCGGAAAGGTCCTTGTCACAGTGCTTCCGGGCCTTTGGGCGCGGGACGAACAGTAGTGAGTCGATGCCACAGTGGCCCGGGAGACCTACTCTGACACGTCGCCCCCCAGCGCCGGGGCCACTTTGCCGAAAAGGTCCTGCCCGGGGTGCGGTGCAGCCCGCGTCCACCGCTCCCGCCAGGCGGCCGTCCAGTCCGTGACCGCGGCAAGGGCGAGTGGCCGACCGAACCAGTAGCCCTGGCCGATGTCACAGCCCATTTCCTGGAGCAGGGCCACCACTTCGGCGCTCTCGACTCCTTCCGCGACCACCACGCAGTCGGTGCCGTGCGCCATGTGGATGATCGCTTGGACGACCGAGGACTGTGCCGGGCTGGCCCCTGCGAGATCGCGGACGAAGGACTTGTCCACCTTGAGCTCCCGGATGGTCCCCTGCCGCTGCAGCAGCGACTGGATGGAGGAGAACCCCGTTCCGAAGTCGTCGATGGAGATCCGGCAGCCCAGCTCGGCCAGGACGCGCATCACTCGTTCGGCGCTGGTCCAGTCGTGGACGTTGGCCGACTCGGTGATCTCGATGACGAGCTGCTCCGGAGGGACACCGTGATGGGCGAGTCGTTGCTCGATGTGACGTGGGAGGGACAGGTCGAGCAGGTTGCGCGCGGAAACGTTCACCGAGACCGTGAACGCGTCGGAGCCGACGTCCAGTCGTTCGCGCAGCTCGGCGTGATCCCGGAGGACGTCGTCGACCACCTGGGAGGTGAAGGCGGTGATCATGCCCGACTGCTCGGCCAGGGGGACGAACGCGTCCGGGTAGAGCAGGCCCCGGATCGGATGGTGCCAACGCACCAGAGCCTCCGCTCCGACGACGGCGCCCGTGCGCAGGTCGATCTGCGGCTGATAGTGCAGCACCAGCCCGGCACGGGGCACGTCACTGTCGGACACGTGACCCGCGTGCCTTGCCGGAGCCCTCTCCGCCCGGTCCAGCGCGGCCCGCAGGTCGACGGTGAGCAACAGCTGCTCCGGGGTGTGCTGGGCCATCCGAGGCTCGTAGACCTGGGGCCGGCTGTCCTTGTTGACCTTCGCCTCGTAGAGGGCGATGTCAGCCCGCTTCAACAGCTCCGATATCCCGACGCCGGCCTCTGCGTGCGCGATGCCGAGGGACGTCTCCACGGCCAGCTGGATCTCCTCCAGCGGGATGGTGTGGGACACGGCGGCGGCGATCACCTCGGCATACCGAAGCGCTTCCTCCGGACGGGCAAGATCGCCGGCGAACACCACGAACTCGTCGCCACCGACACGAGCGACGATGTCGGAACGGCCCACCAGGGCACGGATCCGGTCGGCGACCACCTTGAGGACCTCATCACCCGTGGCGTGGCCGAGGGTGTCGTTGATCCGCTTGAACCCGTCGAGGTCGAAGATGATCAGCGAGGCGTGCCGGCCTCGTGACCGCGCCGCCCGCAGCGCCCGGGCACCGCCGCGGTAGAGCCGGGTCCGGTTCCCCAGCATGGTCAACTGGTCCTGCTCCGCCTCACGCGCCTTGGACTCCGCGTAGCTGCGCATCGAGTCGTGCTGCCGGGCCAGCATGAGCGTCGAGGCAGCCGAGGACAGGAACTGGGAGAGCACCCGCGACAGCTGTCTCGTGTGCCGCTGGTGGCCGTGGAAGCTCAGCTCGCAGTGACCCAGCACCCGACTCGCTGCGCTCAACGCACCGACGGCCTCGGTGGCCGTGACGTAGGGCGCTGCCGGCGCCGACGGGACCCGATAGTTCGGGGGCAGCGGCGTCACGCTGACCTGATCGGCGTTGCGTCGGGCCCGGACCACATGGCCGCTGGAGCCGAACTGCTGCGGATTGGGATAGACCGTGATGGCGCACTCGGTGACCGGGAAGATCCGCACGGCGTTCGCGGCGGCCAGACTGGCGATCTCCAGTTCGTCGCTGCGGCCGAGGAGGCTGGCGTTGTGCTCGTCCAGGTTCTCCCAGGTGGCCCGCTCGTGCCTGACCTCAGCCAGCTCGTAGAGCAGCTTCCACACGAGGGCGGCCGAGAGCGGGACCAGGACCAGCACGTAGTCGTCCACGGGGAGGAGCAGCACCATCCCGAGCACGAAGGCGACGAGCACCGGGATGCTGGTTCGCAGTATGCCGACCCTGAACACGTGCGAGGTCAGCTGCACCGGGTAGGTGAGCCGGTAGCAGCCCCAGAGGCAGAGTTCCCCCATCGCGCTGGCGACGAGGACGCCCAGCACGTAGTTCCACGGCAAGGCGTCGAACGACGAGACGAGGAGCGCGGTCAGGCTGGTGACCAGCAGCCCCGACCCGAAGTTGAAGAGCGCCCGGAGCCGTTCGTCGGGGTGCAGGACGTAGTCGCGAAGCAACAGCGCGCTGCGGGCGAGCAAGGCCGCCAGGATCGTGGCGGCCGGGCTGGTCACGGCGACCGAGACGAGCACGGCCAGGTCGCCGAGCGCATAGCGGAAGGAGCGCTCGCCGCGACGCACCGACACGACGCCGGCGGCGAGCATCGCGAAGTTGAGGACGAGCACCAGCCAGAAGATCGGCGTGGTGAGGGGCCCCGGCGCGAGGCCCCGCCGGATCAGCGCGCCGAGGGGGCCCAGCAACCCGACGGCGAGCACGATGGCCACCCAACGCTGCAGCGTCGCGGGCGGCCATTCGTCGACCGCGGCGCCCGGTCGGGAACGCGGCCACGACGCGCCCGAGGTGGCCTTCGAAGGGGGCGCCGGCAAAAGCCCACCCGGCTCGTCGACCGGCCAGAAACCGGTCGGCCCGATCACTGCCCGCTCGTCCACCCTGCTCCCGTCCAGCCCCGGCTCCGCCTACCCAGCGAACTCCATGATGCCCGACTCCGAGACAAAGACAGCAACACGGATGGTCGAGAACGGCCCACCACGACAAATTGATCTCGATTGAAGGTTCAAGTGGAAGGTGCCGGTGCCGATAGGACGGGAGAACGCTCACCCTCACGACACCACGGAGCCCCCGACCGCCATGTCCCGACACCGCCAGCCCCGCGCAGTGCGCACCACCTCCGCCGCCGCGCTCGCCACGGCCACCGTGCTCCTGCTCCCAGGGGTCGCCCAGGCCGCCCCTCCCCCCGCGTCCAGCGCTGCTGCCACACCGCAGGTCGGCGCCATGGCGCCGGCGAACCCGGCGCCCTCTGCCCGCAACACCGCCGCGCAGGCGCTCCGGCCACCGACGACCCCGACGTTGCCGAGGAGCATCGAGGACTACGCCATCCACGTGTCGGCGAGCTCGTGCGACACGTCGGACAAGCCCGGGACGGTCAAGCTCGCCAAGCTGCTGGTGAACACCTACCCGGGGACCAGCTACAGCCTGTCGCGTTCCTGCGGCTCCAGCACCATCCCGACGACCGAGCACTACGACGGCCGCGCCATCGACTTCGCCACGAATGCCCGCACCAGCAGCGGCCGGGCCGTCGGCGACAGCTTGGTGCAATGGCTGCTCGCCAAGGACAGCTCGGGCAACCCCGGCGCGAACCTGCGTCGCCTCGGGATCCAGTACATCATCTGGAACAACTGGGCCTGGTACACCTACAAGTCGCCCTGGATCACCAGCAACGGCGGCTGGGTGCACTACCGGGAGGACTGCTTCACCACCGCGACGGGCGCCGCCTACGACTCCTACTGCCACCGCAACCACGTGCACCTGTCGCTGTCCTGGAACGGGGCAATGGGCCAGACCACCTGGTGGACCGGCCGGGTCAACAGCTTCGACTACGGGCCGTGCAGGGTGCCGGACCTCAACTGGGCACCGACCCGTCGTGCCTTCAACGGCACCAAGTGCCGCAGCTATCCGACCGTCCAGCCGGAACCCGGGTCGTCGGCGTTGCACCGGACGCTGGTCACCTTCTCGGGGATGTCGGCCCGGCTCGGTATGCACGGGAACGCCGTGAAGGCGGTGCAACAGGCCGTGGGAGCCGGTGCGGACGGCTCGTTCGGCCCTGCGACCGACGCCATGGTCAGGCAGTTCCAGGCCTCCCAGGACCTCACCGCGGACGGGATCGTCGGCGTCAACACCTGGCGCGCCCTGCTCAAGGTGACCGCGCCGGGCTACCGGCCGCCTGTGTCTGCCACCCCACCACCTGCGCCGGCCCCGACCCAGCCCGTGATCACCGCCCCGGCGCCGGAGCCGTCGCAGCCCGTGAAGGCCCGGACCAACGTGTCACTCGCGGCCTCCGCCGCCCGGATCACCAAGGGGCGCAACGTGATGCTGACGGGCGACCTGCTGACCACCTCACGTCGCAAGATCGTCGGCGAGACGGTGCGGCTCTACCGCAAGCCTGCCGGCTCGCGAGTCTGGAGCCCTCTGCGGTCACTCCGGACCGGTGCTTCCGCGAGGTTCCGCGCCACGGAGCGTCCCGGCGTGACGACGGCCTACCAGGCCCGCTACACCGGATCCTCCCGGTATGTCGCGTCGGCGTCGCCCTCGCGCACGGTCACCGTGACCGTCGTCAAGGCGCGGCCCTACGCGAAGTACGAGAAGGTCGTCCTGCGGGTGGGGTCCCGCGGTGTCTCCGTCAAGGTGCTGCAGCGGGCCCTGCGCATGCCGGCGCGTGAGCTGGACGGCGTGTTCGGGCCCAAGACCCGCGCCTGGGTGGTGGCCTTCCAGAGCGCGCACCGACTGCCGGTCAACGGCGTGGTCAGCGCCCGGGTCTGGCGGGCGCTGTAGAGCCCGCGCGTCCCGGCTCGGTCCGAAGGGGCGGCGCCGCTAACCTTGGGGCTCCCGGCCGAAGTGGAGCAGTCGAATGAAGGCAACCGACCAGTTGACCGAGGTCTCGGAACACCAGGACCTCGCTGCTCTCCCCCTGGATGAGCTGCGTCGGTATCGCCAGCTGCTGCGCGACGAGGAGGACCGCGTGTCCTACCACCGGCGGGTGCTCTTCGGGCGGGTCGACCTGTTGCAGAAGGTGTTGGACAACCCGCACCGCACGGACCAGTCCTGGTTGCTCAACGCGCGAGAGCTCGCACACGCCCTGCGCGACCGCCACCCGGGCACCCAGCGGGCGGCGCTTGTCCGGATCCGGCATGCCGAGGAGCTCACCGAGCTCCCGGACACCGAGGGCGGCGGGTGGAGCCGTGACCCCGACCTGCACGACCCCGACGACGTGCAGGACGTGCTCGCCGAGACCCGGGCGGTGGCCGACCGGATCAGTGGCTACCGCAGCCAGATCCACGCCCGGATGGACGAAGTGATCGCCGAGCTCATCGCCCGGTACAGGGCAGACCGCTCGGCCGTCCTGCGGCTCATCGACGAACGCTGAGGCAGGGCGTCCGTCGGGGCGCACGACCCCCGGAACGCGGCCGCTGACGCTACCGGCTCAGGAGCTCGGACGCGGCCAGGAGGCCCTCGTCAAAGGCGCGCACCGCGTTGAGGCCTGCGGTGTCGCGGGCGCCCCCCACGACCACGCTCGGCAGGCCGCGGGAGACCAGGGCGCCGGAGACGGGGTCGTGCGGCACCTGTCCGGCGGCCACCACGACCGAGTCTGCGGCGATCAGCTCCCTCCCGACGGCCCCCACGACCAGCACGCCCTCGGGCACGATGGCCTCATAGCGGACCCCCGTGCGCAGCACCGTTCCCCACCGGCGCAGCTCGCCGAGCAGGACCCAGCGGGTGGACCGCCCGATCCCCGTGCCGATCCGGCCGGAGCGCCGCATGAGGGTGACCTGCCGTGCCGGGGTACCCACGCCTGGGGTGGAGCCCTCGGCGATGGGCAGGTAGTGGTCCCGGAAGCGTCCCAGCTCGTCGCCGGCCTGGACGTGCGTCAGCAGGTGTGCGAGGTCGACCGCCACACCACCGCCGCCGATCACCGCGACCCGCGCGCCCAGCCGCCCACGGGTGCTGCCACGCGGGTCCAGCGCGGCGAACGCTTCGGGATAGGTGAGCACGTGCTCGAGATCCGATCCGGGCAGCGCCGTCTCACGAGGACGCACCCCGGTCGCGACGACGACGCCGTCGAGATCGTTGTCGCCGGTCAGGCGCCGCACGTCGACGGGCTGCCCGAGGTGGACCTCGACACCGAGCCGGTCGAGCTCGTGGGCGTAGTAGCGCACCGTCTCGGCATAGTCGGCCTTCCCCGGCACGAGCCGGGCCATCCGAAACTGGCCGCCGAGCTCGGCTGCCTGCTCGAACAGCACGACCCCCGCGCCCGCCAGGGCCAGGCCACGGGCGGCGGACAGCCCCGCCGGGCCGCCACCCACGACGGCGAAGCGCCTCCCGACGCCGGCTGCACTCGGCCTGCCCACCTCCCCCAGCGACAGTTCCCGGGCGGCGCGCGGGTTCACCATGCACGACACGGGTTCGTCGACGACCGAGCGGTCGATGCAGGCCTGGTCACAGGCGATGCAGATGTTGACCAGACGGCTCCGGGCCGAGCGTCCCTTGCCCACCACCTCGGGATCAGCCAGGAACGGGCGCGCCATCGAGACGAAGTCTGCCGCGCCGACGCGCAGGAGCTCCTCCGCCTGGGCCAGCCGGTTCACGCGGTTGCCTGCGATCACGGGCAGGTCGCCGACCGCGGCCTTGACCGCGGCGGCCTCGGCGGCCCAGGCGGCCGGCGGCACGTTCAGCTGCACCGTCGGCACCGGAGACTCGTGCCACCCGATGCCGACGTTCAGCGCATCCACGCCGGCAGCCGCGAGCGCACGTGCGAACCGCTGGGTCTCGGCGGCCGTCGTCGAACCGGGGAGAAGGTCGGCGCCCGACATCCGGTAGATCACGGGGAACCGCTCACCCACGGCCGACCGCACCAGCCGAACCACGTCCAGGGGCAAGCGCATCCGTCGCTCGAGGTCTCCGCCGTAGTCATCGTCGCGGTGGTTGGTCAGCGGTGAGACGAACTGGTTGAGCAGGTAGCCCTCCGAGCCCATCACCTCCACGGCGTCGAAGCCGGACGAGGCAGCCGATGCGGCCCCTCGGGCGAAGTCCCCGGCGGTGGTCCGCACCTCTGCCGGGCTCAGCTCTCGCGGCGGGTCCGGCGAGAACCGGCTCGGCAGCGCCGACGGTGCGACGGGCGACAGGCCGAACGAAGCTCTCGAGGCGTAACGGCCTGCGTGGAACAGCTGCAGGGCCACCAGCCCTCCGGCCGCGTGCACCTCCTCCGTCACCCGGGTGAGGCTCTCTCGGTGTGCCGGCTCGTCGAGCAGGCCGTAGTGGGGACCGGCGGCGCCGACCCGGCTGACGGCCCAGCCGCCGGTGATGACGAGTCCGGCGCCGCCGCGAACCCGTTCGGTGTAGAACGCGGCGAGGGCACGGCCTCCGTCCGCGTGGTCCTCCAGTCCGAGGTGCATCGCACCCATGACGACGCGGTGCGGCAGCACAAGCCCACCGATGGCGCCGGACCGCCAGAGCAGGTCAGGCATCCGGGCCCACGCCGGCGGCGCCGGGGCCGGGCCGCGGGGGAAGCGACAGCGGGGGCATCGCATCCGCGTAGAACGGCGGAGCCACGACACTGAGGCCGCCGTCGACGACGAGGGTCTGACCAGTGACGTACTCGGAGGCGGCGGACAGCAGGAAGAGCACGACGTCCGAGACCTCCTGCACCGTGCCCATCCGTGCCTTGGGCACCTTGGCGAGGACCTCCTCCAGCGGGGGCATTCCCGGGACGTCATAGAAGAACGCGGACGAGTCGGACTCGATGATGCCGCCGTTGACCGCGTTGACGTTGATGCCGTATGGCGCGAACTCCACGGCCATGTAGCGCACCCAGGCCTCCAGCGCGGCCTTCGCGGTCCCCAGGTTGGCGTAGGTGGGGTAGGCCCGTTGGCTGCCGTAGCTCGACAGCGTGACGATTCGCCCCCCGTCGCGCATCAACGGCACCGCACGCTGAGCGGCGAGGACGAACGACCGGACGTTCATGGCATAGGAGCGGTCGAGGTGGTGCTGCCCGAGGTCGAGGATCCGCTTGAACGAGCTGGCCGCCGCGTTGTTCACGAAGTGATCGAGGCGGCCGTAGCGCTCAGTGACCACGTCGAAGAGGCGATCGATGTCGGCCGGCTGCTCGACGTCGGCCTGCACCATGGTGCCGGCACCTCCACGCTGCTCGATCTCCGCGAGCGTCTGGGCCGCGAGGTCCTCGTTCTTCTTGTAGTTGACCACGACCGTGCCGCCGTGCGCGGCCAGCGAGAGCGCGAGTGAACGCCCGATCCCGCGAGAGCTGCCCGTGATGAGCGAGACGGTGCGCGAGAAGGATGCAGTCGGTTCCGCCTGCTCCGTGGCGGTCACCGGACGGCCTCCCCGTCCCGCTCGTACCGACGCAGGACCTCCCGGGCGATCACCGTCTTCTGGATCTCGTTGGTCCCTTCCTCGAACCGTTGGGCACGGGCGTCGCGATAGACCCGCTCGATGGCGCTGGAGGACCAGTAGCCGATGCCGCCATGGATCTGCAGGGCCTTGTCGGTGACCCTGGTGAGCATGTCCACCGCGACGAGCTTGCACATGGAGGACACGGCGACGACGTCCTCGCTGTCGCCGCGCTCCCACTCTCGAGCGGCATGGGCGACGAGCTGTCGAGCCGCCTCGAGGTCGGCGGCGTTCTCGGCGATCATGAACGAGATCGCCTGTCGTTGGGACAGGGTCTTGCCGAAGGTCGTGCGGTGCAGGGCGTGGTGCACGGCAAGGTCCTGGGCGCGTCGGGCCAGCCCGACGCAAGTCATGCCCACGGCGATCCGGCTCGGCGTGAGGAAGCCGCCGAGTGCGACCTCCAGGCCCTGGCCCTCGGCGCCGAGCCGGTCCGCGACCGGCACCGGCGCGTCCTCGAAGACCAGGTGCGCGTGGTCGGTGCCGCGCACACCCATCGTCTCCGCCATCGGTGTGACGGTCACACCGGGGGTCGACCGGTCCACCATGAGGGCGAGCGTGCCCTCCTTGCCGGTGCTGCCCGTCAGCCGGGCGAACAGCAGCCACCGGTCGCAGTTGACGCCGAAGGTGATCAGGTGCTTCTCGCCGGAGAGCAGGTAGCGGTCGCCCTCACGGGTGACGTGGCACCGCAGATCGGCCCCGGTGCCGGCGGTCGGCTCGGTGAGGGTGAACGCCACTCTGCTCTCCCCCTTGACCTGCGGTATGACGAAGCGCGCTCGTTGCTCGTCGGTGGCGAACTGGTCGATCGCCCGCCAGACGCCGTTGCACACGTGCACGATCATCCGCAACGACGCGTGCGACATCGAGAACAGCTCGAGCAGCTGCAGGTAATGGGAGAACGTCAGGCCCGCCCCGCCATACTCCTGCGGCGCTGCCAGCGAAAGGTAGCCGCGCTCCCGCAGCTCGTCCCACAGCCCCTGTGCGACCACTCCCTCGCGCTCGATGCGCTCGGCCCAGACCTCGCCCGGTCCGGCCACGTAGGCGGCGACCTCGTCCTTGAGCGCGGTGAAGCGCGCCTCGTCCACGGTCTGATGGGTGTCCACGACAGCTCTCGCCACGGATGTCGGAGTCGTCTGGGTCACGTCGGCAGCTCCTCCTCGGTGCGGGTCCGGAACCCCCGGGCCCGTTCGCGCAGCACGAACTTCTGCACCTTGCCGGTGGCATTGCGTGGCAGGTGGTCCACGAGCTCGAGCCGCTCCGGCCAATAGTGCTTGGACACCTCGTGGCTGTCCAGGTGCTTCTGCATCGACTCGAAGTCCAGCTCGGAGTCGGGCGCGAGGACGACGAAGGCACAGGCGCGCTCCCCCAGCCGACGGTCCGGCATCGCCACGATGGCGACGTCGTCGACCGACGGGTGCTCGAAGAGCAGCTGCTCGATCTCCGAGACCGGCACCTTCTCCCCGCCCCGGTTGATGATGTCCTTGACCCGGCCACTGATCCGGATGTAGCCGGACTCATCCAGGATCCCGAGGTCGCCCGTGCGGAAGAAGCCGTCGGCGGTGTAGGCCTGCGCCGTCCAGTCCGGGTGCCCGAGGTAGCCCTCGAAGAAGGTCGGCCCGCGCAGCTCGAAGTTGCCCTCCACACCGCGGGAAAGCGGCCGGCCCCGATCGTCGGTGATGCGCACCTCGATGCCCGCCAGCGGCCGGCCGTCGGTGCCCCAGGCCTTGATGGGCTCGTCGGCAGGCGCCGACAAGGTGCCCAGGCACGTCTCGGTCGTGCCCCATGCACCGCACACCGCGGCGTCGAGCACCCGCGTCGCCCGCTCGGCCAGGCCACGGGGCACGGCGGCTCCGGTGGCCACGAACACGCGGAGGGTCTCGGGCCGCGGCGCACCACCCTCGACCGCGCGCACCAGGTCCGCGAGGAAGGGCGTGGCCGCCTGCACGACGGTGCCGCCGTGCTCACGCAGAGCCCGTAGGCCGACGTCGGGATCCCAGACCGGCTGCACCACCTGGGGGGCACCGAGCAGCAGCGCCACCCACATGCCGTAGAGGAAGCCGGTCTGGTGGGCCAAGGGGGATGGCACGTAGACACAGTCCGAGCCGTCCAGTCCCAGGTGCGACGCCTGCATGGCGGCGGCACGGGTGAGGACATCGTGCCGGTGCAGAACGCCTTTCGGCTCACCCGAGGTGCCCGAGGTGAACAGCAGCTGCGCCGTCTGCCGCGGGCGGGCGGACAGCCCGGACGCCAGCTGCGAGTCGACCGGCGCACCGTCGACAAGGGCGCCGTAGTCGTGCCAGGCGGGCCCTCCCTCAGAGGGCGGTGCCCACCTGCCCTCGCCCCCCAGCACGACGACATGGTCGAGGTGGGTCCGGCCAGCCCGGCACATGGCGGCCGTCTCGGCCGCGTGGTCCCGCCCCCGGAACGAGTGGGGCACGAACAGCACCCGCGCCCCTGAGCGGTCCAACGCGAACGAGATCTCGCGTTCCCGGAGGATGGGCATCAGCGGACAGCAGACCGCCCCCACCCGCAGGATCGCCAGCGAGACGGCGACGAACTCTCCCCGGTTGGGCAGCTGGAACGCCACCCTCTCCCCCGGCCGTACACCGAGAGCAAGCAGTGCGCCGGCCAACCGGCCCGCCTCCCGGTCCAGCTCTTGCCACGTCCACACCCGCGAACGCGAGCGCGAGCACTCGATCACGGCGGGCTGCTCGGGCCGCTTCGCGGCCCAGCGCCGCACCCATTCCGTGATGGGCGTCCGGGTCGGGTCCCCGGGAGGGTGCCGCCGGCGCGGTGCTGCCGCGGCACGCCCCTGTCGCACCGACATCCGCAGACCGATCGCGTTCATCGCATCCAGGAAGGTGGGGTAGGAGATCTGGTAGGCGTGCGGGTAGCTGAGCCGGCTCACACCCTGCGCCCGCGAGGCGGCGACGGCCAGCGCCATGAGGACCCGGTGGTCGTTGAACGACGACAGCGGTGCGCCCGTCAAGCCGGCCACGCCATGGACCAGCAGCCGGTCCCCGTCGAGCTCGAGCCGTGCGCCCATCCGGTTGAGCTGGAGCATGGCCGAAGCGCGATCCGACTCCTTCAGTCGGGTGTGCGAGACATGGTCGAACACCGTTGTCCCTCGGGCGAAGGTGGCCATCGCCGCCAGCACGGGCAGCATGTCGGGAAGATCGCGACAGTCCACGCGGGTGCTCTCCAGCGGGTGCCCGTCGTGACTCACCCGCACGGAGCGGGCGGCTGCGTCGAGCGACATGCCGAGCCCCATCCGGGTCATGATGTCGAGGACCTCGGCCTCGGGATGGTCGGTCTGGTCACTGCTCACCGCAGTCATCCCGTGCAGCAGCACGTCAGCCGGATGGACGGCGGCCGCGGCGAGCCCGAAGGCCGCCGACCCCACGTCGGGGGGCAGCAGCAACCTCGTCGGCGCCGCCTCCTGGTCCGGCTCGACCTCGAACCGGCGCCAGTCCTCACTCACCTCGACCCGGAGTCCGAACTGCCGCATCATGCGCACGGTCAGGGCGAGGTAGGTGCGTTCGTTGGCCGAGCCCTCCACCTCGATGACCGTCGGTGCGGTGGCGAACGGTGCGAGCAGAAGCAGTCCGGAGATCCACTGTGACAACGTGCCGTCGATGGCCACCCGGCCGCCGGACGGCCGACCGGGTCGGATCGTGATCGGTGGGCAGCCGTCGGCGGACTCCAGACGCACCCCCAGCTGCTCGAGAGCGGACAGGAGTGGGACAAGAGGGCGCCGCTGGAAGTACTTCTGTCCGGTCACGGTGACCGGACGGTCAGCCAACGACGCCAGGCCGGTCATGAAGTAGAGGGTCGTGCCCGAGCTGCCCGCGGTGACGACCTCCCTGCGAGGACGGTAGGGACCGCCGTGCACGAGGAAGGTGTCACCCTCGACGTCGATCCGCGTCCCGAGCTGGCGCAGCATCTGGACGGTGTAGCGCACATGGCGAGCGTCCGACAGCCCGACCACGCGGCTCTCTCCGTGCGCGAGAGACGCGAGGATCAGCGCGCGGTGTGCGTGGTACTTCGAGTTCGGCACCACCACCTCACCCGCGACACGGCCCTCGCTGCCGTCGACGGACAGGTACACGCCCAAGAGACTAACCACCTTCCACCATCGGTAAACCCTCCGCGACCACGCCGGCGCCCTGACGGACCAGTGGTCCTGGCAGGTGGTGCTGTCACCGGCGGTAGGGTCGGGATACCAATTCCCCTGACACGGACGGATCCCATGACGAGGACGCTCTACTCCGCGCCCTACATCGTCGGTTTCCAGGAGGGCCAGCACCGCATCCTGCGGGACGGGTGCCTGGTCGTCGACGGTGACCGGATCACGCATGTGGGAGCCGAATACGCCGGTGAGGTGGACGAGCGTGTCGACCTGCCGAACCGCATCATCACACCCGGCTTCATCGACACGCACTCACATCTGCACGAGTCGCCCATCGACAAGTCCGTCCAGGAGGACACCGGCAACCGTCAGTTCTGGCTCACCGGGCTGATCGAGATCCTGCCGGCGGAAGCGGCCGGGCTCGACCGTGCGTCGATGCGAGCATGCGTCGACTACTCGCTGATCGAGCTCGCCCGTTCGGGCACCACGACGGTGCTGCAGCTGGGCGATGAGGCCGACTACGTGGCGGACGCCGTCGAGGCCAGCGGGCTGCGTGGCTATGTCGCACCGTCCTACCGTTCGGGCCGATGGTTCACCCCGGACGGCAGGCGGGTGGACTACGAGTGGGACGAGGCGGCTGGGCGTCGGGGGCTCGAGGAGGCCATCCGCTTCGTGGAGTCGAACACGGGCCGGGCGGACGGCCGGGTCCAGGGGTTCCTCGCCCCCGGCCAGGTCGACACGTGCAGCGAGGACCTGCTCCGCGCGAGCTCGGTGGCCGCTGGCGAGCTGCGAGTGCCCGTGTCCCTGCACGCATCCCAGGGAGTCTGGGAGTTCAACGAGATCACACGGCGACACGGACGCACACCCGTCGAGTGGCTCGCCGACATCGGCTTCCTCGGACCCCGCACGCTGCTCGGCCACGCGATCTTCATCACCGGGAACAGCTGGGTCAACTTCGCTGGCAACGACCTCGGCCTGCTCGCGCAGTCGCAGACGTCCGTGTCCTACAACGCCTGGTGCTTCGCGCGCCGGGGCATCCTGATGGAGTCGTTCCCGGAGTATGTCGAGGCGGGGGTCAACATGTGCCTCGGCACCGACACTGCTCCCCAGTCCATGATCGAGTCGCTGCGCTGGACAGCCATATCCGGGAAGATCACCTCGCGCCGCGCCGACACCTCCACCGCACGGCGCGTCTTCGACGCGGCCACGCTCAACGCCGCCGCCATGCTCGACCGGCCCGACCTGGGGAGGATCGCGCCGGGCGCCAAGGCGGACCTGTTGTTCTGGCGGACGGATTCCTTCGGCATGGCTCCGCTACGCGACCCGATCCGCAACATCGTCTACTACGCGCAGCCCTCCGATCTTGCCGACGTGATGGTCGACGGCAAAACGGTCGTGGAGGACGGGGTGGTCGTCGGAGCCGACGTGGCGGCGGCCGCCAGGGGGGTTCAGGCCGCGGGCGAGCGGGTCTGGGCGCACTGGTCAGAGGGCGACTGGGCGGGCCGCTCCCTCGAGGAGGTCGCACCGATGACCTACCCCGCCTTCGAGGACACCGACGTCGAGGGCACCAAGCGCTGAGCACCCACCACGGCCGCTCGAGACCGCTGCCAACCCCTCCCTGACGCCGGCCTCACGGCATACAGTGGCGGGGTGGCCCACCCGCTCTTGGGCCGGATTCTCTTCCGGGTCGTCTTCGCGGTCTACCTGGCCGGCCTGCTCACGTGGCTCGGCCTGGGGCTCCTGCCCTCCGGAATGGTCCATGGGAGTGGGCCGATGACGGACGCGACGACGGGTCTGCAGACCGGGGTCCAGTACGCCTTCAGCGTCCTGAACCTCGCGCTGGGCGTGCTCCTGGTGTGGCGGCGACCGGACGAGCTCGTGCCCCGGCTGCTCGGCTTCGCGCTCCTGGGCACCGCGGCGACGTTCAACATGCCGAGCCATCGCGTCTTCCACGTCCTGGGCTCGCCCTGGCCGATCGCCGCCCTGCACTTCACCTTCCACATCGTGTCCGGCCTGGCCTATGTCTGGGCGGTGGTGCTCTTCCCCGACGGCACGCTGTCGCACCGGCTTCGGGTCCGGCGCGGGACGTTGCGCACGATCGTGGTGGTCACCTCGACACTCGTCGCCCTCGTGTGCTGGCGCAGCAGCTTCCTGGCCCACCCGCAGTTCTTCGTCGTCTTCTTCGGCGTCGCCGTCGCGATGGCCGGCGTGGGCGCGCAGCTGTTGCGTCTGGCCGACCCCTCGGCGTCGCCCAAGGACAAGGCCACCGCCCGTCTGCTCTGCGCGGCGCTGCTCCCCGCCCTGACGACGGCATTGATCTGGCTCGGTGCGAGGGTGGTGCTGCTGGCCACCGGAGGGGACCCGGGTGCCGCGCAGGTGGGGGGCGCGGTCCAGGAGCTCTTTCCCGCCGTGTTCGCGGTGGTGCCGATCGTGCTGTGCGCGGGGGTGATCCGTTACCGGCTCTGGGACATCGACCGGCTGTTGAGCCGGATCCTGGTCTACGGGTTGATCGCCCTGTCGCTCAGCGCTGCGTACGTCGTCGCCGTCACCACGGGAGGCTGGCTGGCCGGTGGCGGGCTCTGGCTCACCGTGCTCGTCCTCTCCCTGGCGGCCGTGGTCGTGGAGCCGTTGCGCGTCGCCGGTCGCAGGTGGGCCAACCGCGTCGTGTTCGGACAGGTCCTCAGCCCGGTCGAGGCCGTGCAGCGCCTGACCGCGACCCTCGAACGCCTGACGCCTGCCGACGAGCTGCAGCGCATCGCGGACGTCACCGTCGCCGCAACCCGCGCCAGCTCCGCCGAGCTGTGGGTCATCGACGAAGGGCGTCTGATCCGGACGGCCAGGTCGCCAAGGGCGCCCTGTTCCGCGCCGGCATTGTCGGAGTCGTCGGAGTCGTCGGAGAACCCCGAGATCCTCTTGAGCGGTGGCGACCTGGCCGTTGAGGCGCTCAGGCAGCTCGTCGGCGTCCCGCACGGCTGGTCGATCAGCCACCACGGTGAGGTCCTCGGCCTCCTGGCCGTCGATGTCAGGGCGGACACGCCCCTGACATCGACGGACTGCGTCGTGGCGGAGGACGTCGCGGCGCACGCGGGGCTGGTGGTCCACAACGCGAGGCTGACCGTGGTCCTGGCCCGTCAGGTCGCCGACCTCGCGACCCAGGCAGGCGAGCTGCAGGCCTCTCGGCGGCGGCTGGTGGCGGCACAGGACACGGAACGACGCCGCCTCGAGCGGGACCTGCACGACGGCGCGCAGCAGGCCCTCGTGGCCGCGATCATCGGTGCGCGGGCCTGCTTGGAGCACCAGCCGGTCTCGCGTCCCGACGCCGAGCGGCTGCGTGAGGTCCTTGCCATCGCGGCAGAGTCCATCACGCAGCTCTGCGGCGACGGGCGACCCCCTGCGGTGGTCGAGCTCGGACTGCGGGGAGCGCTCGAGCGGGCGTCCGCGCTCGCCCGACGCGGCCGCCTCGACGTGGACGTCGAGGTGGCCGTGGGCGCGCTCGCTCCAGAGATCGAGGCCGCGGTCTACTTCTGCTGCGTCGAGAGCCTCCAGAACGTGGTGAAGCACGCCGGCGCCAGCCGGGCCACGGTCGTCGTCGGCCCGTCCGGGCCGGACCTCGCCTTCGCCGTCGTGGACGACGGTGGCGGGTTCGACCCGCAGGCACTCGGCCACTCCAGTGGGCTCGAGAAGCTCGCGGAGCGTCTGGCGGTGCGGGGTGGCACGCTCACAGTGAGCACCGGACCGGAAGGCGGATGTGCCGTGCGCGGACGGCTCCCTCTGGGCGTCGACGCATCGGGACGGCGATGAACGTGCGGCTCTCCGGATGGCCCGAGCGGAGGTTGGCGGCCGCCCGGCATACCGCGCGGTTCGCCGTGGCGGCCCTGATCTACAGCGGATTCGCCATGCTCGACCGGGATGTCGTCCGGCAGGACCTGCGGCCGTCGCTGACGTGGGTTGCCGCCGTCACGGTGGTGGTCGCGGTGGTCCTGTGGGTGGCCCGCGATCGGCTCGAGCGGCTGGTGGCCAAGGCGGTGCTCGGTGACCGCGCGGTCGGACACGAGGTCATGCACGGCTTGGTGCGACGGATGACGACGACGCTTCCGGTTGACGAGGTGGCGCCCAGGATCGCTGAGGCGGCAAGCCGTTCGACCGGGCGCTCTCGTGCCGAGGTCGCCGTGTGGCTGGCCGCGGGCGAACGCTGGACGCAGACCTGGCCGCCCACCTCTCCCCCGGTGTCCAACGAGACCCGTTATGCGTTCGGAGTGCGTCACGGTGGCGCAGAGGTCGGCCAGATCGCGGTCGGCCTCGGCGACGACGATCTGTCACCGTTGGACCGCAGGCTGCTCGATGCCCTGGCCGGACCCGCGGGGCTGGCGCTGGGGACGGTGCAGCTGACCGTCCAGCTGCGCCGGCGCAAGGCGGAGCTGGAGCAGGTCAACGTCGCCCTGCGGTCGTCCCGAGATCGGCTCCTCGCCGTGCGTGCCGGCGAACAACGCCGGATGCGAACCGAACTGGCCGCCACCGTCTTGCCTCATGTCGCCGCGGCGATGGCCGGGCTCGGCGGGGCCGACGCCGAGGGAGCCCCGGAGATCGACGGTGGGCTCACGAGTGCTGTCGCAGTGCGCGCGGATCCCGAGCTGAAAGACATCGAGCAGGCCGGCGTGGAAGCCGGCCTGGCCCTGGACCGGATTCGCCTGATCGCGCGGGGCATCTTCCCGCCGCGGCTGTCGGACGACGGCCTGGCCTCATCTGTTGACGGGTGGCTGCTGCGCGAGGAAGCATCCGCCACGATCGAGGTCGACGGTGACGTCGCAGCCCTGCACGCACAGGCCGAGCAGGAGGCATGCCTGTACTTCTGCATCGTGACGGTGCTCCGTGCTCTACTCGCCGTGGACGCGTCCGACCTGCGGGTCAGTGTGACAGTGGGACCGCAGATCGAGCTTGCCGTGAGCGGACGGACCGACGAGCCGCTGGACGGCGACTCCCGCCTCGTGGTGGCCGACCGGATCGAGGCGTTCGGTGGGATGCTGACCGACGTGGCAGAGGCCGGCCGAAGCGGCATACGGGCGAGCGTTCCGGGGGCCCCCGGTTCGGCCTCGACGCCGCCGACGGACACGAACCGAGGACCCCATCAGGCGGGACCGCCGTGACGCGGGTCCGGGTCGTCTTCGCCGACGACAGCTTCCTGGTCCGCGAGGGAGTCCGCCGCATGCTCGACGCCTCCGGAGACCTCGAGGTCGTCGCCGCCTGCGCCGACCTCGACGAGGCGCTCGACGCCGTCGCGGAGCACCTCCCGGAGGTCGTGCTCACCGATATCCGGATGCCGCCGACCCACACCGACGAGGGAATCCGGGTCGCCGCACACTGCCGGCGCGCGCACCCGGAGATGGGCGTTCTCCTGCTGAGCCAGTACGTCGAGCCCAGCTATGTCAAGGTGCTCCTCGAGCAGGGCACGGAGCGTCGGGGCTACCTCCTCAAGGAGCGCATAGCCCAGCTCGACGACCTGACGGCGGCCATCCGGACCGTCGCCGAAGGCGGCACCGCGATCGACCCCAAGGTGGTGGAGGCACTGGTGCAGGGACGCTCGAAGGTGGGCGACTCCAGCCTGGCCCGGCTCAGTCGCCGCGAGCGCGAGGTGCTCGCCGCGATCGCCCAGGGACGCACCAACCGTGCGGTCGCGGCCGACCTCGTCCTCAGCCAGCACGCGGTGGAGAAGCACATCAACTCGATCTTCGCCAAGCTCGACCTCAGCGGCGACCAGGAGCACCACCCCCGCGTCCGAGCCGCCCTGCTCTACCTCGCGGAGGGCCGCTCCTGAGGCCAGTCCTCGGCCACGCCGTGCGGGCACCAACACGCGAGAGAGGGGTGCGTGCACCCCCTTCACGAGAGGCGTGCCGGCACCATCGGATCCGGCGCCGGATCCCGGAACCGTTGTCCTCATCCGCTCGGCCACCAAGGGCCGCAGCAACACCATGAGGATCCACGATGACCATCACCGCAGCACCCACGACCACCACCACCACCACCTACAGCCTCCCCGGAGTCGACTGGCTCTCCGTGCAGGTGCAGGGCGACGGCGGCACGCTGACCATCGGCGACACGCACGTGAGCGCCCACGTCACCGCGCCAGCCGACGGTGCGCCGGCGCGCCTCGAGGCCGACCCGGGCGACGTCACCCTCGGCGGTCTGTCCGCCGCTCTCGGGGCCGGCTCCGCTGACCCCCTGTCGGCCCTGCCCAGCCCGCTCGCCAGCTACCTCTCCGGCGTGTCGATCACCAGCGTCGCAGTGACGTTCGACACCGAGGCAGCGAGGATCACCGAGTTCGACCTGAAGCTCGTCGGGACGAAGGGATTCGCACTGGTCCCGGGCTCGGTCGAGGTCGACGACCTGGCAGTCACTTTCTCCGTGTCGAACGCCGGCGGGTCGGTGGCATTCGCCGTGACCGGAGCCGCGACGCTGTCCGGCAGCCCGGTGGCGCTGGCCGTCACCCACGATGAATCCGACTCGTATGCCGTGTCGCTCACCTCGGCCGGCGCGCCCGTGCCCGGGTCGCCCACCGTCACGGCCATCGTCGGGGGCGAGCTCACCAGCCACCTCCCCGCCGAGCTCGCCCACGCCGACTTCGGCCTGTCCGTGGCCACCGCCACCTTCAGGAAGGCAACCGTCGACACCCTCGACGTCATCCTGTCCACCGGTTCCCCCCTCGCGCTGCCCGATCCCGTCGCCCTGACCGTCGACCGGATCAGCGCGCACGTGACGGTCAGCCATCCCACCGATCCGGCCGTGCGCTCGATCAGCGTGTCCCTCGAGGGGGACACCACCTTTGCGGGCGCCGCGATCGAGGCTCGGCTCGAGGCCTCGGCGAGTAGCGGGGCCGAGCCGCAGTGGACGCTGACCGGCGGCCTCGCCGACGGCGCCGTCCTGACGGCCTCCGCCGTCGCGCAGACCTGCGGCGCCACCCTCCCCAGCCAGCTGCCGGACCTCACCCTGTCCGAGCTGTCGGTCGAGGCGGTCCTCGGCGAGGGCACCCTCACCATCAAGGCGGCCTCAGCAACCGAGTGGACGGTCCCGGTCGGTCCGGACGGGATCGGGGTCGGCCACCTCGCGGTGACCTTCACCCGCCACGCACCCGACGCCGACGGGCACACCTTCGGTGGCTCGATATCCGGCACGGTCCACCTCGCCGGTGTCGACGTGCCCGTGGCCTACACCGTCCCCGGTGGACTCTCTCTCTCGGCGACCATCCCACAGGTCGCGCCCTTCGCGATGCTGCGAGACCTGTGCGGCGACACCGCTGTCGGAGCACTGGCCCTGCCACCGGAACTGCTCGCACTCGGCCTCACCGACGTCGCCCTGTCCATCGACGTCACCCAACAGGAGGCGTCCTTCGCCGCCGGCGGGCCCGGCTTCAAGCGCGTGCAGGCCGTGGTGCGCAAGGCCACCACGTGGGGTTTCGCCCTGGGCATCGAACTGGACGACACCTACGAGTTCTCGTCGTTGTCACCAGCTCTCGGTGGCCTCGACAGTGTCCACCTGCCTGGCGCGTTGATCGTCATCTCCTCCTTCGACGACGCCACCTTCAGCTTCGACGAGCTGCAACCCGTGGCCGGGAAGGGCGTGAGCAGGGGCGCGCTCGTCGACGGCCGGCTGGACCTGTCCGGTCTGGGCGCCGACACCTTCCTCGGCGAGAGCCACCTCGACGTCAGTGCCCACCTCGGCACCTCGCTGAGCGACGTGTCACTCGAGGCATCCGTCGCCGACGTGCACATCACCGACGGCGTCGTCCTCAAGGACGCGGAGTTCGAGCTGGTGCCCGACCCGGAGAACATCTCGATCCAGGTCTCCGGTGCCGTCGACGTCACCCTCGACTCCAGCCCGCTGGAGTTCATCGGCGGCGTCAAGGTCGTCCCGAACGGCATCTCCTTCTTCGCGACCATGAAGGGCACCTGGCAGGACCCCTTCGGCGCCAAGGGGATCGCGCTCACCGACGTCTCACTGGAGATCGGCTCAGACTTCGAGGGGGTGCCCTCCATCGGGATCGCCGGCGGCCTGGCCATCGGTGCCTTCTCCGGACACGCAGCCGTCTCGTTCAACTCGGAGCTGCCCACCCAGAGCGTCCTGATCGTGGCCTTCAACCACCTGTCACTGCTCGACGTGGTCGAGACGTTCTGTCCCGCGTCGGTCACGGCCGGGATCCCCAAGGAGGTGTCCGGCACCTTGGCCGGCGTATCGCTGGAGGATGTCGACCTCTACGTCGTCCCCCAGGACACCTCCATCGGCAAGCTCACCTACAAGCAAGGGCTCCGCGTGGGCGGCACGCTGCAGGTTGCGGGCTTCACCGTGCAGGGCATGGTCGAGATCGACCCCGCGGACGGTGTCGCCGCCAGCGGTTCGCTCAGCCCGGTGCACATTGCCGACGTCTTCTCGTTGACCGGCGCCGATCCCCAGGAGGGTCCGACCCTCGACCTCGAGGTCAACACGACCAGCGTCCCGACAATCGCCATCGCGGGACAGGTCACCATGCTCGGCCTCGCCGGGTCAGCCCACGTGAACCTGTCGGACGCAGGGTTCGACTTCGGCTGCAAGGGGCAGGTCTTCGGCCTCTTCGACGCCGACGTCACCGCCAAGGGCGGCAAGCTGGAGTCGGGCGACGGCTTCCTGGTCCACGCCGACATGCACCAGTCCTTCCTCACCGACCTGGCGCGACGGGCGGAGCGACTCTGCAGCAGGCCGGCGCCGACGCCTCCGCACAGATCGCTGCCGCACAGCATGCGGTCGACACGGCGCAGGCCGACGTGCAGCGACTGACCGCGGCGGGCGACGCCGCGCGTGCCGACCTCGGCGCCGTGCAGTCTGACGCCCAGGCCAAGATCCAGGCAGCGCAGGCTGGCGTGACCCGGGCCCAGAACGCCCTCTCGGCGATCAACGCCCAGGTCGCGTCCACGAAGGCGGCGGTCCAGAGCGAGCGTGACGCCGCCGCGGCGCGGTTGCGTGACGCCCAGGCCAAGCTCAGCGTCGCTCAGTCGGCCGTGGACTCCCTGAACAGCCAGATCAGCAGTGAGCAGTTGCAGATCGACCAGCTCAACAGCGACATCGGCTGGTGGCACAACTGGTACAACAACCTGGCGTGGTACGACAAGGCCTGGGGCTGGACCAAGCTCGGCGTCGAGGTCGGCTGGCGCGGCACCCAGGTCGCCGGTCTGACCGCCGCGATCGCCGGGTTGCGTGCCTCGGAGCTGACCGCGAACGGGGTCCTGGACGTGGCGCGCCAGACTGCACAGGCCGCTCAGGCTGCCTCGGCCACCTACCCGGTCGACCAGGACCCACGCGTCCTCGCGCTCCAGGGAGGTCTGGCCGCGGCGCAGCTCGGCGTGCAAACCGCACAAGGTGTCCTCGCCACCGCGCAGCAGTCGACGACGGCTGCCGTCGCCGCGGCCGCACAGACCGTGACGGGACTGGTCCAACAGCTGGCACAGGCCACCGACGTGCTGCAGACCGCGAGCGCGGCACTCGGTGGGCTGCGGCAGGCCGTCGGGTCGGCCGCCGACATCGTCGGCTACGTCGCGGCGCACGGTCTGGGCAGCCTGCTCGACGTGCGGTCCGCCTCGTTCGACGGCACCCTCACGGCCACCTCCGGCGGCTCGGTGACGCTCGCCGCCGACGTGGTCCTCCAGGGCGCCGAGCAGCGGGTCCGGATCTCCTACGACTTCCATGACCTGGCGGCCGGAGCCAAGGCGCTCGCACAGCAGTTGCTGCCCGGAATCCCGGTCTGACCCACCCGAGCTGCCGTGGGCGGGCCGCGACCCCCGGTCGCGGCCCGCTCACCCGCGCCCAACCAGCGCTGGCGCTCTCGGTGCCGCCCCATTGGGCTCTGCCGGCTGACGGGGCGGTGTGTCAGCCGAGAGGCGATCCGCTGGTGCGCAGGTAGCCCGGAGGCGCGACGTTGTCGACGAGGAGTCCGACGGCCGCGCGCGCGGCAATGGGGCCCACGAGGTTGCCGGACCCGCTGTAGCCGCCGCAGGCCACCACCCCCTCGTCCACCGGGACGCAGAGGGCACGCCGGTCCTCGGTGTAGCCGACGGAGGCCGCCCAACGGTGCGTGACGCTGACCGGCTCGCCGGCGACCCGGGCTGCCGCGCTGTCGATCCAGCGCTGCACCTGTGGCGTCGGATCGTCCTCGTAGGTGGTCTCGTCCTCCAGGAAGTGGTCCCGTCCGCCGCCGATGAACAGCCTTCCTGACGGATCCTGCTGGGCCCACTCGTATCCCGCTCGAAAGTCGACACCGCACGGGAGCCGATCCGCAGCGATCGGGCGGGTCGCCACCATCTGCAGCCGCATCGTCCGCACCATGGGAGCCAGCTGGGGCAGGAGCAGCTCGAGCTTGCCGTCGATCGCGACGATGATGAGGTCTGCTCGCACCGATCCGCGTGGCGTCGTGACGAGGCCGGCCTCGACCGTCGTGACGGGTGAGTGCTCGTGCAGCTGGGCCCCGGAGGGAAGGGTCGACGCCAGCCCGAACGCCCTACGGACCGGATTCATCAGGGCGTCGTCCGGGTTGAAGAAACCCTGCCCGAGGCGGCCGTCGTATGCCTCGACCGCGACGCCGATGGACGCGAGAGCCTCCTGCTCGGCCTTTAGCTCGACCAGCTGCACACGGGCGGCCTGCTCCTCGTTGTCGTCGATGGGCTCGCCGGGGAGGCCCGCCAGCGAGAGCGAGCCGACCTGCCGCACCACGCCGGGGCCGAGACGGTCGGCCAGGCGCCGCTGTTCGGCCAGCGTCTCCCGGTAGAGCTCCGCACGCAGGTCCAGGGAGACGGGAGCGTCGGGCGACGAGAGCGACATCGCGCCACCACAGGACAGGAACCCCCCGTTGCGGCCGGCCGCTGCTGCCGCGACGCGGCCGGCGTCCAGACCGATCACCGACAGGCCACGGTCCGCGAGGTCCTCGATCGCCGCCAGGCCGCTGCCCCCCAGCCCGATCACGCAGGCATCGGCGGTCACCCGGCCGACGAGCGGACCGAAGCCCCGCCATTCCGGCAGTGCCGGGTCGTCGTCCCATCCGGGACGGTTCAGGTCGGCCACGAGCTGCGTCATGTGAACCCTTCTGGCTCTTCGGACTTCGGACGGGTCTTGGCGGCAGGTTCCCCGCCAGGGTCGCCGAGCCGCACCGGGGTGGCCGGCCACCTCAGGGTAGTGAGCCTGCTGCGGCCAGCATCCTCGGGACGGCCGCTTGGCCGACGATCCCTGCCGCGAACGCCATCGGTGGTCCACAGGCAGGGCAATCCACGGTCGGTTCGGCGGCGAATGACCTGTGTGTGCATCATGGTGCCCATGACAACCGATCCCCCCGGCAGGGCGTTGCCCGAGGTCGCGGGGCACGGTGGGCCGGACACCAGAGCAGAGCTGACGCAACTGCTGCGAGCCAGCGGTCACGGGGACGAGGAGGCCTTCGCGAAGTTGTATGACGTCACGGCACCACGCGTCTTCGGGCTGGTCCTGCGGGTCCTGCGGGACCGCGCGCAAGCCGAAGAGGTGACCCAGGAGGCGTTCCTGGAGATCTGGAGGACCAGCCCGCGCTTCGACCCGGCGCGAGGCAGCGCGCTGGGCTGGCTGATGACCATCGCACACCGGCGAGCGGTCGACCGGGTGCGCTCGGCACAGGCGCAGACCCGCCGCGACACGGCATACGAGGAGAGCCGGCGAGCACCGGCGTATGACGTGACGGCTGAGCAGGCCCATCAGAACCTCGAGGCGGGGGTCGTGCGGGAAGCGCTGCGCGAGTTGACCCGGGTGCAGCGGGAAGCCTTGGAGCTGGCCTACTTCGGCGGGCTCACCCATCGCGAGGTGGCCGATCGGCTGGACCTGCCGCTCGGCACGGCCAAGACCCGGATCCGCGATGGGCTGACCAGGTTGCGAGACACGTTGGGAGCGGACCGATGAACGACGAGCCTTCCCGCCACGTCCCGGAGGTGGACGAGGGCCCGCACGCGCTGGCCGCTGCGTATGCCCTGGACGCCCTTGACAGCGAGGAGAGGACGCGGTTCGAGGAGCATCTGTCCACCTGTGCCGAGTGCCAGCGTGAGGTGGGGAGCCTTCGTGAAGCGGGAACGTCGATGAGCGCCCTGTCCGAGACGGAACCGCCGCCCTCGCTGAGGCAGGGGGTGCTGGCCGGGATCCGGGAGACGTCCCAGGACCCCGTCGAGCCCACGTCCGCGATCCCAGCCCGGAACGACACGGATGCCCCGCTGCCGGGGCGTGGGGCGGCCGACGAGCTGGCGACGCGCCGCGGCAGGCGACCGCAGAAGTCGCCCGGGCGGTGGGCGGCCTGGGTCGCCGGTGCGGCTGCGGCGCTCGTGCTGGTGGTCGGGGGCCTGACCTGGCATCCCTGGAGCCCGGACCAGTCGACCCGCCAGCTGACCGCCGTGGAGCAGGTCACCCGCGCCCCTGACGCGCAACGGTTTGTCAAGCCGGTCGAGGGTGCGACGGTCACGGTGGTGCGATCGTCGAGCAAGGGCCGCGCGGTGATCGTCGCCAAGGGGATGCCCGAGCCGCCCGCAGGGCACGTCTACGAGGTCTGGTACTTCGACGCGTCCGGCCATCCCGTCAAGGCCGGGTTGATGCCGCGCTCCGACGACCACGAGGTGACCTTGCTGCTGGACGGTGACGCGGCCGACGCGCACGGAGCGGGAGTGACCGTCGAGCCCGCAGGCGGCTCCGACCAGCCCACCACCAAGCCGTTGGTCACCTTCGACTTCGCCTGAGTCCCCGCGCAGGCACCGGCTCGGCACCGGGCTCGACCCGCTTCGCAAAATTTCCTCACCAATCGGCAATCCGTCTGGTCGGTGGCATCGAAACCCCTGATGTCGAAGCCATGACCAGCCGGGGCCCCCGGCGTCGATTGAGAGGAAGTCCATTCCATGAAGAAGTCAACTCTGCTGCTCGGACCGGCCCTGATGATGTGTGCGGCAGGCGCGATCGCGCTTCCGGCCACCGCGTCGGCCGCGTCCGGAGACTCCTACCAGGCGACGCTGTCGCCCTTGAACCACGCCACCGGGTCGGGCACGTTCATGCTGACGCTGAACGGCAACCAGGCCACGGTCACCGAGAAGGTCAGCGGCCTGGCGGACACGTTCGGGGGCAACCCCTACCCGCACGTGCAGCACATCCACATCATGGGTCAGGGCGTGTGCCCCGACCCGTCGGCCGACAAGAACGGTGACGGTGTCGTGAGCACCGTCGAGGGACATCCGGCCTACGGGATGATCGGGACCACCCTGTCGACCAGCGGTGACACCAGTCCCAAGGCGGGCACCGACCTCAAGGTCGCCGGGATGGGTGGCAGCTATACCTACCAGCGCACCTTCACGATGAACGCGGACACGATGAAGTCGGTCAAGGACGGCAACGCCGTGGTAGTGGTGCACGGGCTGGACCCGGCCACCCTCAGCAAGAAGGCGCAGGGCGAGAAGAGCGAGCTGGTGCCGTCGCTGCCGCTGGCCGCGACCTCGCCGGCCCTGTGTGGATCGGTCAAGCCCGCACAGATGGCCAACGTCCCCTCCGGGCCGGCGCAGACCGGTGGCGGTGGCACGTCCGGCACTGCCGACGAGGGCATGCTGTTGCTCGGTGGTGGCCTTCTGCTCGCAGCCGGTGGCGCCGTGGTGGCTCGTCGCAAGCTGAGCAACCAGCACTGAGCGACACCCGGATCACCCTCGGCGGGGAGGGGCGCCGAGAGGCGTGGAGCAGACCAGGAGAGGCGAAGGAGCAGCCATGAGCGGTGGGCACCAGCACGGTCGGCCGGGTGGGCGATATGGCCGATATGGCATCGGGTTGACCGTGCTGGCCGCGCTGCTGGCGGTCGGTGGCCTGCTGTCGATCGTGGGCTTCGTCTCCTCCGAGCCGGATCCGCCGCCGCAGCCCCCGGCTGCGGCGGCGGACGGTCCCACCGCCAGGGCCAGCACCTCACCGACGACCTCGAGCCCGATTGCTCCCTCCACCGGTCGGTCCGCCCGCAAGGACAGTCACGTCATGCCGACCCGGCCGGCCGTGCGTCAGCCCGGCGGGGCGTCGTCGCCCGCCCGCACTCCGACCCCGACCTCGGTGGGCCCGGTGCTGCCGCGCTCGAAACCGGTTCGGCTGGACATCACCAGCATCGGCGTGCACAGCACGCTGATCACCCTGGGCACCAACCCTGACGGCTCGGTGCAGGTCCCCCCGCTGGACGGCGGCGCCCCTGCCGGCTGGTACCGCGGCTCGCCCACCCCGGGCCAGCTCGGCCCCGCCGTCATCCTCGGGCATGTCGACGACGACCAGGGTCCCGCCGTCTTCTACGACCTCGGTGACCTCGAACCAGGCGCGCGGATCTCGGTCGCCCGGGCCGACCACCGCGTCGCGGTGTTCCGCGTCGACCGGGTGGACAGCTACCCGAAGGACCGGTTCCCCACCACCGAGGTCTACGGCAACACCGACCGGGCCGAGTTGCGTCTGATCACCTGTGGCGGCACCTGGAACCCCACCATCGGCCACTACGACCACAACATCGTCGCCTACGCCACCCTCGTCTCGTCCCATCCCGCCTGATCTCCCTGGAAGCATCCAGGGCAGTCCGGCACGTCCGTTGGAGGACGCCATGTCCGTGTCCCTGTCCGCCTCACGCACGGTGACCGAGTCCTACCATTCGCCGTGGCGGCTGTTGCTTGCCCCGGCGGCGGTGGTCGCCGCCGTCGCTCACATTCCTGTCACCGGAGAGCACCTGCACGAAGCGCCCTACATGGGCGTGCTGTTCATCCTGCTCACCATCGCCTGCCTTGCCCTGGCCGCCGCCGCGGTGGCTCACGACTCCGCGGCGGTCTACCTCGGCGCCACCGCTGTGTGCGGCCTCGCGGTCCTCGGCTACGCCGCGACCAGGATCGTCGCCTTCCCGATGCTGGCCGACGACGTCGGCAACTGGCTCGAGCCCCTCGGGATCGTGTCCGTCATCAGCGAGCTGACCGTCGTCGCCAGCGCCCAGCTCGCCCTTCGAAGCAACTCCTCTCGGCCGTCGAGGTAGGCGGCGGATGGAGGAGACGTCACCGACCGCGACACCGGCGCGGTGGGCCAGGATCACGACGACGTCAGGGCGCTCGAGCACGCGGACCGGATGGCCGCCGACACCCACAACCCGGCGCGATCGAGTTCGCGCTGCTCGACCGCGTGACTCCCTCAGCTGTGCTGGACGCAGCGGAGCGCCCACGGGCGCACCTCGAGCCGCTCTTCCGGGATCGGCTCCCCACACACCTCGCACCGGCCGTAGCTGCCGTCAGCCAAGCGCTCTCGTGCCCGGCGAACGTCTTCCAACATGGCCAGCAGGTGCTCCTGCGTCGACACCGCCGTGAGCCGGTCGACCGCCATCGAGGTCCCCTCGCCGACACGCTTGCCGAAGGAGATCGTGCCGAGCTCGCCGGCCGGCTTCGTCAGTTCCGCAAGCTCTGCCTCGAGCCGCTCCTCCCGCTCGGCCAGAAGGTTGTCGATGTCATGGCGCATCTCACCAGCGTAGAGGGACGAGGGGCGTGACGCCGTCGGCGTCCGGGTAGGCCGTACGACGTCCACGCCAGCCATCAGAAGGCAACCGCGCCAGCCCCCCGGCGCGTCGTCAGAAGTCCTCGTCACGCGCATCCACCGGCGATTCCCGCCCGACGACTCGCCGGCGCGGCGCGATGAGCGCTGCGCAGCAGGCACCAGCCAGGGCGGCGAGGCCGCAGACGGCGAAGCTGACGGTGTATGCCGTGTTGCTGGGTCCACCGCCCGGAGCCGCGAGCAGCGCCAGGACGGCGATCGACACCTGCGCGCCGACCGCTCCGCCGGCCCGTCGCAACACCGACGTGATCGAGGTGGCGATACCGGTCTCCCCCGGCTCGGCGGCGAGCGCGATGATGCTCCCGCTGAGGCTGACCACGAAACCGAATCCGACGCCCAGCACCGCCAGCTCCACCATCACCATCCACAGCTGGCCACGGAACAGCGCGAGCCCGAAGGTGCCCAACGCGGAGAGCACCATCCCAGCAGTGAACACGGCTCGGTGACCGAACGCGTCCACCAGCGGGCCGGTCAGGGGTGAGAACACGGCCTGCCCGAGCGCTCGCGGCATGAGCACGAGGCCGATCAGCAGCGGACCGGCCGCGAGCCCGAACGCGCTGGCCCCGGGTGCCTCCCCCGACCCCTCCAGGAGGAACGGCAGCACGATGTTGGTGCCGAACACGGCATACCCTCCGAGCAGCGAGGTCAGGTTCGTGAGCAGGACACCACGGGAGCGCAGCACCTGCAGGTCCATCAGCGGCTCGCGGGTGTGGGTCTCGCGCCGGTACCAGGCCGCCCCCAGCACCACCGTGAGACCGAACATCACCAGTGGCAGCGGGCCGGTCCAGCCGCGGTGTGGGCCTCGGTGATCGCCACGATCAGGGCCGCGATCGCCCCGCCGAACAAGGCCGCGCCGGGGGTGTCAAGTCCGCGCGGTACCCCGCCCCCCAGGGACGGCACCACGAACCTGACCATGAGGATCGCCAGGGCAAGGGCGATCGCGCCGACCCCGAAGATCCACCGCCACGACAGCAGTTGGGCCAGTGCCCCACCGACGGGAGAGCCCAGCACCGCACCGAGTCCGAACCCGCCGGTCAGCACCCCGATGGCGGTGTTGGCCTTTTCCCGCGGCAAGACCTCGGTCGCGATGGCGAAGCTGAGGGGAAACACGACCCCGCCGACCCCCTGGACCATCCGGAAGATCACGACGAGTTCGATGTTGGGTGCCACTGCCGTCGCGACGCTGCCGAGGGCGAACACCACCAACGCCCAGAGGTAGACGCGCGTGCGTCCGATGCGGTCCCCCAGTTTGCCGAGAAAGACGGGGGCAACCGAACCGACGATGAGATAGCCGGAGAACAGCCACACCGTCCATTCGCGGGAGGCAGACAGGTCCTGCTGGACGGTTGGGATCGCCGGCGAGATCGCGGTCTGCTGGAAGCCGTAGACCATGTCGGCCACCAGTAGGGCGACGACCACCGCCCAGCCGGACCGCTGCACCTTGCCCGCGGTCACGAGGAGTGCTCGACGGGGTCCTGGCACCGGTGCCGGGGTCGGCTCACGCTCACGCTCGGCACCCTACGCGGGTGCGGCCTCGCCGAGTTCGCCTCACCGACGGGCTCCGATCGTGGCTGGAGTCCTATCGGTAACCCCGTCTGAGCAGGTACTTGGCGCCGGCGTCGCAGGCCGCCGGACTCAGCAGCTCGAAGCCGAAGGCGTCAGCGAGCCGATCGGTCGTGTTGAAGGCGGCACAGACCGCCAGTGCGTCCTCGACCTGCTGGTGGGAAACACCTGTGGACAACAGCTCCCGCATGTCCTCGGCGTCCACGGTCCTCTCTCGGGTCAGTTTGCCCAGCATCCTCAGCGTGGCCCGGAGCCCGTCCTCGATCGGGGCTTCGCGGCGTCCGGGAGTGGATGGCCGGAGAGCGTCCGGATGAGCCACCAGGACTTGGTGCGCTGCGCGCTTCTTGTCCTCATCCGACATGGCGCCGTCCGCCTCCTTGGCGCACGTCACCATCTTGCCTCAGGTACGCGGCGTGCCGCGCGCCGGTCGTATCACGCGGGGTGGGCCCCCCTCCTACTGTTCAGGCGGTGTTTCCAGGGCTCGCACCCGGGTCCGACCCCGCGAAGGAGGCGCCATGAACAACGGTGGCAAGTCGGACGAGTTCGTCGTTCGAGTATTGGACTCGATGCAGTCCGAGGACGTCGACCCACGCGTAGGGATCGTGCCGGCCGATCTCGAGGTGAGCGCCGAAGAGGCGCTGGCCGCACTTCACGCGACAAAGGGCGCCGAGAAGGTGTTCAAGGCGTTTCCCCAGTTCCTCGACCCGGGATCGTGGCTTCCGGTTGCGGTCTTTACGGTGTGTTCGAAGTTCGGCAGCGCACGCTACCTCGACCTATGGGACGTCGACCATTTCGATGGCTTCACGAACCTGCAGCGGAACCTCGATGAGTGTCGAGTATGGTTTTCCGACAAGGGTTTCGACGCTTGGGGCTCCGAGCAGACGAGATCCGGTCGGATCAACTGCTTCTTCACTGCGCCCCAGGCCGGGGCATACATCTGCACCGCCCGGCTACAGAGCTACGCGGGCCCCGCTCTGGTCGAGTGTCTGATCGACAACTCGTCCTTCGGCCCGCTTCCCGTCAACGGGACGATCACCCAGCCTCACCCGTGCAACCTCTCGGCAGGCGGTCACCACTTCCGGATCCGTCAGTTGTCGGGCTCCTTCTTCTTCCTCTCCCTGACGGTCTGGCGGTCCTGAACCGGGGCGGCGAGTCCAGCGACTATGCGCTCCGTTGTCGAGCTTGGTCGGGTGACGGCTCCCGAGTGACGGTTGTTGTCCGGCCCAGGCGAGCGGTGGCAAGGACCGTACGGCGATGGGCGATCATGGTGGCGAGACCGGCGTTGACCAGGAAGTAGTAGACGGGATAGACCAGCAGCGGCGCCGAGAAGGACCCGACGGCTGCGCCCGTGCTGGCGCCGCCCAGCGCGGCCATCAGGAACAGCGACAGGGTCTCCGAGTGCGGCTGGCGCCAGGCCTTCGGCGCCATCATCAGTGCCCCTACCAAATCGGCCGCTATCACGCAGCAGGTTGCCACGACCGGTGCGCCCGCGGTCAGCCACCCCGCGACGCCGGCTCCGGCCAGAGCGAGAAGGGCAACTTCCGATGGCGAGGGTCTCCCGCTGCCGAACTGGATGGAAAGCCCGAACACCAAGCAGGTCCCCGCAGCCTGAACGACGAGTGGCAGCAGGCTCCAGCGGGCACCGTCCGCTCGCTGAGCCTGCACGGCAACCACCCCCAGCACACTCCAGATCAGCCAGGTGCCGCGGTGCGGGACGGTCGTCCTGCGGAGCGTGTCCCGCACGTATGGGAAGGTGTCGGCCGCTCCCAACGCTCCTGCAAGCGCCGCCATGATGGGCCCGACCTGGTTCGTCATGACGTCTCCTGGCCACCGGAGCCGCGATTGCGATTTTGCGGACAGGTACGAGCCGGTGATGTGCACATGGTGTAGGTCTCGTTCATGAGCGCCTCCTGGCTGGCCGTGTCGAGAGCCTGCTGCGCCCCGCGAGGGGCGGTGCCGGGGCCGTAGGGGCAAACGCTGGGGACCCGCAGCCGGGGCGGCCGTGCCAGCTGACACCCTTCACAAAGGACCGCGCAGTGGGACAATCCGCAGTGTGGGCTTACAGCGGTCTGTTCGGGTCTCGGCCGTGGCCGAGCACCGATCGACGACTGCCATTCGGCCGGCGCCGTCAGGGTCCAGGTTGCCGGTGCCGCTCACCGGGCTCGTGGGTCGTGTCGACGACGTTGCCAAGGCAACCAACTTGCTGAAGCACAGTCGGCTCGTCACTCTCACCGGCCCGGGCGGCGTCGGCAAAACACGCATAGCGATCGCGGTTGCACCTCTGACGGCCTCGTCCTTCGTCGACGGGGTGCACTGGGTCGACCTCGCACCGGTGACAGATGCTCCGGCCGTCGGCACGGCGATCGCGGAGGCGCTTGGCATCGCCGGGCGCTCCACGCAAGGAAGTACCTATGACCTGATCCAACAACTTGAGGTGCGATCAGCGCTGTTGATCCTGGACAATTGCGACCAGCTCCTCGATGCCAGCGCCCAACTCTGTGCCGAGCTGCTCACCAACTGCCCCGGGCTCACGGTCCTGGCCACGAGCCGTGAACGACTCGGCCTTCCAGGCGAGCTCATCCAGGTCGTCGCGCCGCTGCAGATGCCTGGACCAGGTTTGGCCCTGACGCCCGACAATTTGCAGCAGGCCTGTGCGGCCAACTTGTTCGTGGCGCGCTGTCGAGACCTGATCGGGGACTTCGAGCTCACAGCGGACAACGCCAAGGCAGTCCTGCGAATCTGCAGGCGGGTGGACGGCATACCGCTCGCACTCGAACTGGCCGCAGCGCGGGTCCGGGTGCTGGGGACAGCGCAACTCGCCGACGCTCTCGACCGCTCATCGGATCTGCTCAGCGACGACGGACGCCGGGGGCCGGATCGCCACCGCACCCTGCGTGCGACCCTGGAGTGGAGCCACGACCTCCTCAGTCCCGAGGAGCGGCAGTTGTTCCGACGCATCAGCATCTTCCCGGGCCATTTCGACCTGGCTGCCGCGACCGCCATCGTCGCTGCGCCGGACGCCGCCGAGGTGGTCGTCCTGCTCGGCCGGCTGGTGGACAAGTCGCTGCTGCAGGTGACCCGCGGTCGAGACATCGTCCGCTACCGGCTGCTCAGCACGGTGCGCGACTGTGGACGCCGCAAACTCGTCGACAGCGGGGAGCTGGACGCGACCGGCTTGGCTCACTTGGAGTACTTCACGTGCCTGGCCGAGGAGTCGGCGCCGCGGCTGACCGGCGAGGGCGTACTGGCTGAGCTTGGCCGGCTCGAGGCAGAAGGCAGCAACCTGCGTGCCGCCCTGAGTTTCGCGCGAGCCAGGGGCGAGCACCTGCTCGGTGTGCGGCTGGCCGCCGCACTGTGGTCACTCTGTTATCTGCGCGGGCTCTACCGCGAAGGCCGTCAATGGCTCGACTGGGCGGTCGAGGTGGGCGGCAACGCACCCGTTGAGGTCCTGGCCGAGGCCCTGCGCGGCAGCGGGACCCTGGCCTTCCTGCAGTGTGACTACGAAATGGCTCAGCGCCGGCTGAACAGCAGCCTGCAGCGTTATCGCCAACTGGATGACAACCAGGGGGTCGCCGAGGTATTGCTCACCCTCGGCAGCGTGGCCAGAGAACAAGGACGATACGCCGACGCACAACGGTTGTACGCCGAGAGTCGGTACCTGGCCACACGCCGGGGCGACACACGCGCGGTGGCTCGGTCGGACAACTACCTTGGCTTCGTCGCATGGCTGCAAGGCGACCTCGACGGCGCGGACGAGCTGTGCGCCAGCACGGGGCCGCTCTTCCAGTCACTGGGTGACACCGAGGGTCTCGTCTGGTCTCTGTTGAGCCGCGGCGTCGTGGCGCGGTATCGAGCCGACCTCACATCCGCGACGCGGCTTTTGACCGAATGCCACCAACTCTCACGAGGGATCGGCTATCGCGAGGGAGTCGCATGGTGTCAGCACCAACTCGGGCTCGTGGCGTGCAAGCAGGGACGACGTGATGAGGCTCGCGATCGACTACTCGAGGCTCTCAAGGGCCACCGCGAGCTCGGTGACCGCTGGCGGACTGCTGCTGTCCTCGAGGACCTAGCGGCAACGCTCGCGGGCACGGGGCCCGAGCGAGCCGCTGCTCTGCTCGGTGCAGCGACCGCTTTACGTCAGGACATCGGCGCACCGGTCGCGCCGGTCGAACGCGACGATGTAGCCGTTACCACGTCCACACTGGCCCGCGGCCTCGGCGGCCGGTTCGCGACAGCCCTGGAGGCTGGACGAGGGCGCCGGCTGGACGACCTGCTCGACTGCTCACGCGGCCTGCTGCCGCTGCCCGATCGCTCACCGGATCCACCTCCTTCGGAGGCCGATGAAGCCGACGAGCCCAAGGACGACGTCCGCGTCGACCGTCGACGCCTGGACGTCCAGGCGCTCGGGACCTCGCGTGTGCGGATCGCTGGACATGACCTTCCCTCCTCCCAGTGGTGGTACGCCAAGCCGCGCGAGCTGTTGTTCCTCCTCGCCGACGGCACCCCACGCACCAAGGAGCAGCTCGGGCAACTTCTGTGGCCGGAGGCCCCGTCCCATCAGTTGCGCAATGCACTGCACACCGCCCTGCGGGACCTGCGCCGTGCCCTCGAAGAGCCCCAATGGTTGGTATATGCGCAAGGGGTCTACCGCTTCGACGCGCGCGGCCAGTGCCGCTACGACGTCGCAGAATTCATGGATGAGCTTCGAGCGGCGCGAAACTCGAAGGACGAAGCACAGCGCCGTCATTTGCGCCGAGCGACCGACCTCTATGCCGGCGACTTCCTTCCCGGCAGCTCTGCCGCCTGGGTGCTGTCCCGCCGCGACGAACTGAGCGGGCGAAACCGCGCGGCACTGTTGGCCCTCGGCCGGCTGCTGCTCGAAGCGCACCTCCTTGGCGAAGCCGCACCGGTCTATCGCCGAGCAATCGCCTTCGACCCGTTCAACGAGGACGCCTACCGGGGGCTGATGACCGTGCTGGGGCAAGCGGGCGAACGAGCCCGCGTGGCGCAGCTCTACCGAGACCTCACCGAACGACTGCACACCGAGCTCGGCGTCGCGCCCGGGTCCGCCACCACTGCGCTCTACCGGAAGTTCACGGCGAACCCGACGCGCTAGGCGCAGGCTCCCCGGCGTTTGCGCCTGCGGCCCCGGCATCTTCCCCCGCGGTGAGGGGCAGGCTTCTGTCACCACCAGCCAGGAGGCCCGATGACGAGCCAACACCATGCACACGTCCCTGCGTCAGGCGCAGTTCCGCAGACTGCCGACCGCCCCTTTGCAGACCAGCACTCACCTGCGTGGCAGGGCCGCGGAACTTCACAGGCGAAGGCACACCATGAACCTCACCAGTGAGCCCAAACGGCCCGGCAGGATCACGTGCGGCGTTGCCGCGGCCCTCATCACGTTCATGAGCGTGGGGGGCTCCACGGGAACGGCTCACGCCCACAGCAGCGGCCCCGAGGCCACCCGCGCGCACAAGCTCGCCCATCTCCGGCAGGGCGGCGGCGCGCGGCTCTTCCACAGACCAGACCCGGAGCACCTTCGTGGCCCACGCTTACTTCTTGGCGCCGACGACCACGCAGCGGCCATGACCTACGTGCTCCGGCTCGAACTGGACCCCCTCCGCCCTTGAGCCACCTGACTCTGATCCGGGTGCCACTCGGGGCCGATGTTGGGCCCGTGCTCGGACAGCGCCTCGATTTGGGCGCCAACCTCGGTGGCCGCGCAACGTCGACGAAGCGGTCCACCGCTGCGTGGCGCTTTCAGCGACTCAGCGACCCGTGCCCGCTCGGCCCTCCGGGAGCAGGGAGTGTGCGTGGCCTGCTACGGAGTCGCGCGTTCGCGAATGCGATCTCTGCACCGAAAGCTTGGTCCGGGGGGATCACGATGCGGTGGGGAGAGTCCTCGAACGGAATGCGCTCTGCGGCGAGTTGTCGCCCCGTCGCGCCGAGGTCAGGAACACTGACAGTGAACCCGGTGAATCCGGCGAGCCGGTTCTGCCCGGCCGTCGACTCGAGCTCGAGGCGGCCGCCGTGCTCGAGCCCGTAGAGACGTCCGTCGTCCGACGGCCGCCCACCCGTGAACACCCGCAAGAAGCCGGAGTGGTCGGCCGGGTGCTCGACGCGCAGGCAGACGCCGGAGACGTTCGTGGACCCGTTGCCGTGGCGCTGCAGCGGTGGGCTCCAGAACGCCTCAGGATGGTGCTGCTGGCAGACGAAGAAGGAAGCGTGCCGCAGCCGCTCGTCGGTGGCGAACGCGAGGGTGAACGCGACGTGGGTCTCGGTCCCGTCGGCTGCGCGGCCCGAGCGCTCGAAGGTGAACGGCTGATAGTCACCGATGCCCTCGCGTGCGTAGTCGGCCGCATCCGCCTCCGCGTCGGCACTGTCGAGGGCGACCATGGCCAGACCCTGACGTGTGGACAGGTAGTCCCGGATGAACTGTCCGAAGCTGAACGAGTGTGGCGCGTGCGCAGGGATGAGTTCGGCATCGGCGACCGTGATCAGCTCGAGAAATGACGACGCGAACTGGATCACGTGGTTCTCCGTGCCCCACGGGTGACGGTTGCGTGCGCCGACCTGGAAGCCCAGGCGGTCGTAGAAGCCCGCCGCACTGTCCAAGTCGTGAACGGCGAGGACGAGGTGGTCAATGCGGCGGGGATGGTTTGTCATCCGGGTGTCCCTCTCAGGTCGAGGCGCCTGCGATGCAGACTACCTACTCCGCCTCGGAGGTCCCCGGCGTACGGCCCGGCTGAGCCGTGTTCGGGCCGAGCTCCTCGAACAGAGTGAGGTGCACGCCGCCGGGAGCGTCGAGGCGCGCGTTGAGCCAGGCCCACGGCGTCGGTGTCGGCGGCGCGACCACCCTCGCACCACCGCCGACGGCCGCGGTGGCCGCCGCCGCGGCATCATCGACCTCGAGCGCGAGCCGCAAGTGCGGCGAGACTCGCCGGCCGACCTCGACGTCGTCGATCATCTCCACCTGGGCGGTGTTGGCGATCTCGAGAGTGGCCCGGCCAGCATCGAGGATCGCGACCTGCGCGCCTGCATCGCCGGTGTACGCCTCCTGCTCGGACATGCCCAAAACGTCACGGAAGAATCGCAACGTCCCCTCGTAGTCCTCGGCATGGATCACCAATCGCAGCTGTTTCACACCGGTGTTGTCATCGCTCACGACAGCTTCAACTCCGGCCCGCTCACGAAACTTCCGACCCTCAGGCTCGGCTGCGGCACCCGAGGGTGGGCGCACACAGCGCGTCGTCCTTGAATGGGGCCCGCAGGAAGAATTGGCGTGGCACCCGACCTCTGGCGCGAACGGCCGCTACCCGCCATGATGTCTCGCATGATTCGACGCCTCGTCATCGGAGCCACCAGCCTGGCCTGCCTCACCGCGACAGCCCTGCCGGCGGCTGCCATCACCAACGGCCACCCGGACGGGAACGGCCACCCCAACGTCGGAGGACTCGTCGCAGAGCAGGCTTACTCGGACGGCACCTGGACTTACTGCTCGGGCACGCTCATCGCGCCGAGCGTGTTCCTCACAGCGGCACACTGCGGCGAGGGCGAAGGCGAGCAGGTGCGGATCACGTTCGACACGGCATACCAGGACGGTGACCCGGTGTATGCCGGGACCTTCCACGCCGACCCGCAGTACACCCACCAGCAGAACGACCCGCACGACATCGCCGTGGTGACGCTCGAACAGCCGGTGACCGGCATCACCCCGGCGCAGTTGCCCAAGGCCGAATCGCTGTCCCGCCTCAAGCAGGGACAGGAGTTCACCTCCGTGGGCTACGGCGCCTATGAAGTGACGAGCGGTCCCGGCGGCCACGGCTATCTCTACAACGACGTGCGGATGGTGACCAAGGGCAGCCTCGACGCGGTCAACAAGGCTTGGCTGCGCCTGTCGATGAACCCCGCCACGGGCGACGGCGGCACCTGCTACGGCGACTCCGGCGGACCCAATTTCCTGGGCGACACCGACCTCGTGGCGGCGACCACGATCACCGGCGACGCGATCTGTCGCGCCACGAACGTCGACTACCGCCTCGACACGGCAAGCGCACGGGCGTTCCTCTCCGACTACGTGACGCTGCCCTGAGGTCGGGAGCGAAGCACCGGCGTGGGGCAAGGTAGCGCCACGCACGTTTGGCCTCGATCGTCATCCGGAGACCACCATGAGGCCGATCCCCAGCAGGACCGCGCCCGCGCCGATCACCTTGCGCACCGGATCCGACTCCTTGAACAACCACCACGCCAGGAGCGAACCGATGACGATGCTCGATTCTCGCACCGGCGCGACCAGCGAGACGGGGGTCGTGCGCATTGCCTCGAGCACCAAGATGTAGGCCAGAGGTGAGAGGACCGCGACCACACCGACCTGCCGCCAGTGCCGATGCAGCACGGTCCCGAGCCTCGACGTGTCGTGCCGGTGAAGTCCGATACTCAGCATGGCGGTCTGACAAGCGCTGCCGAACGCGAAGTAGGTGACGGGCAACAGGGCCAGGGACGTCATCGCGTGGTCGTCCCACAGCGTGTAGCCCGCGATGGCGGCCCCTGTCAGGACGCCCCAACGCACGCCGAGCATGGCGCGATGTCGGTCGGGGCCGCCGCGACCACCGGTCACGACGACGATGCCGAGCAGGATCGCCAAGGCGCCGAGCACGCCGGTCCGCCCTGGCCGTTCATGGAGGGCGGCCAGGGCAGCCGCCATGGTCAGGAGAGGACCGACGCCTCGCGCGACGGGGTAGACGACTCCGAGGTCGGCCCGGTTGTAGCCGGTCTGCAGCGCCAGTTGATAGACGATGTGAACCGCCGCAGACACCAGTGGCCCGAACAGCAAACCCCAGGACCACGGCCATCCGGCTCGAGCCAACAGGGCGATACCGACCGGCACCCAGAGCAGGGTCGACCAGAGGTCGTACCACCACACGAACAGGTAGCCATCACCGCGAACCCCTTTTGCCGCGACATTCCAGAGCGCGTGACAGATGGCAGCCGTGAGGACCAGAGCGAGCGCGCTACCGCTCACTTCTGGGCCACCTGCAAAGCCATCTGCATCGCCTGACGGAGATTACCGTCACATCCAGTTGGTGGCTCTCGAGCAGGACACGGTGCTGCGACGAGATGGCGCTCGCGTTCGACCGATGACCAACTGTGCCGTGGATTCACGCTTATCCGGGCCGGACGATGGGACAGTTCGCAGGCCTGAGAAGATGCAGCGTGCCCTGGCGCCTCGACTTTGCTCTGTGCGACAGTCGGGCGGCGGATGACTGGGGCTCCCGATGCTAGCGGGCTACCGCGCCGCGTTCCGCGCTCCGGGAACGGTCGCGTTCTGCGCTGCATCGTTCGTGATGCGCATGCCCATTGCCATCTATCCGATCGCCTTGGTGCTGATCGTCTCGGCCCGCACCGGAGAGTACGGCTTCGCCGGCCTGCTCACCGGCGTCTACGTCGCCGCGAACGGCGTCGGGAACCCGGTGCTGGCCCGTCTGGTCGACCGGTTCGGCCAAAGCAGGACCCTCGTACCCGCCTCCGCGGTACACGTCGTCGCAACGGTCGCGCTGGCAGTGTTGATCGAAGCCGGGTTCCCGCAGTGGTCCTTCGTCGGACCGACCGCCGTCTCCGGCTTCTCCTACCTCGCGGTCGGGTCCTTGGTGCGGGCGCGCTGGTCGCACGTGTGGGGCCGACGCCCCGAGCTCAGCACCGCATACTCCTTGGAGGCCACCCTCGACGAGCTGATCTTCACCACCGGGCCACTGGTCGCCACCGCCATCGCCACCACGCTCGATCCGGTCCTGCCCCTCTTGCTGGGTGCGCTGCTGGTGTCGCTCGGCGCCGTGTGGCTGCGCGGCCTGCACAGCACCGAACCCCCGGTGCACGACACCTCGAGTGCGCGGTCGGGCTCCGCGATGCGGACCCGCGGCATGGTGCTGCGCGTGGCCGGGGCCGTCGCCATGGGAATGGTGTTTGCCAGCGCCGAAATCATGATCGTGGCGTTCTGCAGCCAGCAGGGACAACGCGCGCTCAGCGGGGCGGTGTTGGCCTGCCTCGCACTCGGCAGCGCAACCGCCGGCTTCATCTACGGCGCGCGAGCACGCATCGCTCCGGTACTTCAGCGGTACCGGCGACAAGCGATGCTGCTCGGCGGCCTGCCGATCCTGTTGTGGCTCGCGCCCAACGTGCCTGCGCTGGCGGCATGCGCCTTCGTCATGGGGCTCGGTGTCGCCCCTACGCTGATCACCGCCACCGAACTGGTGGAACGCACCGTCGACCGGTTGGTCCTCACCGAAGGACTGGCCTGGCTGGTGACCGGTCTCAACCTCGGGTACGGCGCCGGATCTGCGGTCGTCGGCCAGGTCGCCGACACCCACGGCCCCCGGACCGGGTTCCTCGTCGCCGTCGCCGCTGGGTTGCTGGTCGCGCTCAGCGCCGCACTGCTCCACACCCGGCTCACCAATCCAGTTGCCACGGCCGCCGACTGACGTCGGTCCCCTCCGACGAGCAGGAGCCGGCCTCGTCCTGGCAGGCGAAGAGCTCAGGAGCCGTATGGCGTTCCCCTGCCAGTCCTGGCGAGGAGCTCGATGCTGGACAGGAAGTGGTTCCACGCGGCCACTCAGTCGTCCCAGCAAGCCAGCTGGGGTGTCAGGCCAGCATGCCGAAATCGAAGCTCGGTGCCCTGGCCCCGTGGCCGGCTGTCGATCTCGATCGTCGTGCTCCTGTGCCAAACTCAGCTTGGTTAGGGTACGGATCGAAGCAGTCCTCGTCGCGCTGACCGAAGCCGAACGGAAGCGGTTGGCAGCCGCGGTTCCGCTGCTAGAAAGGATTGCGACCGAGCTATGAGCAATCGCTGGACTGGCCTCGAACCTGCCATCAGCGCGTTCCTGGATGACTTCGACGCCCGCGCTGGTGACCCCGACGGCCGCCCGGGCGAGCTCTTCGCCCCCACCTTCCTGGCTCTGGATCCACGCTACGCGGTGGCGATAACAGCTGAGCAGTTCGCTGCCTCGCTGCCTGCTCGCCGCACGATGTTCGCCGATGCGGGTGTGCGGGACGTGCGGCGTCGGGACGCGCGCCAGCTGCGTCTGGACGACCAGCACGTTCTGGTGGCGGGAGAATGGGCTGCGGAGCGTGACAGCGGGACCGTCGAGCTTTCCTCGACCCTTCTGGTGAGATCCGGTCCGGACGGATACCGCGTTCTCCTCTACTTGAACCACCACGACATCAGCGCGCTTCTCGCCACCCCGAGGGCCGAAGGCGTGTAGCGGGGACCCGTCTACTCAGGCGGGCAGTTGAGTGATGCTGAGGGCGAAGTCAAAGTTCCCCACTCCATTGTTGGCGAGGCCCACCGTGAGCACGCCCGCTCCTTCCAGCCAGTGCGCCATCTTCAGGCCGCCGACGTCCAGCGGGCGCAGTCCGAGGCTCTCGATGAACGTCTCCACACTTGCCTTGGCCTGCGCATCGTCGCCGGCGAGGAAGACATCGGGCTGACCCTTCTCGAGGACCTGACGAAAGATGGTGTTGAAGGCCTTCACCACGCTGGCGCTGGCCGGGGCCGCCTTGGCGGCTTCCTGCGCGATTGAGGTCTGCTCACGGTGGGCCAGCCCGTCGAACGTGGCATTGAATGGATTGCTGATGTCGACGATTACCTTGCCCGCAAGAGCGTCTCCGTAGTGGGCAACGACCGGCACGACACCGTCGGACAACAAGGCCACGATGACGATGTCCCCGCGCGGGGCGGTGCCCCACTCTCCCGTCGTGGCGCCGCCGCCGAGAACCTTGGCCAGGTCAGCAGCCTTGGACTGATCGCGGCCCATGACTTCAACGGTGTTGCCGCCTGCCACCGCCAGTGCGCCGATGGTGCGGGCCATGTTCCCCGTGCCGATGATGCTGATGTTGCTCATGAGATGTCCTGTCCGGGTTGTGGGTTGTGCGGTTTGGCTGGCGGCCGTGGCGCAGGTGATGAGCTCTGAACTTTATGTAAACTGCTCTGTGTGCTTACGCTATCGCTTGGAGGGCCGGGGCGCAAGCTATGTACACCGATCGTTACCCACTTGGGGTAGCATGCAGTCATGACGGAGTTGGAGAAGGGGCCCAAGGGCCGCCGCCGCGGTCGAGGCGCCCGCGAGCGCATCCTCAGCGCGTCCCAGCAGCTGTTCCGCGAGCAGGGCATCAACCGCACCGGCATGGATCAGCTTTGCGCGGAGGCCCAGGTGTCCAAGCGCACGGCCTACCAGCACTTCACCGGCAAGGATGAACTCGTCGCCGAGTACCTGCGCCGGTTCGACCCCTCCGTTCTGTCCGGCGTGTTCGACCGCACCGACCTCACACCCCGCGAACGGCTCCTCGCCGCCTTCGACATCCCGCGCGCCACTCCACTGTGCCCCTACATCGCCGCCGTCGTCGAACTCCACGACCCCCAGCACCCTGCGTCCCAGTACGCGCGCGACTACAAGAAAGCCGTCGCCACGCGGCTCGCCGACACCGCCCGCGAAGCCGGCGCTGCCGACCCTGAACGGCTCGGCGAGCAGCTCGCGCTACTCATCGACGGGGCCGCGGCCCGCACCCGGGTCCTCGACGCCGACGCCTTTCCCACCGCCGCCGCCATCGCCTCCGCCCTCATCGACAACGCCATCCCCGCGACAGCCTGCGATGACCAGCGACGGGAGCAAGCGTCAGGGCGCATCAGCTAGCCCGGCGGCTGCTGTGTCTGGAGAACGGTAGGTCGCGACGTATCGTGCGAAGTCCCAGCCCGGCTGGCTGTCATCGCCGTCCAGGAACGTGCGGGCTGCGTCCTGGCCCGAGGCAAACAGCGCTTGCTGGGTGTCATGGTCGAGGGAGAAGTCGGTGGAGCGCACTCCGAGCGTGTCCACGAAGATCGTCCGCGCCAGGGTGCTCGGCTCGTCCAGGTGCAGGTGGTCGAAGAACCCGGTCATCGTCGAGACCATCGCCCGCGTCATGCTGACCGCCCCACGCACCGGCGGTTCCTGCTGCGCCAAGGCGTTGGCACGTGCCGACAGCTTGATGCCGAACGTCGGCCACCGCGGCGGCACACCATCGGTGCGGTCGAAAACATCGACAGGGAAGTTCGACAGCATCCCGCCATCGACCAGCCACGTGTCCTCACCGGTCGTCTCGTCGCGCAGCTTGACCGGTTCGTAGAAGAACGGGATGGACATCGATGCCCGAACCGCGTCCACGACCGGGACGTCCGAACACGGCATGCCGAAGATCGGGTAGTCCCACGGCAGCCGGCGCAACCGGCGGTGGGACAGGTCGGAGGCCATGATCACCAACCGGTAGGCCCGTTCGGCCGGCAGGTCGCTTCCAGGGTCCTCAAGGAGCAGGTCGGCAAACGTGCGCACCCCATGAGCCGCCAGCGTGTCACCCAGCCAAGCTCGCAGGTACTCCCCCTCATAGATCCCGGACTCCAGCAGCAATGAGGTGGCCTTCCCCAGCGGACCCAGCCGGTCCAGTGGGCTCTCGTCCCGGAAGCTCTCGTAGTCCAAGGAGCGCATCGTCTCCTCGAGTTCGGCGGCGGGAAGGCCGGCAGCCACCAACGCCCCGACGATCGCCCCGGCCGAGGTGCCCGCCACCTTCTGGAACTGATAGCCGCGTTCGGCAAGCATGCTGATGGCCCCGACGAGGGCAATGCCCTTGACACCGCCACCCTCGAGAACCAGATCAGCGTTCAGACCGGTCACCCCACAACGGTAGAACCGCCACGCGACCACGTCCTCAGAATCGTGGAACAACGTCACTTCGGGCCATCGGGTGCTGCCGCCGGTGGATCGACCCTTCGCTTCAGTCGGTCATGGCGATGACCAGCTTGCCCCTGCGCCGGTCGGTCGAGTTGACCGCTGTGACAGCCTCGCTGATGGGCACGACCTGGCCGATGTTCGTGCGGATCCGTCCGTCCCTCACGCGCTGGGCGATCTCACGCAGCTGGGCAGGGACGGACTCGACGACGAAGTCGACTGCGCGTCCGTCGGCCGGGCGCGCCTCGACCGGACCGACAACCGACACCAACACTCCGCCGGGCCGAATGATGTCGGCGGACTGCTTCTGGACATCGCCGCCGATGAGGTCGAAGACCAGGTCGACCCCGCCGACGTCCTCGATCGCATCGTTTTCCAGGTCGACGAACTCGTGAGCTCCGTAGTCGAGCACCTTCTGCCGGTCACCAGCACGACCGGTGCCGATGACGTAGGCGCCGAACTCGCGTGCGAGCTGGGTGACCATCGTCCCGACCGCGCCCGCGGCGCCGTGAGCCAAGACGCTCCGGCCGGCCTGCAGGCGCCCGTGGTCGAACAACCCCTGCCAGGCGGTCAGGCCAGAAATGGGAAGGCTCGCGCCGACCGTGACGTCCACGTCGCCCGGCAGCGGGGCGAGGTTGCGGGCCTCGACGGCGACAGACTCGGCGAGGGTCCCGTCACGGTGCCAGTCGGTGATCCCGAACACCCGCTGTCCCAGCGTCAGCCCCGTCGTCCCGTAGCCGAGCGCAGTCACCAGCCCAGCCATCTCGTGCCCGGGGATGGAGGGCGCCCGGTCACGGCCTGCACGGTCGGTCCACGTGGAAGGCCACTCCATCTCCGTCGGCAAGAACCCCGACGCATGCACCTGGACGATGACATCGTTGATGGCCGCCGGCAGCTCGGGTCGTTCAGTCAGCGTCATCCCGGCCAACCCAGCAGCCTGGTCGTTCACCACGATCGCCTTCATGGAACTCATCTCCTTTTGGTAGGTGCCTCTTGTTGTGAGTTGGTGCTTCGAGAAGGTCAGCGCTTAGGAGAACGCCGAGGATGGTCTCCTCCAGTGTCGCGCCGTGGATGGTGTTCACGTGGCCAAGTGAACGTCGCCCCAGGGTGCCGTTGGCGTTTCTCACAGCGTCGTTTCTCGGTGCCCGAACGACTCAGAGCGCCCCTTTTGGGCCTGCTCGGTCATGCCGGGCGCGCGTGCCGCGACGACAGTGAAGGCGGTGGCGGCGAGGGTGAGGCCGCCGTACCCGAGTGCGATCGTCGGCAATGACACGATGCCGGTGAGCCCGCCGGCAACGAGGCTCGGGAAGGCTGCGCCGCTGTAGGACAGCAGGTAGATGATGCTGAAGATGGGGGCTCGGTCCGGCACCGTGCTGCCGAACAGGAGCCCGCGGACCGTGGCGCTGATCGCGACCCCTTGGCTGGTTCCGGCGAGGACGGTAGCGGCGATAAACAGGAGCAGCCGGCCGAAGGAGATGGCCGTGATGATGCCGGCGATGGCCACCAGGAACGCGAGCATGCCGATGCGCTGCGCGTTCGCCGGTGCGAAGCGCCCTGCGAGCGGGGCACCGAACGCGCTGGACGCCATGTACGAGGCGAACACCAGGCCGAGCGCGAGCGGGCTTGCGGTGTGCAGCTGGTCTTCCACGACGGCGGGCACCAGTGCCTGGTAGAACGACCCCATCGCCCAGGTGGCCAAGAACACGGCCGACGCCGCGGGAACCAGGTGGGTGACCCGGGCGGGCAGGCGCACCCGAGGCCGCAGAGACCGCCAGCCCACCGTCGGGTTCACGGTCTCGGGGCTGACCGCGATGAGCCCAGCAACCACGACGAGCAGGGCGCTGATGACGACGTAGACCAGCCCGCGCGGCCAGGGACCGAACTCGACGAGGGCGCCTGAGCCGACTGCGCCGACGGCAAGGCCGAACATGGGTCCTTGGCTGGAGGCGACCGAAGCCAGCCACGCGGGCCGCGCCGGTGCCGTGTCGACGATGTATGCGGTCACTCCGGTGCTCGCGATGCCGGAGCCCACGCCCATCAGCAGCCGAGCGGCGACGAGCGTGCCCAACTGGTGTACATCCAGCAGCATCAGGCAGCCAAGCACGACAAGGACCAGGCTTGCGATGGCGGTGTGTCGTCTGCCCCAGTGGTTCGACAGGCGCCCCAGCAGCAGGAGTGCCGCGATGGTGCCCAAGGAGTACGCGACGACGGCCAGCGACACTCCCTCGTTGGTGAGGCCGTCCTGACTCCGGTAGATGTTGTACAGGGGCACCGGGGCAGCGTTGGCGGCGAACGAGATCGCCAGGGCGGCGATCGCAGAACCGAACGCCAGCCGGTGGCGCTCGGTCGATCGGGTCGTGTCCATGGCAGGTGTCGGCGTGCGCAAGGGGCCGGGAGCTTGGCGCGCTCGGATGCTCATGACGCTGTGGCCCCGTTCTTGTCGCGACGTCTGTTGACGAACCCCGACACGTCGGCCGGCCCAAGCCGGCCGATGGGGCCCGAGGAGTAGAGCGAGAGCATGATGTTGCCGTCGGTGTCGAGCACGAAGCCCGAGGACTGGAAGAACGTCATGTCGGGGTCGGTGTAGCACTCGAGAGCCTTGGCGACCTTCGGGACGTCGGCCTCGCAGCCGACGGCGAAGGGGATGTGCAGGTCCTGCACCGTCTGCCGTGCCGTGGCGCGGGAGTCGGCCGACAAGGCAACGGTTGTGATGTTCTCAGCCATGAGCAGGTCGTGCCGGGTGGCGAAAGACCGCAGCTGTCCCACGCAGTACGGGCACCACGCGCCCCGGTACACCAGCACGACGGCGTAGCCTCCCTGCGTCGCAGCGGGAAGCACCAGCTCGTCCCCTCCCGGCGTCGGCAGTGACAACTGCGGAAACGGCGAACCATTCGGCAACATCGGTGACCTCCAGCTGCTCGGTGCTGTCCCACTTGCCATGACGCCCTCGTCGACGTGCCCCGACCTGCTGACTCCGTCGAGGCTCGGCCCCACGCCAGACGCTGAGGTCGCGGGCGGTTCGTGGGCTGACGTGGCGTTGGTGCCCGCTGTGCTGATCGTCTTACCGGGCCCGTCAGCCAAGAGAGGTCCGCATTCACCGGCATTGACGGAGGTGACACGTGCCACTACAGCGGAGGGATGGAACGGTGATGCACCCGGGGAGAGATGGCCCGGCCGGCGAACACCAACCCCGCGGACGAGGCGGGCTGCCCTGCCGCTGAGCTGGATTGGATGGCTGGACAGGTGCGCCTCGCGACGATGACGGTCAAAACGGTTGGAGGAGACCCGATGGATGTGACGGTAGTCGACAACAAGGCGCTGTCCCGGTACGAGGCTCGCATCGGCGAGACGGTGGCCGGCTACAGCGTGTACCAGATCACGACCTCGATCATCATCATCGAGCACACCGAGGTGGATCCCGCCTACGAGGGTCAAGGAGTTGGCGGTGCGCTGGTGCAGGGAGCGCTGGACGACATCCGCGACCAGGGTCAGCGCAAGATCCTGGCGGTGTGCCCCTTCGTGCGGAGCTGGCTGGGCAAGCACCACGAGTACCGCGACCTGGTCTACGGCGTGGCACCGAGCCGCGTCACCGACTGACCTGCCCGGCGGCGGACCATGACCGGGTATGCCGACTGGACACCACCGTTCGCCAGGGTGGCCGTCGACAGCGTCACCTCTCACGACATCACCGTCGGCGTGACCGGGACGACGCCTTGAGGGGCGGCAGGCGGTGCTTCCCGCTCCGCACGGACTGAACCTTTCGGTCCAAACATGTCGCAGCGCGACAGCGCGGGCCCCCGGCGTGGCGGGCTTCCGACAGAACGCAATGTGAGCCCATCCACGGAGTTGACACAGCCCACCAAACCAGTAGTTTTGGACTATGCAGTCCTTTACCTTCGTAGCTCCGCACCCCAAGTTCGAGCACGTAGCCCCGTCAGGTCACGGTGCCGTAATTGGACTGAATAGACCAGTTGAACAGAAGGCCCCGGGCGCTGCCCGCACATTGGCTGACGAGCACGGACGTGCAAGGACGAACAGCACGCGGCCCTGCGGGGACGTGCAGGACTCCTCGAGCGTTGACCAGGAGCGCACGCGGGACAACGCGCGGTGGACGGCGGCGCTCACCCAGCCAGGGCCCGCCCGAGAGCGCGCCGCGGACGCCCTGTACACCTATCTGCTGCGGGCTGCACGCAGCGAGATCGGGCGTCGCTCAGACATTTCGCGACTGTCCGGCGCGGAACGGGACGACTTGGCCCACCAAGCGGCGGCGGATGCGCTCGTGTCCATCATGAGGCGCATCCCGGACTTCCGCGGCGACAGCAAGTTCACCACGTGGGCCCGAAGTTTCGTGACGTTCGAAGCTCGCGTGAAGATCCGCCAGCACAATCGCCGCAGCCTCGTCCATGGGTTGAACTCGCAAGACTGGGACCGCCTGCCCTGCCCCCGCGCCAACACACCGGAGGCCGAGGCCGAGGCGATCGCCTTGAAACAGGCGGTCATGTCAGCCATGGACACCTCGCTGACCGAGCGACAGCGTCACGTGTTCCTCGGCGTGGTGGTGCATGGTGCGTCGATCGAACAGCTCGCCACCCAGCTCGGGTCCAACCGCAATGCGATCTACCAGCTGATGTTCCACGCCCGCCGGAACCTTCGCCGTCACCTCGCTGAGCGAGGTTTCGTTCACGGGCTGCCGAGCCTGTAGCCCGCAACTCCCCCGGCCGAGTCATCCGTCGGTCGCCCCGCCTCCTGTACCGGCCGCGGGCGGGCGGCTACTCCTCGAGTTCGAGGTCGTCCCGGATGATGTGCACGGCCGCTTCCTCGGCGGAGGCACCGGCTGCGTCGATCCCGATGTCGTGGGCCCAATAGTCCGACCGAGCGTCGTTGTCGTCGACGTCATGGGCCAAGAGACGGCCGGCGCGTGCCGCCCCGACCTGATCGTCGATCAGCTCACCGTCGGTGTCGCTGGTGTCGCCCAGGCCGTCACCGTCGTCCTGGGTCAGCGAGGTGTCGGGCACCTCACGGGCAAGGCGCTGGTCGAGCGACTCGTGCCCGGCCGCCTCCCTCGCCGTCACTCCCCAGTCGAGGGAGCCCCGGGCGCGGCCGGGGGGTGAGTACCCGGTTTCGACGTCGTCGCCGTCGAACTCGTCGTCGTCCCAGCTCTCCTGGGGCCGCAGCAGCCCGTAGTCGCCGGCGTCCGTGGCGGAGATTCCGTCGGAGTCAAAATGAGGTGTCATGGCTGTTCCCCTTCGTGTGCCCGCTTGGATTCGAAAGCTTCACCCGCGCCCCGCCGCGGTCGGGGGTCCGGAACTGGCGGGTCATCCGGACGGGCCGAACCGTTCCACGCGGATGTCGTACGCCGGTACACCCAACGAGTCGAGCAGCATGGTCGCGGCATCGCAGAACGCTGGTGAACCGCAGACGAACGCCTGCTGACGGACATGGACCATTGGCGCGAGGTCCTCCATGGTCAACCGGCCTACCCCTCGGGGATCGCCCGGCGGGGCGGTGCGCGTGTACGCCACGCGGGTGCGGGGGCCCGTGATCTCGTCGGCGTAGTACAAATCTCGCGGTGACCGTGCGGACACGACCAGGGTCATGTAGTCGGACCGGCCTGCAGCTCGTGCTGCCCGCAGCATCGACATCAACGGGGCGACGCCGCTGCCTCCGGCGATGCCGAGGATCGGCGCGGAGACGTCCCAGGCGAAGTGACCGCCAATGGGCCCGCGGATGTCCACCATGTCGCCAACGTCCACCCCGTCGTGCAGGAACGTCGACACCTCTCCCCCGGGCAACCTCTCGACGGTGATCTCGAGAGGTTCCTGGCCTGGTGGCGACGCGGCCGAGTACGCCCGCTGCGCGTGGTACCCGTCATCGGCCGTCAAGCGGATGATGAAGTGCTGGCCGGCGACGAAGTTGTGTGGGCCAGCGACGTTGAGCTGGAATGTCTTCGCGTTCGGTGTCTCCTGGCGCACCGCGACGATCGTCGCCAGTTGCCACGGCTGCACGGGAGGGATGGCCGTGGAGACGAGCCGGTCCATCAGTCGCCTTGGTAGCGCTGCTCGAGCCACGGGTCACCCCGGTCGTGGTAGCCGCTCCGTTCCCACAGGCCGGGCTCGTCGTGGTCCATCAAGGTCAGGCCGGAGACCCACTTGGCGCTCTTCCAAAAGTAGAGGTGCGGGACCAGCAGACGGGCCGGGCCGCCGTGCTCCACCGGCAACGGTTTCCCGTCGATCGCCCAAGCGACCCACGCCTTGCCCCCGGTCACGTCGCTCAGGGAAAGGTTGGTGGTGTACCCGGTGTGTGAGCGGGCCATGACGAAGGTGGCCTCCGGTCGGGGGCTGGCGAGGTCGAGCAGCGTGTCGACTGAGACGCCGTCGAACGTCATGTCGAACTTCGACCAGGTGGTCACACAGTGGATGGCGCCTTGGTATGTCGACGGCGGCATCTTGTGCAGGTCCGCCCAGGACCACGTCTGGGTTCGCTCAACGAGTCCGTCGATCGTGAACGTCCACGTGGCGGTGTCCAGCCGAGGTGTTGGCTCGTAGCTCAGGACCGGCCAGCCGTCCCCCGTGTTGTACTGCCCGGGGGGTAGCCGGGGGTCGCTGCGGTCGCGCCGGGTGAATCCTCGCGTGACTGGCATGGATTCCTTACCTGCCTTTCGTCGTCGGGGTCAGGACGGGCACGGTTTGCGCGCTCATCTCGACGGTTCTCCTTTGGATGTATGACCGTGTCCAGCGCATCCGTGTCCGCGTGCTGGGTTGCGTCCGGTGCGCGCCGACGGAGCCTTCTCGGTTGCCAGGCCCTATGCCGGGGAATGCGCGCGTCTCGGCAGCTTCCAGCCCGGTCGGACAAAGTGACACGTGTACCCGTGCGGGACGTGCTGCAGGTAGTCCTGGTGCTCCGGTTCAGCCTGCCAGAACGTGGACGCGGCCGTGACCTCGGTGACGACGGGGCCAGGCCACAGACCGGACGCGTCGACGTCGGCGATCGTCTCCAGCGCGTCGGTGCGCTGCGCCTGGTTGGTGTAGAAGATGGCCGACCGGTAGCTGGTGCCAAGGTCGTTCCCCTGACGGTTCAGGGTTGACGGGTCGTGGATCTGGAAGAAGAACTCCAGCAGTGTCCGGAACGGCAGCACGTCGGGGTCGAACTCGATTTCGATGGCCTCCGCATGCCCGTCGTGGTTTCGGTACGTCGGGTTCGCCACCGTGCCGCCGGTGTACCCGACCCTGGTGCGCAGCACGCCCGGCATCTTGCGGACGAGCTCCTGCATTCCCCAGAAGCAGCCGCCGGCCAAGATGGCCACCTGGGCCTTGGGGTCGGTGGTCGCAGTGGGGTCCGCGCCTGCACGGGTGGTCGTCATGCTTGGTCCTCCTTGACTAGGGCGAGGCCGTCCTGGTGTCCGACCCCGTGGTCTGGTGCCGATGTCAGCCAGCGCTCGTGGCCACCACCCGTCGCTGCTGCACAGGCCAACGCGGCGAGGCCGCTCAATTGCGGCCCGCCATGATGCCGCCGTCGACGTTCACGATGCTTCCGGTCACCCAGCTGGCGTCGTCGGAGAGCAGGTACGCCACGGCGGCTGCGATGTCCTGCGCGGTGCCGATGCGGCCCAACGGGTGGATGCTGTCGAAGGTGTGCAGCGTGTCGTCGAGGCCGTCCTTGGGCAGGAAGCCCTCGTACAGGGGCGTGGCGACCACTGCCGGTGCCACCGCGTTCACCCTGATGTGCTCGCCTGCGAGCTCGATCGCCAGGTTGCGCGTCAGAGCGTGCAGGCCGGCCTTGGCCATGGAGTAACCGGATGAGGGAGTGGCCGCCAGGGCCTGGTGCGCCCACATGGAGCCGATGTTGACGATGGACCCGCCACTGCGGGCGATCATCAGCCGAGCCACGCCCTGGGTCAGGAAGAATGTGCCGCGGTTGATGTCCATGTAGGAGTCGTAAGCGGCCAGGTCGTAGTCGAGGAAGCCCTTGGGGATGAAGAACCCGGCCGAGTTCACCAGCATGCTGGTATCCGCGTGGTCGCGTGCGATGGCCTCGACCATCGCTTCGACCTGAGCCGGGTCGTTCAGGTCACCGGCGAAGGTCGCCACCTGACCACTGCCGCCGAATGTCTGGACTGCCTCGTCCAGTTTGGCCTGGTTCCGTCCGACGAGGACAGCGGAGCCGCCCTCTGCGACAACGGTGACTGCGGTGGCCAACCCCATGCCGCTGCTGCCGCCAGTGACGACCAGCTTGCGCCCTACGAAACGGTCAGACATTGCTGTAACCTCCGGTTGGTTTCCTGTCGCTCCATGTGTGGAGGCAGTCTCTTTCGTTGCATGAAGCTGTGGAGGTAGGTGCCGAGCGGAGGCTGTTCCTTACCGTGCTGATCCGATTTGTCCGCGGCTGTTGCATGAGCGGAGGTCGACGTGCCCCACGCCGCTTCGGGATGGGCGCTGCCCCTCCCGCTGGGGTGGGAGCGTGGAATTGTAGTGGACCGGGTGGTCAGGCCCTATGCGAGTGTCGTGTCCGGCGGATATGGTCTTTACGTGCCCGGTGACCAGGGTCAGAGACCCCCACGACTGACAGCGCGAGGTGCAGCCACGCGCGCCCGCATCCTGCAGGCGTCCGACGAGCTCATCCGGGTTCACGGGGTCAACCGCACCCGTCTTGACGATGTGAGGGCGGCCACCGGCTCCAGCAAGTCCCAGCTCTACCATCACTTCCCCGACAAGGAAGCACTCGTGGCGGCGGTCATCGCCCGCCGGGCGGAGGCCATCCTCGAACGTGAAGCTGCCCTGCTCGGTCGCGTTGACTCCATGCGAGGGCTCGAACGGTGGCGGGACGCGGCCGTAAATCGCGTGCAGCTGCGTCGCGGGGCGCACGGCTGTGCCCTGGGATCGCTGCTCAGTGAGCTGGCCGACGAGGACGAGGGAGCACTGACTGCTTTGACGGAGCACTTCAACAGCTGGGAGATGCTGATGAAGGGTGCGCTGGACCGCATGCGGGCCAGCGGGGCGCTGCGACCGGACGCGGACACCGGGCGCCTGGCCACCGGGTTGATGTCCGCCTTGCAGGGCGGATACCTGCTGTCCCAGGCGGCGCATGATGCATCCCCGATGGAGGTGTCGTTGAACATGGCGCTGGAACACATCGGTTCGTACGCCGAAAAGGCCGCCTGAGGCCGCCGCGGGCGCCCGTTAAGTGGTACCCACTTCAGGTCACATTTCGCACCGCGGCCGCCGAGCGCCGAGGGGCTGGGCTCATTCCGGCCGCTGGGGGGCCGGCGGGGCTGCGTTCGTCGTTGTCCAAGGCCCATCTCTCCACGTACGCCAGCAGCAGGATGAGCCCAAGTCCGATGATCGGGGTCAACAGCACCACGGCGATCATGTTCGTTGCGCCCCGGACAGGGGCATCACGTTGGTGCGTTCGGTCCGCTGGCCACTCTCTGAGTCCGTGAAGGGTAGGCGGACTTGACCCACCTGCACTTGGAATCCGAGCAGGTTGACCTCCAACGGTCCGACGAGCACGGTGCCAGAGGCCTCGTTGCTGTGTCCTTGAGGTCGCTCATCCATCTCGATGGTGACCGGGAGCAGGCACCGGGTGCTGGCGAGCCCGAGGCGCTGGCCGGCTGCGTCATACAGCGTGCCGCTGACGACCGCCAGGCATCGCAGCCTTGAGCCTTGCAGTGAGCAGTGCATGACGCGCAGCCAGCCGTTCATCGATCCGGGCGTCAGGTCAGGTGCCGTGAACGTGCCGCGCACCGGCACTCGAGGCCGACTGGCGCGACCGCCCCCGGGTCCCCCCACCGGACGAGGGGTCCGAGAGGGCCGGCGAAACTGCAGGACGGTCATGGGTCGCTCCTTGCCGTTGAGTGCGCTGTCACCCATGGAGACGCCAACGTCGGAGGTGCATGACGCGCCTAGGCGGGTATAGGGCACCCATGAGCTCCGGGCCGTCAGTGGACGGCAGCGCCCAGAACGCCGGCCTTGAGGCGGTCGAGCGGGTGCTGCCTGTCGTGCGACGGGTGGTGGGTGCCCGGGTGTCGGACCCGCATCTCGCCGAGGACCTGGTGCAAGAGACCCTGCTGCGGATCATGACCGCTTGGGACCGTATCGAGGCCAGCATGGTCGAGCCGTACGCGATCGCCACGGCCCGCAACGTGGTCGCCACCATGTGGAGGGACCGCGACCGCGAAGCCCGCAACCGGCATCGCGCCTTGGACCTGTCCACTCCCGAGGCGCCGGAGGATCAGGTTGTGCTCGGCGAGGAGCAGGCGGCGATCTGCGAGGCGTTGGGCAGGCTGGGGGAGCAGGAGCGGACGCGGCTGCTTGCGCACGAGGTCTCCGGCCAGGACACCCGCAGCCTGGCGGCCGAAGCCGGGTCCTCGGCGGGTGCGGTGGCGGCCCAGCTGCACCGCACCCGCGCGCGGCTTCGTGTGGAGTACCTGTTGACGATGGAGCCGGGACCGCCGCCAACCGAGGACTGCCGCCCGGTCCTGCTAGCGCTCTCGGGCGGAAGCAGGCGACGACAGCGGGACCTGGGCGTGGGCCGCCACCTGTTGGGATGCGATTTCTGCGCCCGCGTTGCGGAACCCTTGCTGGGCCGCGCCGAAGCCCGCGAAGACGAGCTGCGGGTTCCCGTGCAGGGCGACGCGGACATCGTCAAGGCCAGGCAAGCGGCCCGCGAGGTGGCCGCCAAACTTGGGTTCGCCAAGACCCAGACCACCCTGGTCGCCACCGCCGTCTCCGAGGTTGCACGCAACATCGTCCGCTTCGCGGGTCGCGGCGAGGTGCTCGTCGAGACCTTGAGCGAGCCCCGAGCAGGGGTGCGCGTGGTGGCGCGTGACGCCGGCCCGGGCATGACCAATCCGCAGGAGGCGCTGGCGGACGGGTTCAGCACCTACAACGGGTTGGGCCTCGGGCTGCCAGGGGCGCGTCGGCTGATGGACGAGTTCGTGCTCGTATCCGAGCCGGGACGCGGCACCACAGTGACCATGACCAAATGGTTGGAGGAGGACTAGATGAACGACGAGAACCGGCCCCAAGGGGACGTGGACGAGGACCAGCTGCTGCCCCAGTTGGTGGCGCACCTGCGTGAGCATCGGGCGAAGCTGCGTGATGAGTGGGCCAGCCGTATCCGTGAGGCCCACCTGCTCGAGGCGATGTCGGCCCAGGAGATGGCCGCGGAGACCACCTCGGTGTACGACAACTACGTCGAGGTGCTCGAGACCGGCAGCGTCGAGGCGCTGCAGCACTATGCGCGCGACCTGTCCGAGCGCATCATTCCCCGGGGCGTGGAGACGCACGAGGTTGTCGGCATAGTTTTACTGCTGCGCGACGTCCTGGCCCGGTCGCTGTTCGAGAAGTACCAGAACGACTTCGCTCTGCTCAACCGCGTCCTGGACGCCTACGAACCCGCCGCCAACCGGATCGCCAACACGGTGGCCGTCAGCTTTGTCGAGGAGCGCGAAAGGGTGATCCGTCAGCAGCAGGACGCCATCCGCGAGCTGTCCACTCCGGTACTGCCGGTTCGTGAGCGCCTGCTCATCCTGCCCATCATTGGCTCCTTGGACGGTGAGCGTGCTCGCCAGCTGACCGAGCAGCTGCTCAACGGCATCCGCACGCACCGAGCCAAGGTGGTGGTCATCGATATCACCGGCGCACCCGACGTCGACCAGACGGTGGCCAACCACCTGGTCCAGACGGTGGACGCCTCCCGGTTGATGGGCGCCAGCGTCATCATCACCGGGCTTTCCCCCAAAATCGCCCAGACCCTTGTGACCATCGGTGTAGACCTGAGCAAGATGAACACCATCGGCGACCTGCAAGGCCGATTGGAGGAGGCCGAGCGGCTGCTGGGCTACCACGTCTCCACTGAGGAGGGCATCACCAGCTCGTGAGCGACACCGGACCGGCCCTCGTCTCGATCCTGCGCCAAGGCTCCTACCTCGTGGCGTCGGTCCACACTGCGCTCGATGACACCCAAATGCTGCGCTTCCAGCACGACCTGGTGGAGCGCATCGGCACGGACCGGGCTACTGGTGTCATCATCGACGTCGCCGCACTGGATGTTCTCGACTCCTTCGGCTCGATGACCCTGCGCCGGATCGCCGAGATGGCCCGACTACGCGGCGCCGAGACGGTCATCGTCGGCATCCAGCCGGACGTGGCCTTCGCCATGGTGCGCCTGGGCATGGGCCCGGGCGAGGTCCCCACCGCATTGGACCTCGAAGAAGGTCTGACTTACCTCAACGGACACCGCGACGGCCAGCCTGGCTCGGCTGACCGACCACCCCGCCGGCCGCAGCGGCGGCCGTGACCAGGCAGCCGGGTCATCACGAGGACCTGCGCCGCGACTACCAGGTCGCCTTCCTGCGCTATCTCGACCACGGCGAGGAGGCAGCCCTGGCCGACGGCTACGACCTCGGCCGCCGAGCCCTGCGCGACGGCGTTGCCCTGCTCGAGGTCGCCCGGGTCCACCATGACACCGTGATCGAAGTGCTCAGTGAAGCCTGCGTGGACGCGGTCGCGGTGGCGACCCGCGCCTCCTGGTTTCTGTTGGAGGTACTGGCTCCGTACGAGATGAACCGGCGCGCCACCGCACCCCGACACCTGCCTGACGCCAAGCCGAGAACGTAACCGGACGCGGCAGTCGCGGTCGCATGACGCAGCGACGTTGACGTTCATCCGCCCACCCACGGGGGACAGACCACGCTGGCGCGGCCCGGTCGCCTCAACCCTCGCGTCATCGGTCGAGCACTGGGGGGTCTTCACGGGTACCAACCGCCGATCGGCGGACGACCAAGGAGTGGGAAATGACTTTACGCACCAAGCTTGTCTCAACCGGGACGACCATTGCACTAGCCGTCGCCTTGGGTGTCGTACCGGCCGCGGCGTCAGCACAAGCCGCGTCACCGGCACCACAGGCATCCGCGACAGCTCAGGCAGCCGACGCAGTACTCCCCGTGACCGGCACCCTTCAAGACGGCAGTACCTTCACCGGACAGCTCAGCAACCTGTCGACCTCCGTGGTCAACGGCGTCCTGCAGCTGTCCGGAACCATCACCGGCACCGGACTGCCAACGGCTGGCACCACCTTCACGGCGCCCATCCAGGACCTGACCGCCGCAGGCACAGGGTGCTCGGTCCTGGACCTCGACCTTGGCCCGCTCCATCTGGACCTGCTGGGACTGGTCGTCGACCTGGCACCGGTGCACCTCGACATCACGGCCGTCCCCGGCGCTGGAAACCTGCTCGGCAACCTCGTCTGCGCGGTCGCAGGCCTTCTCGACCAGAACGGCCCGCTGACCGGTGTCTCGGCGCTGCTCAACCGGCTGCTGACCGGACTCGGGCTCTAACCCCTGCCATCACATACGCGGTGGCGGCGCGGCGCGCGCGCTCATGTCGCGCCGCCACCGTGCACATGAACCAGTTCCGGCGAACGGTGTAACTGGGCGCAAACCTCCGGGGTGCGCATGGTGTTGCGCGTCCATGCCGACCATCTCGGCCGCGACCGAGATGGCGTACACGCCCCGGTCGGGACCGACCCGGCTCACCGGGCGTCCCCGGTTTCCGGACCCCTCGGGGCGCGGGCCCCAGGTGGTGGCCACCTCCCGCGTGCTCATCGCCGGCACCTGGCCGGTCCGTCCGACGCAGTGGTCCTTCCACAAGCTGGTCATGGTGCTCTTGCCCCAGAATGTCGCGAGTGCTATAAGAGATCTATGGCAGCCACCAGAGGTTCAGGTGGCTGAGACTGCTTCATCAGGAGGGAGTGGTTTACCAATGGCTCAGATGATCATGCGCACCGACCCGTTCCGGGACCTGGACCGGCTGACCCAGCGGGTCTTCGGCAACGGCACTTTGGCCCACCCCGCGGCGATGCCGATGGACGCTTGGCGCGACGGCGAAGTCTTCGTGGTCGAGTTCGACCTGCCCGGAGTCGCCGCCGACGCGATCGACCTGGACGTGGAGCGCAATGTGATCACCGTGCGCGCCGAACGCCCTGCGCGGGAAGACACCGAGGACCTGATCGCCGCCGAGCGGCCGCGCGGCACCTTCAGCCGGCAACTGGTCCTGGGTGACAACCTGGACACCGAGCAGATCAGCGCCGACTACAACGCCGGAGTGCTCACCTTACGGATCCCGGTCGCCGAACAGGCCAAGCCCCGCAAGATCCAGATCTCCGACACCGGCCGGGACCGGCAGGCCCTGAACGCCTGAGCGCGAGACAGCCTCATGGCCATCGCAGCCGACGCCCACTGGTCTCTGCTCGCGTCGCCGGCTCGCCGCCCGGGACGGGCCGGCGGCGCGGGCAGAGACCCACACCCCAGGCCCCGGCAGCGGGGGCAGACAACGCTCACCTCCGCGTCTGCCACCACCGACCCGCCAAGCCACCCACGACCCGAAAGGCAGGTGATCGCCACCGGTGACCCGTCCCAATAGAGGCGGCTGCCCGCCCGACCCGCACGTGTAACCAGCAAGCGCCCGACGCACACCGCGCGGCGACCGCCCCCACGGGGAACCCCTCGCGGGTGCGGCGGCACCCCCTCCCGGGCCGTGGTCCCGGCCCGTCCTCTTGGGGCTGGGACCACGGTCCCGCCAGCGCCATCCCGCGGCTACGACGCCGCGGACAAGACCACCAGGAGCCTCGTCGACATGAGCAGCGAACGGCAGGCGGCAGCCGGCGCGCCAGAGCCGGTCCCGACCGAGCAGGCCCGACTAGAGCAGATGAGCTCGCGCGCCCTGATCGGGCAGCTGGCCGTGCTGAATGAACGACTCACCTCAGAGACCACCGCTGGCGGATACCGGCCCCTGCCCGGACGCTCCATGCGGATCGCCTCACTGACCCGACGCATCCGCCTGACCGAAGCCGAACTGGCCCGCCGCACGCCCACGCCCGGTTCTATGAATCAACACAGCAGCGCAACACCACACTGCCCGGCTGGCTCCACTTCTACAATCACCACCGAGCCCACTCCGCAATCGGAGGCCAGCGACCCATAACCAGGTTGACCAACGTCCCTGGACATCACACCTAGGCGATGGGCGGATCAGCCGAAGGGAATGCCCCAGCCCGCAGCAGGGCGCCTGGTAGTGGCTTGCCCAGCCGTCCCTCCAGCCACTCGACCGCTTCGGTCAGTTCTGTCAGATCCAGCCCGGTGCGTATGCCCATTCGGTCGAAGAGGTAGACCAGGTCCTCGGTCGCCACGTTGCCGGTCGCGTTCGGAGCGAACGGGCAACCGCCGGTGCCGCCGATGCTCGCGTCCAGGACCGTGACGCCAGCATCGATCGCGGCCGCGGCGTTGGCGACGCCTGTGTGCCGGGTGTCATGCAAATGCAACCGCAGAGGCATACCGGCTTCGACGAGTTCGGCGGCCAGGCCCACTCGGGTCGTGACGTCCGAAGGCACCGCCACGCCGATCGTGTCAGCCAGCGCGAGTTCGTCAGGTCCGGCGTCGATCACCCGCCGAAGTATCTCGCCCAGCCTGTCCAGGGACACCTCGCCCTCGAACGGGCAGCCGAAAGCCGCACCCACTGTGACGGTGGTGAACAGTCCCTGGTCGCGGGCTCGCGACACCAGGTCACCAGCCACGCCACATGCCGCGGCAGTACTCATGCCCTGGTTACGTTGGCAGAACGCATCCGTGGCCACGACCACGACGTTTACCTCGCGTATGCCGGCCTGGACCGCACGATCGAGGCCACGAGCGTTCATCACCAGCCCGGCATAGCGGACTCCATCCTCTTGAGGCAGCGCGGCCACCACTTCCTCAGCATCGGCCATCTGCGGGACCAGGCGCGGGTGCACAAAACTGGTAGCTTCCACCCGCCGAGCGCCGGCACGGACCGCTCGCCGGATCAGTTCGACCTTGTCTGCCGTGGAGATCAGCACGTCCTCGTTCTGTAGGCCGTCGCGCGGCGACACCTCGCACACGACGACGTCGCCGCGGTCCGGGAGATCCTTCGTGACGGACTCGGCGTTCATGTGGTCTCTTTCAAATACGCAACTGCAGTCTGCTCGTCCAGCACCTCGGCATACTTGGCCTGCAGGTCGTACAGGTTCGCCTCGTGTGGGCCGTCGTCTCGGTCGGCGACCGCCTCACGGACCACCAGCGGCACGAACCCGTATTGCAACGCGTCGACTGCGCTGGCCCGCACACATCCACTGGTGCTGACGCCCAGTACGACGACGGTGTCGACGCCGGCCGATACCAACGTCGAGGCCAAGGACGTGCCGAAGAACGCGCTGGCGTACTGCTTGACCACCACCAGTTCACCGTCGGCCGGAGCCACCTGCGGCATCAGCTCGCTCATCGGCCCCGGGCCGATGAGCTGCGCCAGCCCACCCACCTTTCGCAGGAAGACACCGGCGTCCACACCCTTCGGCCCGTACTCCACTCGAGTGTGCACCACCAGCACACCTGTGGCACGTGCCGCAGCCAGGACCCGGCTGGCCGAGTCGAGGCAGGACGTCGATGGCAAGCAGAAGGGGCTCTGCTCATCGAAGTACGCCCGCATCATGTCGATGGCTAGCACCGCGGGGCGGCGGCCTGGGATGAGGCGCCCGGCGAATCCATCGGCGAACGACGAGTCCATTGAGCATGCTCCTCGAATGTCGGAAGGCTTAGAGCGCCGGCGCCGGGGGGTGTGGGGCAGGCAGGCCGGTCTCCTCCTCGCAGCGAGCCAGGATCGTCTCCAACGGGGGGCCCATGTTGAAGGTCGGCAGCGGGTCAGGCCTACCGGAGCGCAGCTCCGCGCGAAGTTCGTCGGTGGCGGCGTCGTCGACGTTGCCGTCGTCGTCGCAGACCACGCCGTACCGGCGCGCTCCGTAGCTGGTGACCAGCCCCCGACGGACTTCCAGCGCGACAAGTTCGGGGTCTCGAGCCAGTGGATCGCCCCAGCCGCCGCCGCCCCAGGTCACGAAGTGAAGGACGTCATCGGGGTAGACCTGCACGTCTATGACCTTGCTCGCGATGATGTCGGTGCTCCCGTCCGCCCGCACGATCCACTTACGGCCGCGCGTCCCGGGTTCGCCCCCGTTGACCCCCCACGGGTAGGTCAGCCAGCGGTCGTCGTGGATCGCGATGGTGCCGGCCTCGAGGAACCGATAGGAGACGTCGACGCCGTTTCCGCCCCGATGCAGCCCGGCTCCGCCGGTGTCGCTGATGGTCTCCCAACGGTCAATTCGCAACGGGTAGTAGGACTCGAGATACTCACAGGGGATGTTCACGAAGGAGGGCCACAGTGAGTGGCCGTCCGGACCGTCGCCGATCGGCCGGCCCGGGATTCCGCCGAAGCCGATGGAGTAGAGCTGGAACCACTCTCCCTTGCGGTCTCCGGAGCTGTAGTTCCCGGAGAACATGAAGTGCGGAGACGAGGAGAAGCCGGCAGCGTTCAACAGGTCGGGGTTCGTCTGCCCGAGCAGACCGCCGAACAGGTCGAAGACGCGTCCGATTCCGTGGTTACGGGCATTGAGTGCCGCCGGATATTTCGGCTTCCAGAACGACTCCTCGGGGATCTTGACGTCGACCAGCGGGTAGAAGCCGTCATTCCACAGGATCTGCGGATCCGCGACGGTGATCATGTAGATCCCGAAGAACATCCGCATCAGGTTCTCGTTGATGAAGTAGTTGATGGGACCGGCTGCCTGGGGGCTGCTCCCGGTGAGGTCGATGAGCACTTTCTCCCCGGTCCGGGTCAGGCTCATCTTCAGTTGGTAGGGCCCGTAGCCGACGCCGTCGTCGCAGATGTAGTCGGTGAACGAGAGCGTCTCGCCCTCCTTGAAGACCATCTGCAGCAGCGTCTTCATTGCTCGGTAGTTGCGATCGAGCAGTGCGTCCAATGCCGAGGTGTAGGTGTCGGCGCCGAATCTCGCACACATCTCCTGGACCCGACGCGAGGCGGTGCGGCAGGCGGCGACCAAGCCGTTGAGGTCGGCGCGGTTCCAGTCCGGCTTGCGCACCTGGTTGAGGATGATCCGCAGCGAGTCCTCGGCCAGCTCGCCGGCCTTGTAGATCTTGAACGGCGGGATCACCACGCCTTCCTCGAAGATGGTGCGGGCATCAGTGGGCATCGACGCGGGTGTCTTGCCGCCGACGTCGGACATGTGGCCGAACATCGACGACCACCCTACGATGCGCCCCTCGAAGTAGATCGGCATCACGACCAGCCAGTCGTTGGCGTGGCTGATCGCCGCACCACACGAGTACGGGTCTGAGGTGAGCAGAACATCCCCTTCTTCGATGTCCCCTTCGAAGTTCTCCAAGAAGTCGGGGATCGAGAGCCCGAACTGCCCGACGACCATCTTTCCCTCGGGATCACCGATGAGCGGGAACTCGTCGTGCTGCTCGCGGATACCAGGCGACAACGCGGTTCGGAAGAGGACCTCGTCCATCTCGTACCGAGCGTTGCGCAACCCGTTTTCGACCAAGTCGAGAGTGACGAGGTCCACCTCCACCGGCATCAGCGGTTCGGTCGCGGTCTGGATCAAGCGCGCCATCTCTCAGCCCTCCTTGCTCTGGTCGGTGTCGTTGGGCCGGATGAGCAGGCTCCCGCTGGGGTGCACGGTGGCCGTGTGCCCGGGAAGCACCAGCGTCGTGGAGTCCATCTCGGTGATCACCGCAGCACCGTGCACCACGTTGCCCGCCTGGAGCCGGGCACGGTCGTAGATGCCGGCCTTCACCAGCGCCCCATCAACCCAGATCTCGTGATCTTCCCGCCGAGCGGCCACGGGATCGGCGCCGCCCTCGGCCAGCGTGGCTGCGGCGAAGTCAGGGCGTGGCCCACTGACGGTTGCGCGCACGGTCACCAGTTCCTGCTCGTTGCGCAAGAGAAACGAGAACAGGCGCTCGTGCTCGGCATCGAAGGCCGCCCTCATGCTGTCGAGCCCGGCGCCGGTACCGTCGAACGCGTCGATGTCGATGATGACTGGAATCTCGAAGCCTTGACCGTGGTAGCGCACGTCGGCGGCATAGGTCACCTGCTGGTCGCCGGCGTCGACACCCTCGGCGTCGAGGGAGACCCTGGCGGTCGCCGCCAGCTCGTCGAGGATCTCGCGCAGACTGTCGTCGGTCAGTTCGCTGAACCGGCGAACCAGCGTGCGCACGGACTCGTCACGCAGGCCCGTGGTCGCGTCACCGAGGGCGCACAGGACGCCTGGGGAGGGCGGGATGATCACCGGCCACGAGCCGGTGAGCTGGCCGATCGCGTTGGCGTGCAATGGGCCGGCGCCACCGTAGGCGACCAGAGCGAAGTCGCGGGGGTCGAATCCCTGTTGCACCGACACGAGCCGAAGGCCCCCGAGCATGTTCTCGTTGACGATGTCGATGATTCCCTCGGCCGCTGCCTCGACCGAGTCGAGTCCGGTGGCATCGGCGATCGCCTTGACCGCCGCATAGGCGGCGTCTCGATCAAGCGTGATCTCGCCCCCGGCAAGCTCGGTCGGAAGGTATCCCAGGACGACGTTGGCGTCAGTTACGGTCGGGTCGGTCCCACCCGCCGCGTAGGCCGCCGGGCCCGGGACGGCCCCGGCGGACTGAGGGCCGACCCGCAGGGCCTGGGTCAGCTCCGGCACGTGTGCGATCGATCCCCCACCCGCTCCCACGGTACGTACGTCGACCGAGGTCGCGCGCACCGTCAGGTCGGCCACCGTGGTCTCACGACCGATGCGTGGAGTCAGCCCCTGCACCAGGGCGACGTCCGTCGACGTGCCTCCCATGTCGAAGGTCAGGAAGTCCTCGTGTCCGGTTTCCTCGGCCACCCACACGGCTCCCGTGACACCGCCCGTTGGCCCCGACATGAGCATCGCGACCGGGTTGTCCTCCGCAGATCTGGCCGAGACGAGGCCCCCGTCACTGCGCAACATGTACAGCCTGCCGACGACTCCGGACTCGTCGAGCTGCGACTCGAGGTGCGCCACGTAGCTGGCGACCTGCGGCTGCACATAGGCATTGGCCACGGTCGTGATCGCGCGTTCGTACTCGCGCAGCTCCGGCAAGACTGATGAGGACAGCGACACCCGGATGCCGGGTAGCTCCTCAGCAGCGATCTCGCCGATCCGCTGCTCATGCTGCGGGTTCGCGTAGGAGTTGATCAGGCACACAGCCAACGCCTCGATGCCATGCTCGCGCAACCGGCCCAGTTTGGCCCGCACGTCGTCCTCATCGAGGACTGTGACAACTTCTCCGTCGCTCCCGACGCGTTCGCGCACCTCGACGGTGTCCTCGAGCGAAGCCAGGGGCTCCGGTTTGGGCCAGATGATCCAGCCTGCCAGGCCTCCCGGCACGAAGGAGCGGGCGATCTGCAGCACCTGACGGAAGCCGTCCGTGGTCACCAGACCGACGCGGGCTCCCTTTCCCTCGAGGATCGCGTTGGTGGCAACCGTGGTGCCGTGCAGCAGGGAACGGACCTGGTCGAGACTCACCCCCGCGTCCTCACACACTCGTTTGACGCCCCGAAGAACACCGACCGACTGGTCCTCGGGTGTCGAGGGCGTCTTCTCTCGGAAGGTCTCTCCGGTGTCCTCATTGATCAACAGGAGGTCGGTGAACGTGCCACCCACATCAACGCCAAGCCGGCAGGACATGCTCTCTCCTCAAATGATGCCGGAGGACCGCAAGGACGTCATCTCGCCGTCACTCATCCCCAGCAGGCCGTGGTAAATCTCTTGGTTGTGCTCTCCTAGCCCGGGCCCCACGTGCCGCACAGCTCCCGGCGTCTCCGACAGGCGTGGCGCGACGTTGTGCATCGCGAGTTCACCAAAATCCGGATGGGCCAACCGCACGATGGCCTCACGAGCCCCGAAATGCGGGTCAGCGAACATATCTTTGGCCTGAAAGATCCGACCCGCGGGAACGCCTCCGGCGTGTAACAACTCAAGCAGATCATCGGCTTGGATCGTCGACGTCCACTCCGCAATGAGGCCATCCAGTTCCTCCATGCGCTGCCCTCGGGCGCTGTGCGTGGCATACCGGTCGTCAGTAGCCAGTTCGGGGCGCTCCATGACCGCAGCGAGACGGCGAAACACGCTGTCCTGGTTCGCCGCTACCAACACCATTTCTCCATCAAACGTTGGATAGACATTGCTCGGGGATACATTGGGCAAGGTCGCGCCGGTCCGTTCCCGCTGGTAACCCGCGATCTGCCACTCTGGCAGCATTGACTCCATCATCGACAACACCGCTTCGTAGATCGCCGAGTCCACAACCTGACCGCGTCCGCTGCGCTCGCGTTGGTGCAGCGCCACCAGGGTGCCCAAGCACGCAAAGACGGCAGCCAGAGAGTCGCCCAGAGATATCCCGGTACGTGCCGGCGGCCGGTCCGGATCTCCAGTGACATAACGGATCCCACCCATTGCCTCACCGATCGATCCATAGCCGGCCCGCTGCGAGTAGGGGCCCGACTGGCCGTAGCCGGTCACCCGTGTGATCACGAGCCGGGGGTTGATCTCCCACAGTTGTTCCGGCGCCATTCCCCACCGCTCAAGCGTGCCGGGCCGGAAGTTTTCAACCAAGACATCCGCCGAAGACAACAGCTTGCGGACAATGTCCTGTCCCTGCTCGGTCCGGAGGTTGGCCGTCACCGATTTCTTGTTCCGGGCGACGACCGGCCACCACAGGGACTTCCCGTACGGCTTCTCCCTTCCCCACTGCCGCATCGGATCGCCGCGGCCAGGATCCTCGACCTTGATCACCTCAGCGCCGAAATCTCCGAGGAGCTGCCCGCAAAACGGCCCAGCCAGCAATTGGCCGAGTTCCACGACTCGCAGGTCGTCCAGAGGGAGTCGCTGCGGATCTGTCATTGGCTGCTCGCTTTGGCATCAGACACGCCACCACGGTTTGGCACTCCGACGGGCGTCTATCAGTGGAGTGGCTCAATGCCGAACCTAGATGTACCCAGTTCACAAAGTCAAGAGATTGCATGCAACCTCCGCCGGGTGGATGCTGGAGCCATGGGGAATGTGAGTCCACGAGGTCACGCCTCCGACGCAGGTCAAGCTGCCGAGCACGCGTACCGCTGCATCCGCGAGCAGATCCTCTCAGGGGAACGCTCGGGTGGAGAGTGGCTGCGTGAAGACGGACTAGCAGAGAGCATCGGCGTGAGCCGGACCCCCGTACGAGAAGCACTCAGGCACCTGGCCGCCGAAGGGCTGGTGCTGTACCAGCGGAACCGTGGCGTCCAGGTCCAGACTTGGACCATGTCCGACCTCAATGAGATCTACGGTCTGAGATCGCTGCTGGAGCCATACGGTTGTCGGCTGGCCGCTACCACCGGTAGGGCCGATCTTGAAGCACTCTCCGCAATGAACAGCGACATGGAACACGCCGCAAACGCAACGCAACCCGACCTCGACAGGGTCACCGAGCTCAACAACGACTTCCACCGGTTAATCATTGATGCGTCCGGGAACGCGCGACTCGGGGACCTGGTCACGTCAAACCTTCAGGTTCCTCTCGTGCGTCACACCTTTTCCCGCTACTCCAGGAGTTCCTTGCAACGGAGCATGGCCCACCACCGCGAACTAGTGGACGCCCTCCGAGCTGAAGACCCCGATTGGGCAGAGTCCGTCATGCGCTCCCACGTGCACGCAGCCTGGTCGGTCATGCGTCGCTATTTTGACAAGTCCGGGCCTGAAGCAGCGACTGGCCAATCACTCGAATCGCCCAACCAGCCCCCTCCAGAAGAAGCGGCGGCTGTCCCCGGGTCCTAGTCCGATCATGGCTCGTTGTATACGACATGGCCTGGAGCGACGATATGGCGCGTCGCCAGGTCGGTGGCTTGATCGCTCCCCTTGCCGGCAGGTTTCGGGTATCACCGCAGGAGGTCATCCACTCTTTGTGTGTAGCGTGCCCGGTACTCCGGCACAACGTAGCTACGGAGGAGTTTCGCATCATGGCCACCAAGAAGTCCGTACCGTCAGATGTCTCGCTGGTCACTGACGTAGATCCCCAGGCGCCGCCGCCAATGGTCGAACTGTCGCCCACCGGCGTCGCGACACCGCTCAGCTACGACGTTCCCGAGCCGATGTCCTACAGCGGCCGCAACTACATCACGCTCAGCTTCGGTGACGAGGCCGACCCATTCCTCGATCCGGCCAAGGACCCGAGGACGGTACTGGCGGCCGGCGCGCCGGCGGCACTTGCCCAGGCTTCGGCCGCGACGACCACGGGACCGGCGCGGAGGCCGCTCTCACTGACACATAGCGCGCTGAGGCCGACCGCTCCGATGCTTCCGCCCGGCGGGCGCACGAACCCTCCCGACCCTCCGGAACCGCCAAAGATCGTCGTGCTCATCGACTCACCGGCGCCAGGAAGCACCGTTCACAGCACCGGCCAGAGTGTGGGGCTGCAGCTATCGGGCCATTGGAGGGCGTACGGCTACCTCGGCACCCCGTTGATCAGTGTCAGCGACGGCAACGGCAAGGCGGTGACCGCAACGGTCGGGGCGTCCGGCACGTGGACGGCACCGCTGACCCTCGCCACCGCAGGCAATCACGTCCTCAACGTGATCGGAGTGGTCGAAGGCGGGACCTACCGCGGCCACCGACTGACCGGCCGCGATGCGGCACAGGCCACCGTCACGGTCGTACTCGACGACGGGGGCGGTGGCGGGGGTGACGTCCACACGGTCCCTACCGTCGTCGTCGCCAGCCCGCGCCCGCAATCCGTGGTCACAGCCCCAGACGGCCAGGCATCCGTCGTCGTGTCAGGTACGGCGAGCGTCACTCCCGCGGCCGCCCTCACCATCGTCGTCACCGACTCGGTCTCCGGGGACAAGCAGCAGACATCCGTCGCGGCCGACCAACCCGGATTCAGTCTCACGATGCCACTGTTGGGTCTTGGCAAACACAATCTCACCGTCGACGTGAGCAGCGCCGACGGCGGAAAGGCGTCGTCGACGGTCTCCGTGACGTTGTCGACCCAACCGGCGAGCGTGCGCATCCTCAACAAGTTGATGATCGTCGAAACGCTCAACCTCACGTCCTACCTCGGTGCGTATGGCGCCGGACGACTGTTGAAGACGTTCTCGCTGCTCGCCGGTGAGAAGACGACGATCAGCATGAAGAGCTACCGCAACGACGTCGACACGAGTAAGCAGGCCGCGAGCATCCTCGATTCGACCGCCACCGACGCGCAGTCCGACTTCGAGGACATGGTCAGCCAAGAGCAGACCGACAAGGCTTCCGAGGCGCAGTCCTCGTCGTTCAGTATCGGCGCCAAGGCATCCGCGTCGTGGGGCTTCGGGAGTGCCAGCATCGATGCGAAGTACAACGGTGCTGCGAACTCGGCGCGCGAGGAAGCGGTCAAGAACGTCGCGAACGCGACGCGCAAGCACGCGCTGAAAGCGTCGACCAACCGCAGTGTCACAGTGAACACCGAGACCGCGTCGACGCTCACCACCACGGAAGACGACTCGACGATTCGTGAGATCGCCAACATCAACGTGGCGCGCACGCTCAACTACGTGTTTCGGCAGATGAACCAGGAACACATCGTGATCTATCACCTCACCAACGCGAGGGTCGGTTACTACACCGAGGACATCGTCCTCGATGCCAGCGGCAAGGCCCAGCACGACAGCGACGGCAACATCGTTATTTCGAAGAACTACCAGGAGTGCACGCTGCCGGAGGTCGGCTCACTGCTCAAGCAGACCATGCGGCCTGAGTACGTCGACAAAGTCCACGAAGCGATCGTCCATGCGCTCAGCGGGATCCCGGACTACCAGGACACACTGCAGTCGCTGGTCGAGACGGCCACGCCGACCGACGACTCCGGCGAGTTGGTGACCGGCGCGGCGTACCTGCGGGTTGTCCGCAATCTCCACACGGTGTTCAAGGATCCGTACAGCCCGTTTCAGGTGCAGGTGCCGGGCATCGTGCTGGCGTACGACCACATCGTGCAACGCACTGATGGCGTATTCGTCGAGGCGATCCTCGGCCAGGGCGATGCGCTCGACCCGTACAGCCACGGCCTGCAGGACGCGGCCATCGCTGCCAAGAATGCGCCGATCGCGCAGGCAGCTCTGGCCTCGACCCTCGTGACCGGTCACGACACGCCAGGCGCCGACATCTACCGCAAGGTGTTCTTCGCGCAGAGCGACGAACCGCAGACCACCTCCGCTGCCACGACTTCGGCCGCACCCAGCAGTAGTGCCGTGCATGGGCACGTCGCCACGACGGCGGATGGGCGCAGCAAGAACGGCGTTCCCACGTGAGTACGCCCGCTGTGGCGGAGGCTGCGGCCGGCACCCCTTCAGCCGCCGCGCCGACGGGGGCCCTCGTCGACCTGCCACGCGGAGCGGACGTCACTCCCGTCGATGCCGCCGCAAGCGGCGCCGAGACGTACACCGCCGACGGCGGAACCCCTGGAGGAGACGCTGGGGCGCCCGACCCACCGACTGAGGCGGCACGACACGCCGAGGACCACGCCGTACTCGCCGCAATCGTCGACGACGTCCGTGCCCACGTCGGCGGACCGGCGACGCAGAACCCGATCGCCGGCACCGACGACCGGTTCCGGGCGCAGCTCATCGCTGCCGTCGGCCGCATCTTCGACGCCGTCGGAGCCGTCGTCCTCGATCCGGTGGCGGGCTCACCCTCCTCCCCTGCCCTGACCGCGCGCCGCGCCCTCGGCCTGGGACCGAAGGACGCCATCCCACCAGACGCCGCGACTCAGCTGCTGAGCCGGACGATGAGGACCTCGGACCCCTACGTGGTCGACTCTGTGCTCGATCGGTTCATCTCCTTGTCGGACGACGTGCGCACGTCGCTCTACGCAAGCGATCCCGACGCCAGCGACGCGATCGTCCGCGCCACCCTTGCAGACCTGGAGCAGGGAGACTTCCCGAAGCCTGCTCTGCGCGAGGAGGCCTCCGGGCAGGTCAAAGTGGTATTCGGCGAGCGGTACCGCGAGGCGCTGCGGGCGACGCGCAAACGTTTCCGCAAGGCATTGGGACGTACGGCAGAGCCGGACCCGCAGAAGCGTGCCCAGGACGGGCAGCTGGCCCACCAGATCATCATGGCCGAGTATTGGGAGGCCCACCAGGGCCATGACATCATCTTCGACACCCACATCTGGGATGCGGGGACGGAGTCGCTGCAGTACCTCAGCGACGTCGCGGCAGGTAACGCGCGCATAGCGGCAGTCCGCGACGCCCTGGTCTCGACGGTCACCAACGCTGTCGGTCAACCCGACATTCTCGACCTGTCCGACAGCACGGTCTACGAGATCAAACCGATCACGCAGATCTATGAGGGGGCGGCGCAGCTGGGTGGGAGATATCTGTACTTCCTGAACGCGGTGGTCTTCGGGAGCACCAAACTCTCGGAGCAGCTGATCGCGGCGCTCCTCCCGGGCGGCGGAAGCTCGTGGCCACCGCCGACGAAGTTCCAGCCGTACATGCCCGGGATGTGGCGGCCGTTGCCGATCACCCCGTTGCCGGACGGTCGGCTCATGGCCACGGCCCTTGCCGCTCCCGGCGTCATCGTCTACCAGATCTTCGGCGAGCGGAAGAAGGGTGAGAACTCCCCCAGCGAAGCAGAGCTGAAACTGATCGAGACGTTCGCGCTGGCGGCGCTGGCAGCGATTGCAGCAGGCAATCTCGCGATCGCGCCTGACGCCGACGTACTCGACGGGGAACACGTGATCCAGAGCCCTGTGACACGCGCGCCGGTCTACCTCGACGAACTCCGCCAGCTGATCGGGCTCACCCTGGATGTCGCGGCAGGCGCCTCGGTGGCAGTCCTGCTCGCCCAACTGGTGACGACGATCGAGCTCGGCGAGTTGTTCGCCGGAACTGCGGCCACGCTCGAAGCTCTCTTGGGCCTGCTCCTGCTCGCCTGAAATTCTCGTAGAGTGCCCACGCGAGCGCCACCGGACATCAGCAACGCCGACAAGCACTCCTTTAGCTCCTCCGGGCGGCCAAGCTCCTCGTGGGGGCGGACCGGCCCAGTTACAGTGTCGGTCCATGATGCCGCGACGGGTCCCGCCCCTGGTGTGGACGATTCTCGGTTCCAGCGCGGTGACCACGCTCGGCGTTTTACCCGTGTTCCTCCTCAGCTCGCAGTCCGTCTTCGTACGGGAGGACTTGGGCTTCGGCGAGACAAGGTTCGGCATCGCCGTCAGCGTCTTCTTCGCCTCCGCAGCCGTAACGGCGCTCCTGGGCGGCAAGCTGGCGGACAGACTGGGTCGACGCACGTGCACGCTGATGTCCGGGCTCCTGGGTGCTGCCGGGTGCTTCGGTGTCGCCCTCGCCCCGACCTGGCCGGCACTCCTGGTCGCCCTGATCGTGACGGGCGTTGCGAACGCTGCCTGCCAGGTGACCTCCAACCTCACCATGGCCCGAGCCGTCCCCGTGCATCGACAGGGGCTCGGCTTCGGCGTCAAGCAAGCGGCCATCCCGCTGTCGATCGTCCTCTCCGGTCTGGCGGTGCCGCTGACGAGCGACACCATCGGCTGGGCGGGCACCTTCGTCATCACTGGAACAGGTGGCGTCTGCGTAGCCCTGGCCGCTCTGCGGATCCCGGTCAGCGGACCACGGACGACCCTGCGGGCGCAGCCTGACGATCAGCCGCCTCGCGGGGCTCTCCTGCTCACGATGGGTTCCATCGCACTCGGCAGCGCGGCCGCCAACTCCTTCGGCGCCTTCATCGCCTCATGGGGATTCGAGGTGGGCCTGACGCCGAGCCAGGCCGGCGTACTCATGGCCGTCGGCAGCGGGCTCAACATTCTGGCCCGGTTGCTGTCTGGGCACCTCGCTGACCGGCGCTTCGGACGCAACCTGCCGCTGGTGGCCACCCAGATGGTCATCGGCGGCCTCTGCCTGGCCGCGATGACCCTGGCCACGCCCGCCGCACTCGTCCCCGCGACGCTGGTCGCGTTCGCTGTGGGATGGTCCTGGCCGGGTCTGCTGCTCTTCGCGGTCGTGCGGATCAGCCGTGACGCTCCGGCTGCGGCGTCCGGCATCGTGCAGGCCGGCGCTTTCGTCGGAGGCGCAGCCGGACCCGCGATCTTCGGCGTCGTCGCTGGCGCCGCTGGCTACCGGGTCGCGTGGTCCACCGCCGCCATCGCCTTCCTGCTCGGCTCAGCAATGATCATGGTGGCTCGACGGGCCTTCGTCGCCGACCTGATCCGCCGCCCACCCCATCGCCAGATCGGCTACGGCGGCGGCCGACACCACCCTCGACACCTCACGGACCCACAGGACAGCTGAGATCGGCTGGCCCTGTGAACGATTGAGCGTGCACACGCGCTGACTGACCGGTCGTCACGCCGTAGAACCGCCCCACTCCGGCCGACCCGTCAGTTGCAGCCTTCGGCCGCCGCTGCCTCAGCGAAACTCTTCATCGACGTGAACTCAAGGTCATACCTCCACTCTGCCCGCGGCTGGGGCGTGGCGCCCCAGCCTGGCCGGTGATGGCGCCTGTTGATCCAGACCGACGGGAAGTGGTGCCGTTTCGCCGGGACGTGGTCGTGGAATAGGCTTTGCGCCACGTGAAGCACTCGGTCGCCGGCGATGTCGAGGTCTGCCAGCGTCGTCCGCAGCGCGTTGAAGTGGTTGTCGGCAGGTTTGTAGGCCCCGACGTCCTCGGCAGTGATAATGGCCGCGAAGGAGCCGTAGAGCCGCTGGTTGCTGGCTACAAAGCCGGCGCGGTGCACGTTCGACAGGATGATGAGCTGGTAGTGCTGCTCTAGCCGGGCCAAGGCTTCGGCGGAATCCGGAAACGCTGGCCAGTCCGGAACGGACTGGCCCAAACTGTGCGCCCACCCGTCCGTGACCGCATGCCCGAGCCGGTCGCCGGTGAGGCGGAAGGCCTGGGCGAGCACGTCCGGGTAGAGCATCTCAGGGTGGTCCCGTTCGACGGCGGCCTCGTTGTCTGCGTAGGCCCGGAGCAGCGCCTCGTCGTCGGCGGGAAGCCCGGTCTCGTCGGCCCAGGCGCGCAGGACCGACCCGATGCCTGCCTCCCAGTCGATCAGCGTCCCGTAGCAGTCAAAGCTCAACGCCTGGAAGGAGCGCAGATCGAGCTCCTCGCGTTGTGGGCCATTCATCAGACCGGGTCCGGCACACGCTCATCGAGGCTGCGAACGGTCCGGTCTGGCATGACCAGGCTTCCCGCCACCAGGGCGATCAAGGCGACCGGGAGGGAGATGAGCACCGAGTTCAGGTCGTAGGGCTGGTCGAGCTGTTCCCAGGTGATGGTGACGACCACGCCCAGGACCATCGCGTGGACGCGCAGGCGCTTGGCGTCATTCAGCTCACGGCCCATGAGTCGCTGCACGACGTCATACACGATGTTGCCAGCGCCGGAGAGCAGGAACGAGGAGCCGGTGGTGATGATGAAGGCCAACGCGCCTGCGAGGAGCAGACCGCCCATGATCGTGGGCAGGTAGTCCCGGCCGGCCAGCGACAGGATTGCCGTGTCAGGCGCGATCTTGGGCAGCAGCACGACGGCTGCCGATCCCAGCAGCGCGACCGGGATGGTGACCAGGAAGCTCGAGAAGAAGAATCCGGCCGTCGACTTCTTCGCCTCCGACTCGTCGCGTGAGGCGCCGAGCCGCTGATACATGTTCTGGTCGGCGAGGATCAGCAGGAACAAGGGCAGGAAATATCCCAAGAGCTGCAGCCAGGACAACCCGCCGCTGAAGGTGCGGTGGGTCTCCGGCATGCCGTTCCAGTAGTCCCCCGCGCCACCGATGTCGCCGCCGAGGATCAGGGGCAACGCGATCACCAGGCTGAGGACGATGACGAGCGCAGACGCGAAGTCGCTCCAGGCCACCGACTTCAGCCCACCACCAAAGGCCAGGAACATCACCAAGAGGGCCACCACGATGGCTCCGCTCTGTGGGGACATCGGCGTGATGACGCTGAGAATGTAGCCGCCACCGGTGAACTGATAGGCGGTGATGCCGGTATAGGCAACAGCGTGATGGCCGCCGCGATGACCCGCACCGCCAATCCGTAGCGCTGCTCCAGCAGCTCCGGGACGGTGTAGGTCGAGTGTCGACGGACCCGCTTGGCGACCACGTACAACACCACGATGCCGACGGGGGTCCCGGCCAGGAAGAAGATGGAGGCCAAGGGCCCGTACTTGTACGCGAAGCTCGCGCCGCCGATGATCGTGCCCGAGCCCACCCAGGTGGCCAGCAGTGTCCCGATCATCACCGGCCGGGGCAGGTCGCGGCCGGCGAACACGTAGTCGTCGCCGGTGGACATGACCTTCGAACGGCTGAACCACAGGCCGATGCCGACCATGAACAACAGGTACAGCACAAGGATGGTGACGCGCACGGGCTCCACTGGGGACCTCCGACGGTCAGGGGGTGGCCCAGCGGGCCGGGTCACCCGCTATGAAACCGCCTCAGGCCACAGATTGCAATAGATGTTGCAACCCGTCTCACGCATTGGGGTCGGGAAACAGCCCGTAGGTGCGCCACAGCTCCTCGACACGGTCGCTCGCCGCTGCCGCTCGGTCGGCGTCGAGGTCGACCATGTAGGCGATCAGCGCCTGCACCAGGGTCGTGGCCGCGACCAGGGACGGGAACATGCCGACTCCCTCACTGGGCATCATCACCACCTTGTCGGCCAGGTCCTGGTGTGCTCGGTCACTGATCATGATGATGGTCGCGCCCCCGGCCTTCGCAGCCCGCACCGCGTTGAAGATCTCCTCGGGAGTCCGCCACACGTGGAACACCACCACGGCATCGCCCTCACCGAGCAACGACACCGCATTGAGCAGAGCGGTGCCGCCGGTGCGGTGCAGCCGCACGTCGTGCCCGATGGTCGACGCCAGGTGCGCCAACTGAAGCCCGGGCGCGGCAAAGCTTCCCGACCCCAGCACCAGCGTGACCTTCGCGGCAAAGATGGCCGTCGCGGCCTCCGCCACCTTGGCCTCGTCCAGGAGCGGAGTCAGGTCGTGGAGGTTCTGCAGGTCTCGACGCAGCGTCGCGTTCGCAAGGCCGTCGCCGCTGGGACTGTGCTCCGTGAGTACCTCCGCCGCGGTCAGCCCAGCCAGGTAGCGAGATCTGACCTCGGAGCGCAGGGCCGGCCACCCGCTGAAGCCCAGCAGCTGTGCTGCGCGGACCACCGTGGCGACGTTCACCTGCGCCAGCGCCGCAGCGGCAGACGTGGAGGCGTAGGAGAGTTGGCGTGGGTGGGTGCCGACCATGACAAGCACCTTGGACACGCCCCGGCCAGCGGGGCGGCCACCGAGTCGTGACTGCACCCAAGGGGCCATGGTCGAGGGTTCGTGGTTCATGACACCATCCTGCAACATCTATTGCTGTACGGCTCGATTCCTGCAACCATGCCCACGACGACGCCGTGTTGAAAGAAAGACTATGACGCCCCAGCTGTTGGTCCTGAGGTCCGGTTCGGTCTGCGATGTGGCGGCCGGGCAGTCCGCTCCTCGGGACGTGCTCATCCAGGAGGGGCGCATCGTGGAGGTCGCCGAACGGGTCAGCGCCCCCGCGACGGCCACCGAGGTGGACGCAAGCGGACTCCATGTCGTGCCGGGCCTGATCGACGCCCACGTCCACGTGACGGCCGGCAGCGCCGACCTGGGGTCACAAGCCGAGGAGTCGGCGAACTACGTCGCCGCGCAGACGAGCACCATCCTGGCCGGAATGCTGCGCCGCGGCTTCACCACCGTTCGTGACGTCGGCGGCGCCGACTACGGCCTGGCCGCTGCCGTGGACGAGGGCCTATGGGCCGGGCCGAAGGTCCACTTCGGCGGAAAGGCGCTCTCCCCCACGGGCGGGCACGGCGACCTACGCGGCCCCGGCCGACAGGTCGCCGACAACCACGCCTGCTGCCCCAACATCGCCACAGTCTGCGACGGGCTCGACGAGGTGCGCCGGGCGGCGCGAAACCAACTGCGCACCGGCGCCCACCACATCAAGCTGATGCTGTCCGGCGGGGTCGCCTCCCCCACCGACCGGGTGGACTCGATGCAGTTCTCCACCAGCGAGATCGAAGCGGCGGTCGAGGAAGCGGCCAACGCCAACCGGTACGTCACCGGTCACGCCTACACGGCCCGCGCCGTGAACCGCGGCCTGCGACTGGGTGTGCGCTGCATCGAACACGGCAACCTGATCGACGACGAGAGCGTCGCGCTCTTCGTCCAGCACGACGCCTACCTCGTGCCGACGTTGGTCACCTACGAGTACCTGCACTCCGAGGGCGCCGAAGCCGGCCTCCCACCGGCGAGCCAAGCCAAGGTCGCCGATGTGCTCGAGGCCGGGCTGCACGCGCTCGACCGCGCCGCCCGAGGCGGCGTCAACATCGCCTTCGGCACGGACCTGCTCGGCAGGATGCACCGCCACCAGAGTGACGAGTTCCGCATCCGCGGCCAGGTGCAGTCGGCCGCCGACGTACTGCGCTCGGCGACGATCACCGGCGCGGCGCTTCTGGGCCGAGAGGGAGAACTTGGCGTCATCGCCGAGGGCGCAATCGCCGACGTCTTGCTGACCGACGGCAACCCGCTGCAGGACACCGAAGTCCTCGCCCAACCAGACAAACACCTGCGCATGGTGATCCAGGACGGCCGAGTCGTCCACGAACAGGGCTGAGCATGGCGCTGGTGCTGGCCGGTGGTCTCGTCTGGGACGGAGTCACCGACGAGCTTCGCCCAGCGGACGTGGTCTGCCACGACGGGCTCATCGAATCCGTGGCACCCCACGGCGCGGTACGCGCCACCGGCGAGGACGTGACCCTCGATCTCGCCGGGGCGACCATCATGCCCGGCCTGATCGACGCGTACGTCCACCTCGTCTGGGACGGCAGCACCGACCCCGTCGCCCAGGTCGATCACGACGGCGAACAACTGACCGTCGTCCGCGCCGCCGGCCACGCACGAGCACAGCTGCAGGCAGGCATCACCACCGTGCGCGATCTGGGCAGCAACTGGGACATCGCGATCACCCTCGCGCGAGCGGTCGACCGTGGCGCGCTGGACGGGCCCACCATCATCGCGTCGGGGCGCACCGTGATCATGACGGGCGGCCACGACCCCTTCTGGGGCATCCCCTGCGACGGCACCGACGCCGTGATCCACGGCGTCCGCACCCAGGTCGCCGCCGGCGCCGGCGTGATCAAGACCGCCGCAACCGGCGGCGCCTACGGTCAATCCGCCGGCGAGGAAGTCGGGGCCAGCGAGCTGACGTATGACGAGCTGGCCGCCCTGGCCCATGAAGCCCACCGCCGCGGCCGCAAGGTCGCAGCGCACGCACTGGGCACCGACGGCATCCGCAACGCGGTCAACGCCGGCATCGACACGCTCGAGCACGGCGTCTTCCTGACCGAGGACATCGTCGAGTCCATGGCGAGGCAAGGCACCACGCTGTGCCCCACCGCCGCGGTCTACCAGATCATGGCCGACGGCAACGCACCCGCATACGCCGTCGCCAAGGCCAAAGACGTGGTCGCCGCACACGAGCACAGTGTCCGGATGGCCATCGACGCTGGGCTGCCGATCATCGCCGGCACCGACGCCGGCGCCCCCGGCATGGCCCACCCCAGCCTCGCCTCGGAGATCCAGGCCCTGATCGGCTACGGCCTCAACCCCCTCGCGGCACTGAAGGCAGCTACCTCCACCGCCGCGGACGCACTCGACCTCCCATCGGGACGCGTCCAAGTGGGCGCGCCAGCGGATCTGATTCTCCTCGACGGAAACCCGCTCGAGACCCCAGCCGTCGTCCAAAGCCCCTGGGGCGTCGTGCGACACCAACATCTCGTCAGACACGGCTAGGGCGGTAGCAGTTCCTCGAGCGGTTCTCCGCCCATGATGCGATGTCGCAGTTCGGGTTGAGCGGCACCTGACTCCTCACGCCCGGCCACGACGTCGGCGGCAGCCGGAGCAGACAGGCACCGGGCTCCGTTGTCATCGCCGTCCACGATGACACCGATCCCACCCGGGCGAGGAGCGCCGCACCCGTCACGGCGCCCTACGGCGAACCCGCTGGAACATCTCTTCGGTTCCCAGCCCGGGCATGCTGAGAAGCGTCACATTGTTCGTGGCAGTTTGGCAGGCAGATTGCTACGAACGGACGACTCACGCACCACCAGTTCCGCTGGCAGGACGGTCGAACGAGCTGGCATGCGGGGCTCTTGGATCGCTCGGCGCAGCAGGCCGACGGCTGCGCGGCCCAACAGGTCCAGTGGTTGGCGCACTGTGGTCAGCTGGGGCCGGCTGGCCGTCGCCAACACGGTGTCGTCGAATCCGGTCACGGCAACCTCATCGGGCACCCTGATTCCACGCTGGCGTAGACACTGCACAGCTCCGACGGCGATGAGATCGTCGGCACAGACCAGGGCGTCGGGCAACTGTTCGTCCTGCCCGGATCCCGCCTCCAGCAACCGACGGGTGGCCTCGTACCCCCACTCGATCGAGAACTCGCCGACGAGGACCCGTCGTTCGACGCCGGGATCTGACGAGCGCAGGTGTGCGACGAACGCCTCCAACCTCTGCCGCGCCGTCGAGATCTCGAGGCCCGCCGTGATGTAGGCGTACCTCCGGTACCCCTGCTCTCGAAGGTGGCGCAGGATCCGGTTCACGCTGTCGACCTGGTCAACCCCCACGAAGTACCCGCTGCCGCCCACCGTCTGGCGGTCGATCTGGACCAGTGGCAGACGATCAGCCGTGAAGGCAACCGCCTGCCGGCTCGCGATCCGATCGCAGACGCTGATGATCATCCCGTCGATCTGGTGGTCGACCAGGCGCCGCAGAGCGTCGGCCTCCTGTGCCACGTCGTTGCCCGAGTCGCAAAGGAGGAGGGTAAGGCCGACGCTGCGGGCCTCCGTCTCGACCGCCTTGATCACGGCGGGGAAGAACGGGTTCGCGATGTCGGGTACCACCATGCCGATCGTCTCGGTCGTCTGTCTGCGCAGCCCCCTCGCCAGTCGGTTGGTGCTGTACCCAAGGCGTTCCGCGGCCGTCCGCACCCTTGCGGCGAGCTCAGGGTCCACCCGGCGATCCGAGCCCGACAGAACACGCGACACGGTTGCAACAGAGACCCTCGCCGCCGAGGCGACCTCACGCATCGTGACCAAGACACCAGAGCTCTTCGAAATCGGAAACAAGTTTCCGAGCGGGCACCATTGTCAGAAACCCCTCGGCTGTGCTACCACAAAATATAGCGGGAAACCGATTACCCAGGAAGTGTTCATGAGCGCTCAACCACTGGCGGACCGCGTCGTACTCGTCACCGGCGCCACCTCGGGCATCGGTCGGGCCTGCGCCAGGGCGCTCGCCGCGGACGGAGCACGCGTCGTGCTTGGCGGCCGACGCCAGGAGCGCCTTGACGAACTTGTGGCGGACCTGGGGGACGAGCGATGCATAGGCGTCCGGATGGACGTCAGACGACCCGCCGATGCGCGACGGCTCGTGTCAACAGCTCACAAGAAGTGGAACAGGGTCGACGCGCTCGTTCTCAGCGCGGGCATCGGAGCTTACGGCAGCATCCTGGACCACACTGACGACCTGGTCGCGACCATGATCGACACCAACATCACAGGCACGATCTGGCCTATACGTGCGGCGCTACCGCAACTCTTGGCCAATCCCAGCGGCGGCGGCGACATCGTGATCATCGCCTCGGTAGCAGGACTCCGCGGCGGCGCGAACGAGGCCGTTTACGCCGCAACCAAGTTCGCCCAGATCGGCCTCGCCGGCGCGGTGGACCGGGAACTAGCCCCTCAAGGAGTGCGAGTAACGAGCATCTGCCCGGCCGCCACCCGAACCGAGTTCGCACTCGGGCTCGGACGCACAGCCGATACCCCGGGCCAAGAGGACTGGCTGACACCTGAAGACGTAGCAGCCGCGGTCATCACCACGCTGCGCCAACCACGACACATGCGAACCCAGCTCTGGAGCATGTGGAGCATGGCCGAAACGGGCTGACCGTGCTTCTGCGACGCATCTCCAACTCGTCACCGGATGACTGGTCCGGTGGCATGCCATCAAGAAGGTGTCAAGCATGACGTTACGACGAAGGGTCCCAATCTGGCTGGCCGCCGCTTGCGGCACAAGCTTGATCCTCAGCGCGTGCGGAGGTAGCTCCCCCTCCAGCTCGGCGACCAACGGCACCACCGGCGGAGGTACCGGGGGGAAGCAACTGGTCTACTTCATTTTCAACGGCTACACACCGCCCTACTTTGCGCCCATGGCCAAAGGAGTACAGGACGCCAGCAAGCACTTTCCCGGCCTCAACATCAAGATCCTCGGCGCGAACGGATCGGCATCGACCGAGATCAACCAGATCAAACAGGCACAGGCGGCCGGTGCCAAGGCGATCATCCTCAACGCGATCGACGGCTCGGTCACCGGTGCCGCCAAGCAGGCCTCCAGCTCGGTCCCGATCATCACGATCGACCGCGACGTCACGGACCCCAGCGCGCGCATCGCCTTCATCGGCGACAATGACAAGAAACTCGGCAAGCAGCTGGCCACGAGCTGCATCCAAGGCCTGACCTCCTCCGGGCTGAAGAAGCCCTGGCACGTCATCGATCTGCAGGGTACGCAGGGCGCGAGCACCTCAGTCGACCGTGAGGCAGGGATCCAGACCGTACTGAAGCCTCTGGAAAAGAAGGGCGACCTCTCCGTGCTCCTCAACCAGTCGGCCGACTTCGCCACAGACAAGGCGCAAACCCTGATTTCCGAGTCGCTGGCGAAGTCCACGAACGTTCAGGCTGTCATCGCGAGCAACGACGCCATGGCCCTCGGGGCGATCAACGCGCTCAAGTCCCACAACATCACCGCTGGCAAGCAGGTGATCGTGTGCGGCGCAGACGCCCAGCCGGAAAGCCTCGCCGCGATCAAGTCCGGAACCCAATTCAGCACTGTGACTCACGCGCCATACGTGGAAGCCTTCTGGGCCGTAGAGGCGATCGACGCCTATCTCACGAAACAGACCAAGCCGGACGCCAATCGCTACCCCAACGGTGTGGTGCTGTTGCCCCAGGTGGTCGTGACCAAGAAGAACGTGGCGAAGGTAGGCGCCTGGGGCACCCCGCAGACCGTGTCTGCCCTGCCCTATGGCGGGTTCAAGTCCTACCCGGCCGGATGAGCGAACGCACCAACAGCGAAAGCACTCAATGGACGCCACCGACCTCTCACCTCAGCACCCTGCCGCCGGGGTACCCGTGTTGTCTGTGCAAGGTCTCGTCAAGCGCTTCGGGGCGGTGACCGCCCTGGATGACGTCAGCCTCGAAATCCACGAGGGCGATGTACTGGGAGTGGTTGGCGACAACGGGGCCGGCAAGTCAACCTTCCTGTCCCTGCTCAGTGGCTACCTCCAGCCCGACGAAGGCAGCTTTCGCTACCGCGGCAAGCCGGTGCGGATGAGCTCCCCTGCACAGACCCGTCAAGCGCTGGGTATCGAGATGGTCTACCAAGACCTCGCCATGGCCCCGGACCTCACGGTCTGGCAGAACTTGTTCCTCGGCGCGGAACTCGGCCGCTACGGGATGCTCCGTCGGCCGCTCATGAGGCGGCGTGCGCGCGACGTACTCGCGCGCATGAAGACCAAGATCGAACCAGATTGGCCCGTCAGCGAGCTGTCCGGAGGTGAGCGGCAACTGGTCGCCGTGGCCCGAGGTCTCCTCTTCGACCGGGACATCATCTTGCTGGACGAACCCACGGCGAACGTCTCTGCCGCCAAGTCTGACGACGTCCTGGACACGATCCTCGACCTACATGCCCGCGGCAAGACAGTCGTTCTCATCAGCCACCGCCTTGAGGACGTCCTCGCTGTGTGTACCCGCATCGCGATATTCGTGAACGGACGGCTCGAACACGTCCTGGACAACACGGACATAAAGGTTGCCGACCTGGTTCACCTCATGTTCGGCGGCAGTCCGGCCACAAGTACCGGATGAGACCACGTATGCCGTTCCCCCACCTCCCTCGCGTCTCCGGACCACGCGGGCCTCTCCGAGCCGCAACGAATCCCAGGGACGCCCGTCTACGCCATGCCTCCCGGCTGATCCTGGGTCGCGAAGGCAGCATCCGCAGGCCGGTTGGATTCCTGATCATCGCCGCTGTCATCGCCACCATCATCACTCCAAGTTTCATCCGCCCGGCCAACCTCAACGCGTTGCTCGTCGGCTCAAGCTTCCTCGCCGTCGTGGCGGTCGGCGAGGCGTTCGTAGTGATGGTGGGATCGATCGACCTGGGGGTCGAGAGTCTGCTGGCGTCCTTCGGGATGGCCGTGGCCTGGCTAACCGTCTTCCACGCAGTACCCACCGGACTCGCGATTCTCATCACCCTGTTTGGCTCCATCGTGGTCGGCCTGATCGTCGGGGCACTGGTTGCGAAGGTCCACATTCCCTCGTTCGTCGTCACCCTGGGCACGTACTGGGGCTTCCGCGGGATCGCCTTGCTTACCAACGGCGGCGCCTACATCAGCCCTGCCAGCCGCAACACGGCGCAGACCTCGTTCGGCTTCGCCGGTGTCGCAGGCTCGACAGGCGGGATCTCCAACCTCATCATCATCGCGGTCGGGATTGTCATCGTCGGGCAGTGCATCCTGTCCTTCACCAGACTCGGCTTGTGGCTCAAGAGCATCGGCTCGAACGAACTAGCGGCGCGACGGGTCGGCTTGAGGGCGGACTGGCTCAAGATGAGCGTGTTCGCCATCTCGGCGCTCTTGGCGGCATGCGCCGGGATCATGATCACGGCGTGGCAGGGGTCGATCTACCCCAACACCGGCGAGGGCTACTCGCTCGAGGCGATCGCTGCGGTGATTCTCGGGGGAATACCCTTCACAGGCGGACGGGGATCGATCGTTGGCGCTGCGATCGGGGCGCTCATCCTCGGCATCATCAACGACCTCATCGTGCTTCTCGGACTGCCCGCGCTCTACGAGTACATCTTTGTCGCGATCGTCCTCATCGTCGCCGGTCTACAAGCACGATCCGACGCGCTGGTCAAGTAGTCCCGTTGCAAGAGTGAGCCCGATCAGCGCCTCAGCGGGAACGTCGTCGAGCGGTGTGCTCGAAGTTGCGCCCTACACGAACTCCGGACCTGCAGGGTGACGGCCACCCGTGGTGACTCGGGTGATGCGCGCCACGGCGTCGGCGATGTGCTTCTCTGCGTGAAGAACGACGGCGCCCTGCGCTGGCGCCAGGCGCCTTACCTGCGACTCGTCCGGCTGACCGGAGGTTCTGTCGGTAGCCGCATATATCGTCAGGATGACGAGAGAGAGGTGGTTCGGATGAGACTGACGCCGACACAGATTGACAGGGCCAGCGGTGTGCTGCTCGGCCAAGCCTGCGGGGACGCGCTGGGGGTGCCGTACGAGTTCGCGCCTGCCCTGGCCGCCGACCAGGTGCCCCGGATGACCGGTGGCGGGCTGGGCGGGTACGCCCCGGGTGAGTGGTCCGACGACACCCAGATGGCGGTGTGCATCGCCGAGGTGACGGCGACCGGGTCGTTGCCCAACAGCGATGCTGGCATGAGCCGCATCGCTGACCAGTTCCTGCGCTGGCTGGACTCGGCTCCCGCGGACATCGGGGCCCAGACCTCCACCGTGCTGCGAGCCACGCGCCAGCAGGCGGGTGGCGGGGACTACGTCGCGATGCTCGACGCCTCACGAGCCCTGCACCAGCGAACCGGCCACACCGCTGGCAACGGCGCGCTGATGCGCACCGGCATCATCGGCGTGGCCCGACTGGAGAGCCGCGACCTGACCGCCACCGCGGCCCGAGCCGTCGCCGAACTCACCCACTGGGACCCGCTCGCCGGGGACTCCTGCGTGCTCTGGACCGAGGCGGTGCGGCTCGCCGTGACCGACGGGGTGCTGGACCTGCGCTCCGGCCTGGACCTCGTGCCCGGACCGCGGCGCACCAGCTGGGCCCGGTGGATCGACCAGGCCGAGGAACGCGAGCCGGCCCACTTCACCCGCAACGGGTTCACCGTGACAGCTTTGCAGGCCGCGTGGTCGGCCATCGTGCACACCGACCACCGCGACGGCGACCCCGCCCACCTGGTCCGGGCCTTGCACGCGGCCATCCGCATCGGCCACGACACCGACACGGTCGCCGCGATCACCGGCGCACTGCTCGGCGCGCGCTACGGCGTCTCCGCGATCCCCTTGGGTCTGCGGCGCACCGTGCACGGATGGCCGCACCTGGGCGCCCGCGACCTGGTGCAGCTGGCCTACCGGACCGCCCTGCAGGGACACGTCACGTCTGGACCAGGCCGCCCGACAGATCACCACACCGCGCTGCGCGTGCCGCAGATCGACGACCTCTTGTGAAAGCGGGCACACGCATGACCACCGACATCCAATCCGCCGCCCTTCTCGCCAAGCGGATCGACACCGCCCGCGGCATGATGCTCGGCCCGGCCCTCGGAGACTCCTGGACACGCCCCCACTCCCCCGGCCAGCTCCGGCCCGCTGGCGCGGCCACCCAACTGACCTGCGCCACCGTCCACGGGCTGATCCGCTCCCTCGAACACGCCGGCCGCAACCTACCGCTCGAATTCGAGCACACCACCTTCACCGCGCTGCAGCGGTGGGCCACCGCCCAGCAGATCCCCAGCACCCGCCCCAGCCGCGCCCCGGAGCCCTGGCAGGCCACCACGCCCGGCTACACGCAACGGCGGGGCAGCGCCCCGGCCACCGAGCGCGCGCACGAAGTGCCCCACACCACCGACGGCAGGCGAGTCCTAAGCTTCTCACTGCCCGAGGCCCCCGTCGGAGGCAGCTTGGCGGACTTCACATGTCGCTGCTCGGGCCGTTGTCCCGGCCAGCTGCGTAGCCTGCCTGAACTTGAGCGGGTGAGCACGAAGATGCCGGGTCAGCGCTCGCGCCAGCCCCGGAACGCGGCCAACAGATGGGTTCGCGCCTGCCAGGACAGGTCGTCCTCGGCGACCTGGCCCGCAGCTTGGATGACCTGGCGGAACTGGTCGACGTACGTCCGACATCCTGAGCAGAGGGCCAGGTGCTCCTCGAAGCGGCGGGCGGTGAGCTCGTCGAGCTCGCCCTCGAGGTAGTCGGTCACCAGCTCGACGAGCTGCGCACAAGTGATTGCAGTCATGTTCGCTCCGTTCGCGCGGCGTGGCGCCTGCTGAAGTAGCCCTCGACCTGCTGGCGGACGAACGCGCAGGCACGGTGCAGCAGCACGCGCTGATTCCCTGGTGACAACCCCAGAATCTCGCACACCTCCTGCGGTTTGCAGCCGTCGACGTCCCGTAGGGCGATCACGACCCGTTGGCGCTCGGGAAGTTGCATGATCGCCTCTCGGATCACCCGTTCGGCTTCCCCGGACAGGGCCGCGTCCTCCGGTGACGTCCAGGGCGCGGGAAACTGCCGCCAGCCGCCGGGAAACGGCTCCTGGGGTCCCTGGAAGCGCGCCGGGTCCACGGTGGGGCCGGCGTCGAGATCAGCGGTCAGCGCGGAGAACGGCACCGTCCGCCGATCCTTGACCCCTTGGGTTCGGGCGACGTTGAGCAGGATCTGGAACACCCAGGTACGCAGCCGGGCCCGGCCCTCGAAACGGTGCAACCCGCCCAGCACCGCCATCCAGGTCTCCTGCAAGACGTCCTCGGCGGCCGACCCGGAGGACACGTGCAATCGCGCGAGCCGCAGCATGGCCGGCGACCAGGCATCAACGATCTCTGCGAACCGACGCTCGTCACCGGCCAGCAGTGCGGCAACGAGCTCGTCGTCGCTGCGTGTTCGGGGATCATCGGCACCAGCCTGCTCACCCACTCGCCCACTCTATGCCTCAGCAGATCCGGTCTAGTCGTCCGCGAACAGTGCCGACGACTCCCGCCTACGGGACTGCCGCGCGGGCGGGCAGTGATCTCGGTGTAACGCCCGGAGGCCGAACCGAGACTGACCAGTCAGCGTGGCTCACCGGAACCCGCGGCACACCATCCACACCGCACGGAAAGCAATGATCATGAACAAGCCAACCCGCAGCATCGTCGCCTCAGCATCCCTGGTCGGGGCGCTGAGCCTCGTATTCCCGGCGGGCGTCGCATCGGCAGCATCCCCGCAGGCGCAGGTGTCCTCCACACGGCATACGGTCATGATCCAGACCAACTCCCTGACCGGCAACCGGATCGCGGTCTACGACCAGGCGCCCGACGGCACCCTGACCCGCGCCGGCAGCTACTCCACCGGTGGCCTCGGCGGCCAAGCCTCTAACTCCGTGGCCGACTACCTCGCCTCACAGGGATCGCTGGTCTACAACGCCCGCCAGCACACCCTGCTCGCGGTGAACGCTGGCAGCAACACCCTCTCCGTGTTCAAGGTCCGCGGAGACCGGCTCACCCGCCGTCAGGTTCTGCCCTCCGGAGGCAGGTTCCCGGTCAGCATCGCGGTGAACGGCGACCTCGTCTACGCGCTCAACGGGGGCGGCGCCGGAACCGTCGCCGGCTTCCGCCTGAACCACGGCCGCCTGCGCCACATCCACGGCTCGGTCCGCCACCTCGAGCTTGCGAACACGACCCCGCCGAACTTCCTCACCTCGCCCGGACAGATCGGATTCACCCCAGACGGACGGAACCTGCTCGTCACCACCAAGGCGGCAACGAACAGCATCGAAGCCTTCCGAGTCACCCCACGCGGTCTGCTCTCGGAACATCTCGCGAGCACCGCAGCGTCGACACCGGTGCCGTTCGCCTTCACGTTCACTCCCAACGGGCACCTCGTCGTCGCCCAAGCCGGCAACAGCACGCTCGGCACCTACGCGGTGCACCCCGACACCCGCCTCACCCCGATCGGCTCCCTCAGCGACGGTCAGCAAGGGCTGTGCTGGGTCACCCGCATCCAGAACCACTACTACGTCGCCAACGCCGGCAGCAACACCATCAGCGCGTACACCGTCTCGCCCCGTGGCATCCCGGCACTACTCGGCAGCACCGGTGTCGTCGCAACCACCGACGCCGGGCCCATCGACATGGCTGCCTCTCCCGACGGACAAACCCTCTACGCCCAGGCCGGCGCCGCCGGACGCATCGACACCTACCGCGTCAACCGCGACGGCACCCTGACCCGCATCGGCAGCATCTCAGGGCTCCCCACCGGCATCGAGGGGATCGCCGTCCACTGAGCGTGGCCCGACAACGGGCCGCCACCGGCGCCGGCGGCCAGGCCCGACCGTACTTGTGCTGGAGGAGAGGGACCGGACTACGACGTGTCCGGGCCGAGGTGGCGACGACAAGGCCGTACCGTCGGTTGTCAGGTCCGGTCGACACCAGTCGCGTTCCCCCGTCCACCCGGTCCGCGCGGGGAAAGGACGCCTTCGATGAAGTCGCCGGTGAGCTCCTCAAAATGGCGGAGGGTTTCATCGGGTAGGTCACGCAGCGGTCCCTCGCCGGTGAGCACCGCCAGCCCATGGACGGTGGACCAGATGGGGTATTCGACGCCGGCGCGCCGCCGCCGGTTGAGCACCCGGGCGTCGGCCAGTTCGTCCAGCACCGCGCGAAGTTGATCGAACGGCATGGGAACTCGGCCGGTGCCGCGGTCGGGGCCCTCGTAGTCATGCTGAGGAGGGAGCGCGAACGCGGTCGCGAACAGTCCCGGCTCGGCGCGGGCGAACGCCAGGTATGCCCGGCCGACCGCGCGCAACCGGTGACGTGCTGCGACTGGGTCGCCATACCTACCGCGCACGCGGCCGACGGCAGCGGCCATGCGTGCGGCGAGTTCTCGCATGGCCGCCGTGCAGACCGCGGCGAGCAGCTCCTCGCGATCGGCGAAGTGCCGGTATGCGGCGTTGGGCACCACCCCCACCCGCCGGGCCACTTCCCGCAGGACGACGGCGTCCGGGCCTCCAGCTCGCGCCAGTTCGAGTCCTGCGCTGACCAAGCCGTCCCGGACGGCACCTCGAGGATGCCGCCGGGCTGTGGTTCTCCCACCGGTTGATTCGCTGTTCATGTCGACAAACTAGTGGACAGCGTCCACACAACCGAAGCCGGAGGAGACTCTGATGGACAGGACCAAGATCCCAGTTGAGACACGACCGGGACATGCGCCGGTGACGGCGGCTGAGTGGTTCGCCGGCGGGCGGCGGGTCTGGTACGACCCGGCACCTGCGCGCGTCCCGACCGGGAAGCAGCGCGCTGCGGCTCCCGACGCGCTCAGGGTTTTCGAGCGCATCACCGCTGCGGCGCCGGGAACGGACCAGGACGCCGTGTGGCTGACGATGCTCCCCGGGTTCCCGGACGGGTCCTACGGCTGGGCGCAAGTGGATCGCCTGCTCGGCGGTGATCTCGCCCCGCGGTTGTATGTGGAGCCAGTGGGGAAGGGTGACTCGGACAAGCCCCGGGACTACCGGTACTCCACTTACGAGCGGGCAGACCTGGTCCAGGCACTGTGGCGACACCATGGCGTGCGCCGGACCGTCGTGGTCACCTTCGACTACACCTCGTTGGCGCTGTTGGAGCTGCTGCGCCGCCAGGCGGAACGGACCTCTTCCGGCGGCACCGCCGGGACGGTGATCGTGGCCGCGTTCATGATCAATGGTGGCCTGTTCGCCGACGCGCACAGCCACCCGTGGCAGGGCACGCCGCTACTGGCCAGCCCGCTTGGGGCGCTGGGGATGCGGCGGTGGCAGAGCTCGCCACGCGCCTTCGCCGCTTCCATGCTGCGGGCCCGGATGTACTCGCGCGGTTACCGGCCCGGTCCGGAGGAGCTCAGCGAGCTGTGGTCGGCGATCACCCGACGGGAGGGAGCTGCCTTCGCCCACAACGCCGCCGGCTTCGTCGCCGAGCACCACCGCCACGCCGACCGGTGGGACCTGTCCGCGATCATCCGCGACCTCGATGACACGGTCGCCCTCTATGTCGGCGGCAGCGACGAGGACCCCTATGAACACCGGCAGATCCCTGCCACCCGGCAGCGCGTACCCCAAGCGCAGGTACTCACCTTCCCCGGCGGCCACCTGACCACCAGCGAGCAGCCGCACCTGCTCGCCGCGGCAATCCGAGGCATCGCTGCCCGCCACGGAGTCGGGACCGCCGGCACCGGCCCAGCCCTTACCCAGACCCTGCCCAGATCGGGAGCCACGCCATGACCTACACAGAGACCGGCCTCATCACCACGATCGAACAACGCACGGGAACCCAGCTGGCCGCCCTCACCCAGTCGCAGCTCGACGGGATCGACCAGTTCCACGCCGGCGGAGCCGCCGCCGTGGACCGGATATTGCCAGGCCTCAAACTCGCCCCCGGCATGACCGCGCTCGACGTCGGCTCCGGACTTGGTGGCCCGGCCCGGCAAATCGCCCGCTCGACCGGCTGCGCGGTCGTCGGCGTGGACACCGCACGGTCCTACGTCGACGCCGCAACGGCCATGACGCAGGCTGCCGGCCTGGCCGGACAGGTCAGCTTCTCCTGCGCTGATATCACCGAGGTCGAGCGAGGCGACTTCGACGCCGCCTACACCATGCACGTCCAGATGAACATCGCCGACAAGACGGGGTTCTTCCACCACATCGGGGGTCGGCTCCGGCCAGGGGCAAGGCTGGCGACCTTCGAGGTCTGTCAGAGCGGTCGAGACAAGCCCGAGGTCCCTCTGCCATGGTCGCTGGATGGCGACGACAGCTTCCTCACGACACCCGCTGACCTGCGCCCGACCATCGAAGGCAGCGGGTTCGAGACGATCGAATGGGTGGACGAGACCGCCTGGGCCCTGGAGTGGTTCCACGAGCTCGCGGTGCCCTCGAGCGCTGACGGCGCAGCCATGTTGCCCACACTGCTGACTAACGGTCCAAGGCGCATGGCGAACTTCACCAGAGCCCTGGCCGACGGCACCCTCACCGTGCACCGCGGTGCATTCACATTCGTGGGCCCGAGGGATCATGGCCGTCAAGATGCTTAGCGAGCGGGTCTTCCTGTGCTGGCGTGTTGGGGGCCGTCCGGCTTCCTCCGACTACTTCTCCCTGACGGCGTGCAAGAGGGTGACACCGAGCCATGGGCCGCCGTACCAGTACCCGGGTCCGAGCGATGGCCGGGTTCCGTTACCGGGGCATGACCCCGACCGGCCTACGGGTGATCCCACCCCCGGGCGTGACGCTCGCGTTGATGTTCGGCCCCGTTTTCATCACCGTAGGTGGTGCCACGGGCCGCCAGCTGCACGGAAGCTTCGTTGCCGGGCTCGGGTTCGAACCGATGCAGGTGCATCAGGCAGAGAGTTTCGCGTGTTTGCAGGTGCGCCTGTCGCCAGTGACCGCGGGAGCGGTTCTGGGTGCCAGTCAGCCGAACTGGGCGGGGCCGTGATCGCCCTGGACGAGCTGCGGGGAAGCGAGGCATCACGAATCGCCCGGCAACTCGAGGATGCCCGCTCCTGGCAGGAACGTTTCGCGTTGACCGATGAACTCCTGGCCCGCCGACTCGAGCTGAGGCCCCCGGTGGACGCGGAGGTCTCCCATGCCGGGGACCGGGTCGTCGGCAGTCGCGGCCGACCGTGGCTTCACCGACCAGTCCCACCTGCACCGAGATGTTCAGGCGCTCACCGGGCTCACGCCGGCGACCGTGGCCGACGAACCGTTTCTGACCGTCGATTGCGTCGCGTGGCCCGACGCTTGGCAGCACACCACCGGCTCCCGAGAGGTGTGACCCGCGGTCTCGAGGCCCGACGGGACGGTTGCTCCGCAGTAGTGTCGCCGCCGCGATGCAACGCTCACTGTGGCAGGCTGAACTCGCCAGCCCTTACTCGTACACGAATGGGAGCGCCCATGTCACGCATTGCCGTCACGTCGGAGCGTGGCGTGGCCGTCGGTCCCTACTCGCAAGCCATCGACACGGGCCAGTTGGTCTTCCTGTCCGGGCAGACGCCGTTGGACCCACACACGGGCACGTTGGTGGAGGGTGGCCCCGGTCAGCAGACCGGCAGATGCTTGAACAACCTCGTCGCCGTGCTCTCTGCTGCCGGCCTGACGACCGACGACGTCGTGAAGTGCAACGTCTATCTGACCGACATGGACGACTTCGCCGAGATGAACCGCGTGTACGCGTCGTACTTCGCGCAGCCGCCCCCCGCACGTACCACGATCGCCGTGGCTGGCCTGCCTCTCGGCGCACATGTCGAGATCGAGATGGTCGCCGTACGCCCGTGATGGCGAGGCGGAAGCCCAAGCTACGGCCGTAGGCTCAGTCGCGGGAGCCTGGGCCGCCCCTGTAGTCGTAGTCATCGTCGTCCTGGCCGGGTACGGGCAGGGTTTGTTCCCAAGCATCCGCCTGGTCTACCTCGTCGGTCTCATCGCGGCGATCCTCGGTGTGGTCGGTGGTCTCGGGGACGGCCGGGGTGGCCTGCTCGGCGGCGTCGGCCTCGGGCACGGCGGCGGTGGGGTCAACGGGCTCGTCGTTGCCGCCCGGGGTGGTCGTCGGTGTCATGACCGGTTTTCTCCCTTCGTGGTGGCGGCATCATCCGTACTGTGCGTGGTGTCGTGGCCGTGGTTGCCGGTGGGCTCGCGGTTCTTCAGCCGGTGGTGCAGCCGGCCGTTCTCGTCTTGCAGGTCCAACACCATGGCGATGCCGGCCAGGTTGAGCCCGTCGCCGAGCAGGGCACCGATGCGGCGCAGCCGGTCCAGGTCGTCGGCGCTGTAGCGGCGGGTGCCCCCAGCGGTCCGGTCGGGTTCGAGCAGCCCGCGGGACTCGTACATGCGCAGTCGCTGGGCGTCCATGCCGGCCAGCTCGGCAGCCACCGAGATCCCGTACACGCCCTTGTCCGGGTCGACCGGGCTCACTGGGATTCCTGCATGGCCGTCTCGGCCGCGGCCAGCAGCGGCGCGGCGGCGCGCTCGGCGGCCTTGTCCGGCCCCGGCCGGGTGCCCAAGTCCCCGGGGTCGGTGAATGTGACTGCGGGACTGGCCCGGCGGGCGGTCAGTTCCACCGCCACGTGCGCCCGCCCACAGTCCGGGCACAGCACCGCTCCGGGTGCGGTCGGGTCGGGACAGGGCACCCCGTCGTGGAAGTAGTAGTCCCGGGCATGGCCGTGCCCGTCGGTCACGTGCTGCACGTCGAAGTCGTCCGACCAGCTGCGGCCACAGCCGCAGGTGAAGGCCAGCCGCTCCACCGACACTTCTGTGAGGACCATGTCAGCCACCTGTTTCCTTCGTCGGCTCTTCTTCCTTGGGCTCTTGCCTGAGTATCCCACACGTGCTATAAGAAATCTATGTGAGCCACGACAGGAAACCAGGTGGCTTGAGAGGCTCTTGGAAGGAGTGTTCACCAATGGCACAGATGTTGATGCGCACCGACCCGTTCCGCGAGCTGGACCGGCTCACTCGACAGATGTTCAACGGCAACGGCTCGCTGGCCCACCCGGCGGCGATGCCGATGGACGCCTGGCGTGAAGGAGACAGGTTCGTGGTCGAGTTCGATCTGCCCGGGGTGGATCCGGGCGCGATCGATTTGGACGTCGAGCGCAACGTGGTCACCGTCAAGGCGGAGCGCCCCGCCCGGGAGGACGCCGGGGAGATGATCGCCGCCGAACGAGCCCGCGGCACCTTCAGCCGCCAGCTGGTACTCGGCGACAACCTGGACACCGAGCACATCGAGGCCGGCTACGACGCTGGCGTGCTCACCCTGAGGATCCCGGTGGCCGAGCAGGCCAAGCCCCGCAAGATCCAGATCAGCAGCGGGCAGGGGGGCGCCCAGGCGATCAACACCTGACCGGCCACGAGCAACAAGAGGTGGTCTCCCATGATGGCCACGACCGAAGGCGCCGGTGTCCGCGTCGAGGACGCCGCCGAGCAAGCCGTCGCTGAGCAGTTCTGGGCCCTGGTGGCCGCCGATGAGGAGCTGCTGAACGCGCAGTTCGAGGCGATCATCGCCGCTGAATGGCCCAGCCCACCGCAGCGGGCGGCCGGTCAGGGCATCGGCCAGCAGCCGCCGGGCGAGCCGGGGCACGCGCCCACGCATTCCGTGCGTCCGCCCGGCTGCCCGGCCCGCCCCGGCATCGATGGCTGGTCCCGACAACGCTCACCGCCCGCGACCGACAGGCAACCCGGTGGACCGGTGGGCTGCACCGGTGGCACCACTGCACCGCCCCCTACAAGCAGATGAGGAGGTGATCAGGTCAGCGCCGCTCACCGAGTACCCGGGCGGCCGCTGGTTCCGCGCGCAACGGCTCTTCTTCGTCGCCCAACCACGTCAGGTGGCGACACGCACTCACGGCGAACTCGTGTTACCCGGCGCGCCCTACCAGCGGTTCCACGCCCCACCCGGCGGGTCGTGCCCCTCGAAACGGTGGGGCACGACCCACCGCTGTCCACCGGCACGCTGCCGGGCTCGGTGTGCGCAGCCGACACAGCACGCCGATGACCACAGTGGATCCGCGATTGGACCTGTACCGGCTGCTGGAGGTGGACCCGGCCGCCACCACCGCGCAGATCGCGCGGGCCTACCGGCGTCTGGCCCGACGCTGGCACCCCGACGTGGCCGCCTCCCCCGGCGCCGCCGAACACTTCGCCCAGATCACCGTCGCCTACCGGGTCCTGTCCGACCCGGCCAGCCGCGCCCGCTACGACGCCACCCGCCCCACCAAACCGACACCTCCCTCCCGGCCGACCCGGGCCACCGGCGGCACCTGGCGCCCCCCGTGGACAGGACGCAGCACCCGCCCCGACCCCGCCGCGTTCTGGCTGGGTGGCCCCAGCTTTGCCCACGCCTCCACACTCAACCCCGAACCGACCGGTCAACACACCGACTCCGGCATCGACGCCGAAGTGGAGATCAGCCTGGAGGAGGCCTACCGCGGCACCCGCCGCACCCTGACGGTGACCGGGCCACACGGCACTGTCACCATGCCGGTCACCATCCCACCCGGCGTCCTCACCGGCCAGCGGCTGCACGTGCCGGTCAACCACCTCCCCGGCGGGCACGACGGGCAGCCGGTGGTGCTGCAGGTGCGGCTCACCGAGGACACGCGCTACCGCGTCGAGGGCCGCAACGTGCACGTGGACCTGCCGCTGGCTCCCTGGGAAGCCGCCCTCGGCGGAACCGTCACCCTCCAGGCGCCCGCAGGGCAGCTCCAGCTCCAGATACCGACCGGCACCTCCTCCGGAACCGTGCTCACCATCTCCGCTGGCGGGCTACCCAACCCCGACGGTCCCGCAGGGGACCTGCACGCCCATGTGGCCATCGCCGTCCCCTCTCCGCTCAGCCCCACCGAACGACGACTGTTCACCCAGCTTGCCCACACCTCCACGTTCCGCCCCCGCATGAAGCAGGAGCCCCAGCCATGACCGCGCCCTCCGGAGAAACACACGCACCCGCCGCGAGACACACCCCGCGGCGGCACCCGGCCCTAGCAATTCGCGTCGCCTCCCCCGGCGCCCGGCTCAATCCCACCTGACAAGCCTGAGCTGCGACGAACCACTCCCGACCCAGCGCCCCCTGGTCGGCGATCTGTGAACGCTTGGCAGCGGAACCTGTTGTATCGCTGAATGGCGATGAAGGGGAGATTCACCATGATCCCGTAACTGATCAACAGGACGGTCGCGAGCGGTCGGTTCCAGAGCGCGAACAGGGGACCACACGTCAGCGCCCACCAGTGGGCAAGTTCTGCACGACGGGTTTCGCGGATGAAAAGCGTCACCCCGTCGCCGGTTGGTGCCGGGAGTTGCGACTTGCTGATTCCACCGTGGAAGAGGTTGCCCGCCTCTGGCACTCAGCCTTTCCAGGAGTTGATGCGCAAGCGGCGCCGGTACCACCGACCAGAATCCTCAAATCCTCGGGGCCGAAGCAGCCACCCATCGTGGTCCAGGTGCCGGTCTGTGAGGCGATGGGCGGCGTAACCGGTAGCAGTGTGGCAGGCCCCCCACGCCAAGATGTCGACGGCGACGGTGACGCGCACTGGCATGATGAACTCAAGCATCGGTGCCTTCCCACTGTTGTTTCCGGCGGGGCAAGCGGATGCTGCGGCCGCGCCAACGCACTGCCCCCCGTCCGTAGGTGAGGTACGCCGACCGCGTGAACAGCAGTGCGAACGCCAGCAACGGTATGGGGAACATCGCCCATGTCCACCACCGGTACGAACCGATCCGTCGGAGGATGTTCCGAAACTGCAGCGCCAGGCCGACCCATGCGACAGCCCACAGGAACCACGGACCGGTGAGGAGCCATCGTCCTCCGGTGACGAGGGAGAGGATCGTCAGCAGCCCGCCGACGCCTGTAGCGAAGTGGCAACAGACCCACGCGGCGGCACCGGCAGCGGCCCGTCGATCTGCCCGCTCGGCGCCCGAGGCGATGTTCTTCGTCCAACCTTCCATCAGTTGGCGGAAGCCGTTCGGATACATCCGCATCCGGAGCGACGTCCCCCCGATGAAGCATCGCACCGAGAGGCCGGCACGCGCGTAGACGGTGGCCAACTGCACATCGTCGAGTATGGCGTCCCGTACCACCGTAGGGCCTTGCCCCCAATTCGTAGACACAGGGGTGGATTACGCTGCCGCCGGAAGTGTAGCGGCGTGTGCTGCCTCGTAGTCAATCGGTGAACGGTAGCCGCACCAGGAGTGCCTCCGGCGGGTGTTGTAGCGGGTGAGCCAGCCGAAGAGTTGGCGACGGCAGGTGACCTCGTCGGGCCAGCTGTTGGCGTCTTGCAGTATCTCTCGTTTGACGGTGGCGTTGAACGATTCCGCGAGGCTGTTGTCGGCACTGGTCCCGACCGCGCCCATGGACTGTTTGACGCCCAGGTGAGAGCATAGGGCAGCGAAATCCTTTGAGGTGTATTGCGATCCGTGGTCGCTGTTAAACCGAATTCGGTTTAGCAGCGATTACACCGAGGTTGAGGTTAAGCCGAGGAATCGGGAACTGGCCTGTGCCTGGGCGCTGGCCGTGTGATTCCTCGGCTTAACGATTGGTGCTATCGGAGGCTGTAGAGGGCTTGGAGGGTGTCTTCGCTGAGTCGTTCGGCGCCGGTGTTGGTGATGGCGGGGGTCGCGGCGTTGACCGCTTCGCGCATCATGTCGGACAGAGCCCCGCGGGGTGGTGGGCTTTGAGGGGGTCCTCGGTGCCCTACTCGCCGCTGTCGATGGCGGCGTGCTCA
>NZ_SWMA01000090.1:0-1488 GCF_005222685.1 Segeticoccus rhizosphaerae
GCCTAATGGGGGCGCATCGCCGAGGTTTCGGCCAGAGTGGTGTCCGAGTCCGCCGGTGGGTGAGCACTGCTGAAGCCTGGCCCGTGAGGTCTACGCCTAGATCGTGCCCCTGCCGGTGAACGAGGAGGCGTTGATGGCTGCTGGGATAACGCGCCCCGCCGCGTGCGGTGAGCACTGAACCATTAGGTCGCCTGCGAGCCTCTTCTGGACGATCCGTTCCAAGGTAAGGAGAGATCGGGTGCTGTTCCTGGGTGATGACTGGGCCGAGACCCATCACGACATCGAGCTCCAAGACGAACAGGGCCGAGTGCTGAAGCGGCGCCGGTTGGCCGAAGGAGTCGCCGGCCTGGCCCAGCTCCATGAGCTGATCGCCGACCACCTGGACGATGACGACGAACCGGAGTCGGTGCTGGTCGGCATCGAAACCGACCGCGGCGGCTGGGTGAACGCCCTGGTCGCCGCCGGCTACACGGTCTACGCGATCAACCCCAAGCAAGCCGCCCGCTACCGCGAACGGCTCACCACCTCCGGCGCCAAGAGCGACCCGGGTGATGCGCACGTGCTCGCTGAAATTGTGCGCAAGGACCGTGAGCACCACCGTGTCGTGGCCGGCGATAGCGAGCAGGTCGAGGTGGTCAAGACCGTGGCCCGCACCCATCAGGCGATGATCTGGACCCGGCAACGTCAGGCCAACCAGCTGCGCTCGATGCTGCGGGAGTTCTACCCCGCCGCGCTGGAGGCGTTCGGCGATGACTTGGCCGGACGCGACGCGCTCGCAGTGCTTGCGATCGCGCCCACTCCGGCCGCGGGACGGGCCTTGTCCAGGTCGCGGCTGGTCAGCGTGCTGCGCAAGGCCGGCCGGCAGCGCAACCTGCAGACCCGGGCCGAGGAGATCTCGACCGTTCTGCGTGGCGAGCACCTCGGACTGTCCGACGCGCTCGCGGAGGCCTACGGCGCCAGCGTGAGGGCCCTCGTGGCGGTGCTGACCACGATGGCCGCCCAGGCCGTTGTCCTCGAGGGCGAGGTAGAGCGGTGTTTTGGCCAGCACCCGGACGCTGATCTCATCACCAGCCAGCCCGGGCTCGGTGCGGTCCTCGGTGCTCGGGTGCTTGCCGAGTTCGGCGACGACAAGGACCGTTACGCCGACGCCAAGTCCAGGCGCAACTATGCGGGCACGAGCCCGATCACGAAGACCTCGGGCAAGCAACGCGTCGTGCTGGCTCGCTACGCCCGCAACAAGCGGCTCGCCGACGCCCTGCATCAGCAGGCCTTCGCTGCGCTGACCGCATCGCCCGGAGCCCGGGCGTTCTACGACCACCATCGCGCCCGTGGCGCCACCCACCACCAAGCCTTGCGAGCCCTGTCCAACCGTCTCGTCGGCATCCTCGACGGATGCCTGCGCCACCGCACCACCTATGACGAAGCAGTCGCCTGGGCACACCGCCAACCAGCAGCCGCTTGACGGATCAGAGCCCTGGGATATCTAGG
>NZ_SWMA01000091.1:0-1486 GCF_005222685.1 Segeticoccus rhizosphaerae
GGCAGGTTCAGGGGGTCGATGCAACACCGGCCTGTGTCAGTGACGATAGCTGCTCTTGGTAGACCTCGGCAGGGGTGCGCCATCCGAGTGTCTTGCGTGGCCGGGCGTTCAGGGTCGTGACGACTGCTTGGAGCTCCTCGGCCGTCCAACGCGACAGGTCGGTGCCCTTCGGGAAGTACTGGCGCAACAACCCGTTGGTGTTCTCGTTGCTGGGCCGCTGCCACGGTGAGTGCGGATCGCAGAAGTAGACCTCGATCCCGGCGTCGATCTTGAGCTGGACGTGCTTGGCCAGTTCGCCGCCTTGGTCCCAGGTCAACGACCTGCGCAGCTGCTCGGGCAGCCCCCCGATCTGGGCGACGATGGCCGCATTGACGGCCTCGGCGCCGCGACCTGCCAGCGGTGGCCCGTTCTTGACGGTCGGGGCTTTCCCGAAGTCTTCCATCCGAGGCAGGTGCAGCAGCATCGTGTACCTGCTGGTGCGCTCGACCAGGGTACCGATCGCGGACCGCTCCAGGCCGATGATCAGGTCGCCCTCCCAGTGCCCAGGCACCGCCCGGTCCTCGGCCTCTGCCGGGCGTTGGCTGATCTTGACGTCGTCAGTGACGAACGTGCGGCCGCTGCGACCAGTGCGAGCACGGGGCTCGCGCAGCGCACGCCCGGAACGCAGGCACGCGGTCAACTCTCGCTTGAGCGCGCCACGGCCCTGCACGTAGAGCGACTGGTAGATCGTCTCGTGGCTGACCCGCATCGACTCATCATCGGGGAAGTCGACCTTGAGCCGGTTGCTGATCTGCTCAGGGCTCCAGGCCACACCCCAGCGCCGGTCCCTCCGACGACCCTGGCGCCTCCCCACCCACGGCACGTTCGGGCCGGCGATGGGACGTCCCTCGGCGTCGGTGACCTCTCCTGCGAGCTTGTGTTCCACGTACTCGCGCAGTCGGCGGTTGGTGGCGAGCTTGGCCGGCTTTGGCCTCTTCGCGGCCTGCTGGACCTTCCACTGCGCCACCGTCGCCCGGTAGCCCTTCTGGTCGGCCCGGGTGGCCGCGTTGCGCCGCAGTTCGCGGGAGATCGTCGAGGGATCCCGCCCGATCCTGCGGGCGATCTCGCGTACCCCGTGATCCTGCGCCCTCAACAGCGCGATCTCCTCGCGCTCAGCGAAGGACAAGCAGCGGCCGGTGGGCTCGTTCAGGCTGATCGGGGTCATCCCGCCAGCGTGGCGAAACCAGCGGGTCGCGACCGGCGTCGACACGCCGACCTCAGCGCCCGCGTCCTCGCTGGTCAGACCTTGAGCAATCAGGCGCCAGAACGCCCGCTGCACAGCACGTGACGGCTCCGGCCGCCCCGGTGATCGCATCGGCGCACGCAGCGCCCGATCCGCGGCCCACTGCCGTCGAGCGCCGACCGGCGCCGCTGGCAACTCCTTCTTGCGTCGTCCCACCGAACACCTCCGTGATCAAGGTGTTGCGACGACCGCTGGAATCCGCCC
>NZ_SWMA01000092.1:0-1485 GCF_005222685.1 Segeticoccus rhizosphaerae
GGCCAGCGGGTGTACTCGTCCAGCGGCTCGTGCGCCTCGAAGAACTTCCCGTCGGCGGTGCGCACGATCCGACCGGTTTCGCGCCCGTGCAGCACCAGCTCGCGGTCGCGCCGCTGCAGGCTCAGGCAGACGCGTTTGGTCACCCAGAACGCGATCGGCGGGCCGACGATCACCAGCACGCGGATGATGTTGGTGATGTCGTTGATCGACAGTTGGAGCTTGTCGGCGAGGATGTCGTTGCTCCCGCCGAGGACCAGGAGCACGTAGAACGTGATGGCCATGACGCCGAGACCGGTCCGGGTGGGGGCGTTGCGCGGGCGGTCCAGGACGTGGTGCTCCCGCTCGTCGCCGGTCACGTGCTTCTCGATGAAGGGATAGATGCCGGCGATGGTGAAGAGCGCACCCAGCAGCGCGACTCCCGGGATGAACACGTTGAGGGACAGGGTGATGCCCCAGAAGGCGAACTCGATAGGTGGCATCAGGCGCAGCGCGCCCTCGGCGAAGAGCATGTACCAGTCGGGTTGTGAGCCGGCGCTGATCTGGGTGGGGGAGTAGGGCCCGTAGGACCAGATCGGGTTGATCGTCACCAGCGCCGCGAGCAGGGCCGTCACCCCGAAGACGATGAAGAAGAAGCCGCCCGCCTTGGCGGTGTAGACCGGCATCAACGGGTAGCCCACCACGTTCCTGTTGGTGCGGCCCGGTCCGGGGTACTGGGTGTGCTTTTGCACCATGACCAACAGGATGTGCGCCGTGAACAGACCGACGATGATCGCCGGCAGCAGCAGGATGTGGATCATGTAGAGCCGCGGGACGATGTCCTCACCCGGGAACGGCCCACCGAACAGCAGGAACGGCACGTAGCTGCCGATCACCGGGATGGACTGCATGAACCCCTCGGCGATGCGCAGGCCGGTGCCGGAGAGCAGGTCGTCCGGCAGCGAGTACCCGGCGAAGCCCTCCATCGTGGCCATGAACGCCAGGCTGACGCCGATGACCCAGTTCAGCTCACGGGGCTTGCGGAACGCGCCGGTGAAGAAGACCCGGAACATGTGCACCGTGATCGCCACCAGGAACAGCAGCGCCGACCAGTGGTGGATCTGCCGGATCAGCAGGCCCCCACGGATGTCGAAGGAGATGTCCAGCGTGGAGCGGTAGGCCTCGCTCATCTGGATGTCCTGCAACGGGGCGTAGGACCCGTGGTAGGTGACCTCGTGCATGCTGGGCACGAACCAGAAGGACAGGAACGTCCCGGTGACCAGCAGGATGATCAGCGAGTACATCGCGATCTCACCGAGCATGAACGACCAGTGGTCGGGGAAGACCTTCTGCATCAGGTGCCGGACACCCTTGGCCCCGCCCGTGCGGTCATCGAACCAACCGGCTACACCGCCCAGTCTGGCCGCGGGACCACCCGCAGCCGGCCGGGCCGCTTGGTCACTGGCGCGCAGCCCTGCCGCGCCCTTGGGAATGCTCGAGGTGCTCATC
>NZ_SWMA01000093.1:0-1434 GCF_005222685.1 Segeticoccus rhizosphaerae
CTGCGTAGTTTTGTCGGTGGCGAGTATGTTGACGCCGAGTCGGGTGTGACCAGTGATGTGGTGAGTCCGGTGACGGCGCGGGTGGTGGCGAGGGCGCCGGTGTCGTCGGCGGCCGATGTGGATCGGGCGTATCGGGCGGCGGGTGAGGGTTTTGCGGTGTGGGGTCGGGTGACGCCGGGGGAGCGGCAGGCGGCGTTGTTGAAGTTTGCGGATGCGTTGGAGGCGCGGTCGGGCGAGTTGGTGCGGTTGGAGGCGGAGAACACTGGTAAGCCGTTGGCGTTGACCGCGTCGGAGGAGATCCCGCCGATGTTGGATCAGTTGCGGTTTTTTGCGGGGGCGGCGCGGGTGTTGGAGGGGCGTGCGGCGGGGGAGTATCTGGCGGGTCATACGTCGTGGATTCGGCGGGAGCCGATTGGGGTGGTGGGGCAGGTGACGCCGTGGAACTACCCGATGATGATGGCGATGTGGAAGATCGCGCCGGCGTTGGCGGCGGGGAACGCGATCGTGCTCAAGCCGAGTGATACGACGCCGGAGACGACGTTGTTGATGGCCGAGATCGCGTCGGAGTTCTTGCCGGCGGGTACGTTCAATGTGGTGACTGGTGACCGGGACACGGGGCGGGCGTTGGTGGAGCATCCGGTGCCGGCGTTGGTGGCGATCACCGGGTCGGTGCGGGCCGGGGTGCAGGTGGCGCAGAGCGCGGCGACGGATCTGAAGCGGGTGCATCTGGAGTTGGGTGGGAAGGCGCCGGTGGTGGTGTTCGACGACGCGGACCTGGAGGCGGCGGTGGAGGGGATCGCGACGGCGGGGTATTTCAACGCGGGGCAGGACTGTACGGCGGCGACCCGGGTGTTGGCCGGGCCGGGGATCCATGATGATTTCGTGGCGGCGTTGTCGGAGTTCGCCAGGGCGCAGGCGAAGGTGGGGTTGCCCGAGGATGCGGACGCGTTGTTGGGGCCGGTGAACAACGCGACCCAGTTGGAGCGGGTGCAGGGTTTCTTGTCCCGGTTGCCGGACCACGCGTCGGTGGGTGCCGGTGGGCATCGGGCGGCGGGTCTGGGGGAGGGGTATTTCCTGGAGCCGACGGTGGTGTCGGGGTTGCGGCAGGAGGATGAGGCGGTCCAGGACGAGATCTTCGGTCCGGTGATCACGGTGCAGCAGTTCTCCGATGAGGCGCAGGCGATCGGGTGGGCCAACGGGGTGCAGTACGGGCTGGCTTCCAGTGTGTGGACCAGGGACTTCGGGCGGGCGATGCGGATGTCCAAGGCGCTGGACTTCGGCTGTGTGTGGATCAACACGCACATCCCGGTGGTGGCCGAGATGCCGCACGGCGGGTTCAAGCACTCCGGCTACGGCAAGGACCTGTCCATGTACGGCTTCGAGGACTACACCCGGATCAAGCACGTCATGGCCAACATCGAGTCCTGACATGGT
>NZ_SWMA01000094.1:0-1426 GCF_005222685.1 Segeticoccus rhizosphaerae
CCTAGTACTACAGCCGCACTTAGTTTTTGCTGGTCCCGCGTGTCGACTGTGTGAGACTGGGAATTCACCGGCATGTTGCTCGTGTGATAGATGAGGTGGATGTGGCAGAGGTGCGGGCGTGGGCGGCCGGGCTGGAGGAAGTGCACGCCCGAATCGCACCGCGATTCGCGCGTTCCGAGCCGCGCGAGCGGGTCTTGGCGTACGTGCGCGGGCTGCTCGCGCCGTTGGAGAGGAAGAACTCTTGGACGCTGGCCGAGCGGGCCGGCGAGGCGATCCCGGATGGGATGCAACGTCTGCTGGCCACCGCCGACTGGGACGCGGACGCGGTGCGCGATGACGTGCGCGACTACGTGGTCGAGCACCTCGGGAGCGACTCGGCGGTGCTGGTGGTGGACGAGACCGGGTTTCTCAAGAAGGGCACCAAGTCGGCCGGGGTCGCCCGGCAGTACTCGGGCACGGCCGGGCGGATCGAGAACTGCCAGATCGGGGTGTTCCTGGCGTATGCGACACCGGCCGGGCGCACTCTGATCGACCGCGAGCTGTACCTGCCCAAGGCGTGGGCCGAGGACACACCGCGCCGTGAGCAAGCAGGCGTGCACGAGGACGTGGAGTTCGCGACCAAGCCGGAGCAGGCGATGGCCATGATCGGCCGCGCCCTGGACGCGCACGTGCCCGCCGGGTGGGTCGCAGGCGATGAGGTCTACGGCCAGCACGCGCGGCTGCGGATGATGCTCGAGGAGCGCGAGCTGCCCTATGTACTGGCGGTTCCGGTCAACCAGCACGTGATCGCCACCCTCGACGGGAAGCTCACCGAGCTGCGCGCGGACGAGCTCGCCGCGCACCTGCCCGCCCAGGCGTGGAAGACGATCTCGGCCGGCGCGGGCGCCAAGGGGCCGCGGCTGTACCACTGGGCCAAGGCGCCGATCCGGCCACTGGAGGCCGAGCGCCGCTACTGGCTGCTGGTCCGCCGCAGCACCACCGACCCGCAAGACCTCGCCTACTACCTGTGCTACGGGCCGCCGCGCACCCGACTGGGCGAGTTGGTCCGAGTGGCCGGAGCCCGCTGGGCGATCGAGGAAACCTTCCAGACCGCCAAGGGACAAGCCGGCCTGGACCAGTACCAGGTCCGTCGCTACGACAGTTGGTACCGACACATCACCTTGTCCATGCTGGCCCACGCCTTCCTGACCATCACCACCGCCGACGCCGGCGCAAAAAGGGGGCCCACAGCAAACCCGCCCAAGAGCTGATCCCGTTAACAGTCCCCGAAGTCCGAGCACTGCTGGCCCACCTCATCTGGCGCACAGCGCCCGCCGTCAGCGAAGTCCTCGACTGGTCCCACTGGCGACGCCGACATCAAGCCCGCGCCCAACGCTGCCACTACGCCCGCCGCGGCGCCTCACCATAAGTGCGGCTGTAGTACTAG
>NZ_SWMA01000095.1:0-1381 GCF_005222685.1 Segeticoccus rhizosphaerae
GCTGGCAACTCCTTCTTGCGTCGTCCCACCGAACACCTCCGTGATCAAGGTGTTGCGACGACCGCTGGAATCCGCCCTGCACGCCGCGGTCGCTGTGATGGACCAAGCCGGTGACATCCTGGCCGGCGCGCTGCCGCGCCCACAGGCCCATGTCCAGGGCGTCCAGCGCCAGGTCGGTGCGCAGGCTGGTGGACACCTGCCAGCCCACCACCACCCGGGAGAACACGTCGAGGACGAACGCCGCGTAGACCCAGCCGGCGTGCGTGCGAACGTACGTCAGGTCCGCCACCCAGAGCCGGTTCGGGGCGTCCGCGACGAACTGTCGCTCGACCTTGTCCTGCGGGCAAGGAGTCTGGGCGCCCTCGCTGGAGGTGGTCTTGCGGGTCTTCTCCCGTGGGATCCCGCGCAGTCCCTGGGCTTTCATGAGCCGCTCCACGGTGCACCGGGCCACCCGATCGCCGGTGCCGGCGCGTTTCCGGTTGAGCTCGGCGTGGACCTTGCGAGCCCCGTAGACCCCGAGGTTGTCGGAATGCACCACTTTAATCTCCTCAGTCAGATTGGCGTCGCGTACCGCCCGCGAGGAGGGCGGCCGGGCGGGGTGGGCGTAGTAGGTGGACGGAGCGATCTGGGCGTTGGTGCCCTCCAGGGCGGCGCAGATCGGCTCGACTCCGTGTTCGTCGCGGTGCCCGTCGACGAACGCCACCTTCAGCGAGACGGGCGGTCGAGCTCCGCGATGCTCCTATGTCAAGCCCCTGTCACTCAGGCCGCGATCGCGGTCCCGCTCGTCGTCTGCGGGGCGTTCCGCTGGTCAGCGCGCAGGGCGCCAAACACCACGTCCGAGAGCTGCCGGCGCAGCAGTCGTAGCGCTGCGGTCTTGTCCTTGCCGCGGCCCAGCTGCTTGGTGACGTAAGCCTGTCCAGACCCTACGCCGCGGACTTGGGTAACCGCGATCATGTGCAACGCGCAGCTCATGGCACGGTTGCCGCCCCGGTTGAGCCGCACCTTTCCCTTGCTTGCGCCCGACCACACCGGCACTGGCGCGGTACCGGTGAACCGGGCGAAGGCATCCTTGTTGCGGAACCGGTGCACGCCCGCGGTCTCGCCGATGATCACGGCGGCCGATAGAACGCCGCAGCCCGGGACCTCCAGCAGCGATGGTGCGATCTCACGAACCAGGCCACGCAGCTCGCCTTCGAGCGCGTTGATCTGGTGATTGAGCTCATCGCACCGGGTCAGTAGGTTGCGGGCAAGACGGACGACCACCCCCTCGAACCGAGCGAGCTCCACCAGCAGCTCCGCGACGAGGGACTGTCCGGGAATTGGTGTAACTGGCCCGACACGCCGATGAGGATCGGCGGGGAAGGTCATGATGACCGAGAAA
>NZ_SWMA01000096.1:0-1372 GCF_005222685.1 Segeticoccus rhizosphaerae
GGGACTGTCCGGGAATTGGTGTAACTGGCCCGACACGCCGATGAGGATCGGCGGGGAAGGTCATGATGACCGAGAAACTCACGGGCATGAGCTCGATGCCCAAGAAGGCTAGGAAGTCCCAGTTGCCGGCGGAGGCCGAGCGGGCCGCTGTGCGCGAGCTGGTCAAGGCCGCGCGTGACCGTGGTGAAGACCTGACCGGCCCGGACGGGCTGCTGAAGGTGTTGACCAAGACCGTGCTGGAGACGGCTTTGGACGAGGAGATGACCGACCACCTGGGCTATGGCAAGCACGCGGTGGACGGACGAGGCAGCGGCAACTCGCGCAACGGGACACGCACCAAGACCGTGCTGACCGACAACGTCGGGCCGGTACCGGTCGAGGTGCCCCGAGACCGGGCCGGCACGTTCGAGCCCGTCGTGGTGCGTAAGCGGCAGCGCCGCCTGGGTGACGTGGACACCATCGTGCTGTCGCTGTACGCCAAAGGCCTGACCACTGGGGAGATCTCCGCCCACTTCGCTGAGGTGTACGGCGCATCCCTGTCCAAGGACCGGGTCAGCGTGATCACCGACCGGGTCATCGAGGAGATGACCGACTGGTGTAACCGGCCGCTGCTGCCGGTGTACGCGGCAATTTTCGTCGACGCGATCTACGTGAAGGTCCGCGACGGGCAGGTCGGCAACCGGCCGTTCTACGCCGCGATCGGGGTGGACCTGGCCGGACACCGCGACGTGCTCGGCCTGTGGGCCGGCACCGCCGGCCACGGGGAGAGCGCGAAGTACTGGATGACCGTCCTGGCCGAGCTGAAGAACCGCGGGGTCACCGACACGTTCTTCATCATTTGCGACGGGTTGAAAGGCTTGCCCGACTCCGCAAACACGGTCTTCCCCCTCGCGACGGTCCAGCAGTGCATCGTGCACTTGATGAGAGGGACGTTCCGGTACGCGTCGAAGAAGTATTGGGGTCAGATCGCCCACGACATGAAACCCATCTACACCGCTGCCTCGGCCGATGCGGCCTGGGCAGCGTTCGAGGAGTTCGAGGAGAAGTGGGCCACCCCGTACCCGGCGATCTCCAGTCTGTGGCGTAGCGCGTGGGAGCGGTTCACACCGTTCCTGGACTACGACGTCGAGATAAGACGCGTTCTGTGCAGCACCAACGGGATCGAGTCACTCAACGCCAGGTACCGCAGAGCGGTCACTGCGCGTGGCCACTTTCCGACCGAGCAGGCAGCGCTGAAGACGCTGTACTTGGTGACCCGCTCACTAGACCCCAAGGGCACCGGACAGGCACGATGGGCTACAAGGTGGAAGCCAGCACTGAACGCCTTCGCTGTCACCTTCGCCGACCGCATGCCGGTCGCGGAGAACCTATA
>NZ_SWMA01000097.1:0-1346 GCF_005222685.1 Segeticoccus rhizosphaerae
AGGCGGTCGGCGGCGGGGTGCGGTTGGACACCGCGCAGCAGGCGGTGGTGACCGCGCTGGCCGGGGACCGGGCCCTGCTGGTGGTCGAGGGCGCTGCGGGGTCGGGCAAGACCACCACCTTGGCCGCGGCCCGCGCCGCGATCGGGCGCCGGGGGCATGAGCTGGTGGTGGTGGCCCCGATCCGCAAGGCGGCCGAGGTCGCCAGCCGCCAGCTCGGCAGCCGTGCTGCCTCGGCGGCCTGGCTGGCCCACCAGCACGGCTACCGCCAGAGTGCCGACGGTGCCTGGACGAGGCTGCGCGCCGGCGAGAGGGACCCGGCCGCCGGCACGGCATACGAGGGCCCCTGCCGGTCGGCGGTGCTGGCCGTCGGTGACGTGCTGCTGGTCGACGAGGCCGGGATGGTGGACCAGGACACCGCCCGTGCGCTGCTGGTGATCGCCGACGAGGCCGGCGCCAGGGTGGCGCTGGTCGGGGACCGCCACCAGCTGCCCGCGGTCGGCCGCGGCGGGGTGTTGGACCTGGCCGCCCGCTGGGCCCACCCCGAGGACCAGGTGACCCTGCAGGCGGTGCAGCGGTTCGCCGACCCCGACTACGCCCGCCTCAGCCTGGCCATGCGCGCCGGCCAGGACCCCGGGGGAGTGTTCGACGCCCTGCGGGCCCGCGGCGAGGTCGTCCTGCACGCCAGCGAGGCCGAACGCCTCCACGCCCTCGCCCAGACCGTCGCCGACGCCGCCACCGACGCCGGTGGGGAGCATCGACGCGAGAACTGTGGTGAGTCGCGTGGTGAGGGTGGGCGGGTGCTGGTGGTCGCGGACACCCGCGAGCAGGTCGCGGCACTCAACGCCGCGATCCGGGACCGGTTGGTCGCCGCCGGCCGGGTCGACGACCAGCACGCGGTCACCACCACGGCGGGCGAGCGGGTCGGGGTGGGCGACCTGGTGGCGACCCGCCGCAACGACCGCGGCCTGGACGTCGCCAACCGGGAGACCTGGACCATCACCAGGACCAGCGCCGACGGGTCCCTGACGGTGACCGGTCGAGGCGGGCCACGAAGCCTCCCCGCGACCTACGTGCGCGAGAACGTCGAGCTGGCCTACGCCAGCACCGTCTACGGCGCCCAGGGCGAGACCGTGCACCGTGCGCACCTGGTGGTGGGGGAGCACACCAGCGCCGCGGCCGCCTACGTCGCGCTGACCCGGGGACGCGCGGCGAACACCGCCCACCTGATCGCCGAGTCCGTCGAGCAGGCCCGCGACCAATGGATCGAGGCCTTCGGCCGGGACCGGGCCGACCTCGGACCCGCCCACGCCGCCGAACTCGCCGCCACCGAGGCGGCCCGGTACGCC
>NZ_SWMA01000098.1:0-1300 GCF_005222685.1 Segeticoccus rhizosphaerae
GTGTCTGATTCCACGAGATAGTTGGCACCTGTCCCGCGACATGGTTGGCACCTAGCGCGGAGGTGTGGCATGTCACTCGCGGAGCTGGTCATCACGTCGGTCATGGTCGAGGGTCGCTCCAAGAGTGAGGTCGCTCGCGACTACAAGATCTCCCGGTACTGGGTCCAGCAGCTGCTCAAGCGCTACAAGACCGAGGGTGAGGCCGCGTTCACGCCGCGGTCGCGAAGACCTCACACCAGCCCGCAGGCGATCAGCCTGGAACTGGAAGACCAGATCATCAGGTTGCGCAAGCGCTTGTCCAAGAAGGGTCTGGATGCCGGCGCCGAGACCATCCGCGCTCACCTGGCCACCGCGGGGGTGGCCAGGCTGCCGGCCGTCTCAACAATCTGGAGGGTCCTGGCCCGCCGCGGGTTCATCACCCCGCAGCCGAACAAGAGACCCAAGAGCGCCGGCACCCGGTTTTGTGCCGACCTGCCCAACGAACGCTGGCAAGCCGACGTCACCCACTGGAGGCTGGCCGACGGCACCAGCGTAGAGATCCACAACCTGCTCGATGACCACTCCCGACTCGCGTTGCGGTCCAAGGCCAGGATCACCACTACCGGCCCCGACGTCCTGGCCGACTTCCGGGCCGCCTTCCGCCGCCACGGGATACCCCGCTCGGTGCTCACCGACAACGGCGCGATCTACACCGGCAAACCACGCCGCGGGGGCCGCGTCGCCATCGAGATCGAGCTAGACCTGCTCGGCGTCCGCCTGCACCACTCCCGGCCCTACCACCCCCAGACCCAAGGCAAGGTGGAGCGGTTCCACCAGACCATGAAGAAATGGCTCGCTGCCCAGCCCCCAGCCCGCACCATCGTCCTGCTGCAACGCCAGCTGGACCGGTTCGTGCGCTACTACAACACCGTGCGACCGCACCGGGCCCTGGACCGACACACACCAGCCCAGGCCTACACCGCCCGAACCAAAGCGACACCGGCGAAACCCTCCATCGGCGTCCACCACCGGGTCCGCCGCGACAAGGTCGACACCGGCGGCGTCATCACCATCCGCTACGACAGCCAACTGCGCCACATCGGCCTGGGCCGCCAGCACGCCGGCACCCGCGTCCTGGCCCTGATCGCCGACCGCTACATCCGCATCGTCAACGCCCAGACCGGCCAACTCCTTCGCGAGCTCACCCTGGACCCCACCCGCGACTACCAACCACGCAACCGCACACCAGGCCCTCGCAAAACAAGACCCTGAATGCAACGATGTCTCGCGACACCTGTCAACGGTGTCGCGAGACATCGCA
>NZ_SWMA01000099.1:0-1130 GCF_005222685.1 Segeticoccus rhizosphaerae
AGGAGAGTCCCTTGGGGTGGTGGGGTTTGAGGTCCAACGGCGGGGCTTCGTGAAGTAGGCGGCCATCGGCGGGATCTTCGGTGTGAAACGACCAAGTCACGCACTGAAGGAGAACCACCGATGGCCTTGTCCCAGTCTGCCTTGTCTGAGTTGCTTGAGGCGTTCCGCACCGGCGATGGCGTTGACATGATCCGTGAATCGGTCCGCACCGTGCTCCAAGAGCTCGTCGAGTTCGAAGCCGCGGGCGTGATCGGCGCGGAGCGTTACGAGCGCACCGAGGACCGCGTGACCGAGCGCAACGGCACCCGCCCGAAGTTGCTGGCCACCAAAGCCGGTGACGTGCAAGTGCGAATCCCGAAGCTGCGGAAGGGTTCGTTCTTCCCCTCCATCTTGGAGCCCCGTCGGCGCATCGACCAGGCGCTGTATGCGGTGGTGATGGAGGCCTACGTCCATGGTGTGTCCACCAGAAGTGTCGATGACCTGGTCGCGGCGATGGGCGCCGACTCGGGGATCTCCAAGTCCGAGGTCTCCCGGATCTGCGAGCAGCTGGATGAGTCCGTGGGCGCATTCCGCACCCGCCAGCTCGATCACAGCGCGTTTCCCTACGTCTACCTCGATGCGACCTACCTCCATGTCCGGAACAAGCCGGGCAAGGGTGGCCAGGTGGTCTCGATGGCGGTCGTGGTGGCCACCGGGATCGCCGCTGACGGGTCCCGGGAGGTCCTCGGCCTTGACGTCGGCGACAGCGAGGACGAGACGTTCTGGCGCAGCTTCCTGCTCAGCCTCAAACAACGCGGTCTGACCGGGGTGCGGTTGGTCATCAGCGATCAGCACTCCGGTCTGGTGAAGGCGCTCAAGCGGTCCTTCCAAGGCTGCGGACACCAGCGGTGCCGAGTCCACTTCGCCCGCAACCTGCTCGCCCACGTCCCCAAGTCCCACGCCGACATGGTCGCCGCGGTGTTCCGCACGATCTTCGCCCAGCCCGACCCGGAGGCCGTCACCGCGGCCTGGGACGAGGTCCGCGACCAACTCGCTGCCTCGTTCCCCAAGGTCGGACCGCTGATGGACGAGGCCAAGGCCGAGGTCCTCGCCTTCACCGCATTCCCCAAGACCCACTGGCGCAAGGTGTG